>NZ_AUTR01000067.1:0-68170 GCF_000497875.1 Pseudoalteromonas sp. S8-8
GGTTTGAAATCAAAGTTTATTGATTTATTTTTTTCATCTTTGATGATGACTTTTGCTAGCCTTACTTCACCACCAAAAGTTAACGAAAGTTGCTCTGGGCTTTGCATTAACATGGCTTCTTGCGTAGGTGTTGATTGCTTGAGTGATATATGCGCTGATGCGGAAAATGTAAGCACTAAACCTAAAATAACTACTGCAGAATTAAATAACTTCATAATTACCTCTTATTTAAAATGATTAAAACCAAAATTTAATACCCGCAACAAATGCGGTGTTATTGCTACTTTGTCCACTTGATGTGGCATAGTCGGCGGTACTGCCAAATTTATTGCTCCATTCAACGCCAATATAGGGCGCAAACTGGCGTGTAAACTCATAACGAACCCTAAAGCCAATCGCGCTGCTTGATAGGCCACTTCCAAGTTCGTTTTGTTTATCGTTTTTGCCATAAAGTGTAATTTCGGCTCGCGGTTGTATAATTAGCTTTTGCGTGAGTAGTAGTTCGTACTCTGCCTCTAACGTAAATGCGGTATTGCCTCGCTCACCTACGTACGCTGTCATATCAAGTTCAAACCAATAAGGGGCTAAACCTTGTAAGCCAAAAGCCAACCATTGCCGATTTTCACCTTCTTTATTGTAATCAAGACGAACACCTGCTTGAGTATCCCAATATGCTGATACGGCGTGACCCCATAAAATATCGGTTTGGTTTTCCTCAAGGCTTCCTTCGCTGAAATCCCCCTCAGTTTTAACTACCAATCGATCAAAGGTAGTGCCGTACCATGCTTGTAAGTCAAATACACCTGCATTTGCTTGCTCGTTATATTCAAGACGATCGCCTAGTAATGCGTAAAATGGATGCTCATCAGCGAGTGTTAATCGCTCATTGCCCTCAAGCGCATATGGGCCTTCTGTTAAAGTTGTTCCCGCAGAGTAAGCATGAGGGTCTCTTGCATCTTTAGGTGCACTTCCTCCTTGTGGTTGCATCTTAGCGCTATTCATTTGTGCCATTTCACTTTGCGCTAATAAAGGGAAACTAATTAATGAAGCCCCAGTTAACATTAATAAACCGAATGATTTAGATAGTTTTAATTGTTTCATGATACGACTACCTCTCTAAACATACCGGCATCCATATGGAATAATAAATGGCAATGCCAAGCCCAGCGACCTACATCGTGAGGGGTGGTTAAAAAGCTGATTCTTTGTGCGGGTTGAACAGGAATCGTATGACGTCGCACTTGCACATCACCTTGCTCGTTTTCTAAATCACTCCACATACCATGCAAATGCATAGGGTGTGTCATCATGGTATCGTTTTGTAAAATAACTCTTAAACGTTGATTATGCTTCATATGCACTGGCGTGCTTTTACCAAATTCTAAGCCATCAAATGACCAGCTATAACGCTCCATGTTGCCGGTTAAATGCAGCTCAATTTCAGCTTCTGGCTCTTGCTGGTTAGTGATCCCTTCAAGTGAGTGTAAATCTGCAAGTGTTAAAACACGGCGACCATTTTTACGTAAACCAATACCAGGATCATCAAGATTTGTTCTAGGCATATCAACGCGCATATCAACTGAAGCTCCATACTCCGTTTTTGCATGACGCACTTTAGAGCTGGCAACCGCCAATGGGTTTTCAGACATACCATGTTTGCTATGATCCATCGCCATTGCACCGTGGCCCATTGCGCTATGATCCATTTTTTTAGAGTTCATGCCTGACATACCAGCCATTGCAGAATGCTCACCGCCGTGGGTCATATTGCCCATCATATCGGTCATCGTTAACCACTCAACAGGATCCAGAGCAGGTATTGGCGCATCAATATTAGGTGCCGTTGATAAAGTTCCTTTTGCGTAACCTGAGCGGTCCATGCTTTGAGCAAAAATCGTATACGCATCATTTTTTGGCTCAACAATCACGTCATAGGTTTCACCAGGGCCGAATCTAAATTCATCAACTGTCACTGGTTCAACGTTTTGCCCATCTGCTTGTACAACCGTCAGTTTTAGCTCGGGGATACGCACGTCAAAAAAGCTATTACTAGAGCCATTAATAAACCTTAACCTAAGCTTTTCACCGACTTTAAATAATCCACGCCAGTTTGCCATTGGAGTACTACCGTTCATTAAAAAAGTCATTGCTGATGCAGATAAATCAGCTAAGTCTGTAGGGTTCATTCGCATCTGATTCCACATTTTTCGGCGCTGTAGAGCATTTGAAATACTGCTGCTTGAAACGTCATCGAAAAACTCTGGAACAGTAGGTTGATTGAAGTTAAATACATCACTCTGTACTTTTAATTTACGGAACAGCGCCATAGGGTCATCATCAGTCCAATCAGATAATTGAATAACATGTTCGTTATCTGCACTAATAATATCGTTTTCTCGCGGTTCAATAATTAATGCACCGTACATGCCTGTCATTTCTTGAAAACCACTGTGGGAGTGATACCAATATGTACCGCTTTGCTGTAGCTTAAATTTATAAATAAAGGTTTCGCCCGGCATAATGCCTTTAAAACTGATACCTGGCACGCCATCCATCTGATAAGGTAGAATGATGCCATGCCAATGGATAGAGCTCGGTACTGATAAGTTATTTGTTACTCTTATAGTAACATCATCACCTTCTTTTAAGCGCAAGGTTGGAGCGGGTATAGAACCATTAATTGTTGTCGCCATACGTACTACGCCGGTAAAGTTAACCGGCGATTCATCTATGACCAGATCTATGACTTCGCCGCTTAATTCGGGCACAGTGCCTGTTAGTGTTCCTGCTACTAAAGATGATGCAGCATGTAACACGCTCGGAAAAGCAGCAAGTACACCACCTGCAATTATGCCTTGAACAAATCGTCTTCGTGGTGTGCTAACCTGTTGTGATGACTTTTTAAACCCCATTTCCTTACTCCTTCATAGCAGAATATGTATTGAGTATAGAAAATAGACCTGTCTTCAACATGACGCGAACATTACAAAGTTGTAATCTTGGTGTCATGTTGCTGTAGTGACAGATACTGCATAATATTTGCAGAGGTAGTTGTTAGGACTTTAATGAAGGAATTGTATGCGCTTATTAGTTGTTGAAGATGAAGCAAAAACGGGAGATTATTTAAAACAGGGACTAAGTGAAGCTGGTTTTCAGGTTTCTTTGGCGCGCAATGGTCTTGACGGCCATCACCTAGCAATGACCGAATTATTTGATGTAATAATACTTGATGTCATGTTACCTGACGTATCCGGTTGGAAAATTTTACAGTCGCTACGTGAAGCAGATAACAAAACCTCAGTACTATTTTTATCTGCTCGCGATAGCATAGGCGATAGAGTAAAGGGGCTCGAACTTGGTGCTGATGACTATTTAATAAAGCCTTTTGCTTTTGCTGAAGTTTTAGCAAGAGTACGCACTCTTATTCGCCGTGGTGCAGTACAAACAGTTGACGATATACTGATAGTTGCTGATTTAGAAATGGATATTCCAAAGCGAAAAATACAACGTGCAGGCAAGCGTATTTTATTGAGTAATAAAGAATTTAGCTTACTTGAACTATTGTTACGGCGCGAAGGTGAAGTACTGCCACGTTCGTTAATTGCTTCTCAAGTATGGGATATGAATTTTGATAGCGACACCAATGTGATTGATGTTGCCATTCGTAGGCTAAGAGCAAAAGTTGATGATGACTTTACTGTTAAATTAATTCATACAGTTCGTGGTATGGGCTATAAATTAGAGGTTGAAACTGATGGCTATTAAGTCACGGCCTTTATCACTTACGATGCGTGTTGTGTTGTTTGTGGCTGTAACCGTTATTGCGTGCTTAACTTTAGTTGCCACCTTAATAAATAGTTCGATAAAACATCACTTTTTCCAGCAAGATAGTAGTGAACTGCATGTTATTAATCAATCTATTGAATTAGTTTTAACACAACACTATAAATCAAACCTGAAACTTAAAAATGAATTATCTAACGCTGTAGCGGGTCATCACGGTGTTTACTATCAGGTAAATACCGCAAAAGGAGATCTCATTTTTCAAAGCTCTGAACGAGATTTTAGTGATTTTGTAATGAGTGCTAAGGCTTCAACTGGCTTTAACCGTAACAACATTACCTCATGGCAAAATGATACCCACACCTACCGAGCTCTGGTGAGTAATTTAAGTACTGGGCAACAGCAATACAAAATTACTACAGCGATAGACATGAGCTTTCATTTACACTTTCTCAATCAATTTCAGCAAAGCCTTTGGGCCATTATGTTTGGCTCAGCGGTACTCATTTTATTGGTGGCTTGGTTTGCTATACATCAAGGATTAAACCCTTTACGAGGTTTAAGTCAGAAAATACACGATATCCAAACTAATAAAATGGATGTAAGGCTCGATGAAAATAAAGTGCCTATTGAGCTTGTTAATATGGTGCAGTCGTTTAACTCAATGCTCGACAGGCTCCAAGGTGAATTTATTCGCTTATCAAATTTTTCTAGTGATATTGCTCATGAACTACGAACTCCACTCACAAATATAGTTACTCAAACACAGGTTGGATTATCTAAAAAAAGGCAGTTGGAAGAGTATCAAGAATTATTGTTTTCTAACTTAGAAGAACTCGAGCGATTAACGAAAATGGTTAGTGATATGCTTTGGCTCGCAAAAACTCAAAATGGGCTAATTAAACCCGTTCAAAACACTCTAAAAAGCCATGATGAAATTGAAGTGTTATTTGAGTATTTTGACGCTTTGGCTGAAGACTCATTGATTGCATTTAATAAAAAAGGTCAAAACCTTTGTTTTTATTGTGACAAATTGCACTTTCGCCAATTATTATCAAACTTACTATCCAATGCAATTAGGTACGCCCCAAAAGGCTCATCAATCACTGTAAACAGCGAAATGACCACCGCTGAAAAAATATGCATTTCAGTGATTAATACAGGGGAGAGAATACCTTCTGAGCATTTACCTTATTTATTTGACCGTTTTTATCGACCTGATAAGTCGCGGCAACGACACAGCGACGGAGCAGGTTTAGGGCTTGCAATAGTTAAAGCTCTAGCGCAAGCAAACGGTGGAGATATAGAGGTCAGTTCAAATAATCAAACTACCAGCTTTAAAGTTTATTTAAATTTAGTTAAAAGCTAATTATTAAAACCAATAATTCAATGTTTGCTTGTAGCTCTTTGGCGAAGTTCAGCTAAGTGCCATGAGTGGACGGTCGTAACCATAGTCACTTGTTATACGTTTTTTGCACTGAACTCTTTTGCTAATCGCCCTTTAGCTACAGCTTTAGTTTTTAGAAAATCAGCAACAAAATTATAATCTGGGTGTGTTTTTAAACTTCGACTTACGAAATATACATTCGTTTTATTAGGCGAAAACGTTTCTAGAATTCCTGCTCCAGGATCGTTACCAGCTAACAAACTAAATTTTAATCCTGGAATATTAAACACAATATGCTGATAACCAGTATGATTTTTAACGGATTGGAAATCCCATTGACGGTGTATCAACTTTTTGATTGTCTACGTATACGGCTAAAAATGTATTACTCGGAAGTTTTGTTTCTCCAAGTAAAAATTTAGAGAAAGACAACATACTCTCATCACGTATTGAGTTTTTTGTCTCCGGCATCCCATAATTGCTCCAATCCGTAGATGATAACCTCCAAGCAATGCTGACAGCAAAATACAAAAAACCTAAAGCGTAGTCATCACTAGAGGGGAAACACCAAACCTCATCTTTTACACCCGATAGTTTTTTAAACTTTTTTATCTTTGTCGCCAATTTAAAGCCATTAGGTTTAGCCATAAAAGGGAGAACTTTATCTTCACCATTTTTAGAAAAGGCAGCTTCACAATTGGCGCAAAGTAAGTGTTTCTTTGCTTGCTTTGAGGTGTAGGCTGCAGATTTTTCATGCCCTGAAATCCAAACGATGTTCTCTCCGTGTTCAGGGAACCCCTTACTAATAGTTCGGTAAACAGCTTTAGGCATAAAATGGCTATCTATCAGTTTTTCCGATTTATGGCATAAAGCACAGATTCCGTTCACCAAACCTCCCTAAACGTATAACGCCGCGAATAAACAGCGCAAACTTGTTGGCTAAAATAGCGAGGCACGAGCACAGCCAGCGAGTTTGTGTCCGGCACCGCAGGTGCGAAATTAATTGCTTTGTTATGCATAGCCAAGCTCCAAATAAGCCATAAACCCGACAAGAGTTAAAATGCTACCCCATAAATAGAGCCTTGCTAGCTTATATTCTTTAGGGTTCTTAGTTTTGCTAAGCATTGCAGATAACTGTTTTTTTAACTGTTCTAATTCAGAAAAAGAAATTTTTCTTTCTAAAACCATCATGAATAGATTGAAGCCGAAGAACATGAAGACTATTAAAAGCCCTACGGTGACAATTATTGCTGTGGGGCTTTCGATATGAACCAAGCCTACTCCTTGCTATGCATAACGCCTTGCTCACCGGAAAATTGGGAGCGTAGCGAGTAATTTTTCCGAGTGCAGCAACATGTTATGCGCCTTGAATACAGGAAGGCTCATTAACTTCCTCTTCGTGAGCTCCATTTGCCCCGACTAAGGAGTGGACAACAATTCTGAGGATCATCCACCATGCGTACACAGTTGATATTGATGATGAAGAATTATCACTTAATAAACCGTGAGCAGCTTCATTTCTTAAGTTCGCCCCCAGAGAGTCAGTAAATATACTTTTTAACTCAAAACATAAGTCTTCTCCGAATACCTGAGAAGCTTGAGGGAGTTCAATTAATGTACTGAGACCGTTTTCATGCTCAATACCATCTCGGTCTATGTTGCTAGTGTGAGCACCAGCTTCTTTTAATTTCATACGAACGATGTGCTCAACTTGAGGACATAGCAAATGAATAGAACTTCCAAAATCATGTTCAAAGCCTAACCACAAAGCATGCCCTAGGAGATATGTACGGTCTTCAGGGACAATTGGAGAATGATGACAAAGAGCCTGTAATAGCTCCTTTGTCACTCTATGCTCCATTAAGATCTGTCGCAATGCAGGTAATATTTGCCCCTCTACTACTAATTGAGTCTCTATTCCAAAGTGTTGCTGAACCTGCCTGTTTAACACAGTCTCGTTATCTTGGTCACCCTCACCTGCATTAAGGTTCATCGGTGGAGTTTTCCCAACAACACGTCCATCGCTACTCATTTGCGTGGAGCCGAATAAACTACTTATTGGGTCATCCTGCATACTTTCTTGAGCACCTGAACGTAAGGCATTGTAATTTGGGCCAGAGGACAGCCCTGCAAAGTAGATTAATACCTCTTCCACTGACTGTTTTCCAGATACATGGGATTTGGACGCTTCAATAGTATCTGATAGATCTACTCCTGGGGTTTTAACCAAACCCATTTCACCTAAAGATTCCTTTCCTGTTACTGATATTTTCCTTCGAATACCATCGATTATTTCGCTGACGTTAAAACCGTCACGATGCTTTGTAGGAATACGTCGATAGGCCTGTATTGCATTTTCATAAAATGAGTTTGCAACCATATTACTGCCAGCAGCCCTAGAGTCTGCCTCTCTCTCAAAGCAATCAGCTAGAGCAACAAGAGATTCTAGCCATCCATTTTCATCATCAGATTGTTTGTATTTCTTGGCCGACAACTCGTAATAAGATCTAGCAGAATTAAAGTCACCCAAATCCACTAAATCGTTTCCACTATTAAATAGCGTAGAGGCGATATCGTCTTTGAAATCAGAATCAATATTGAGCTTATCCATCAACTCAGCAAGCCATAAGGTCATGAACTTACAATTCGAATGCTCAAGTCTAAATGCAGCGAATAGTTGATTCTTGATTACATCAAGTCGATCAAACTCTCTTAGTTGCATACAAAGTCTTGCGGCCCTTTCCCAGCAATCGTTTACATCACGATGCCATGTGTCAGAATCCAAACCATGAGAAGTATACGAATCAATTGCTGTTTTGGCATAATCTGGATTTCTAGGTTTTTTACATAACCATAGTAAATCCGCTAACCGTGACTTTAGCCATGGCTCTGCAATATCTTCCAGAATTTCATCAAAAAACTGCAGTTCGGCTTCAGTAAAGTCTTCCGGAAGCGGTGATCGTCTTCCTGCTTGGAAGTCTTGAAAGTAAGGCTTGAAAGGTTCATTTAAGCTGGTAGGAGAAAGCATCATTGAGGCAGAACGACTTAATAAGCTCAGGATTTTTCCTTGCTCCTCTAACCCTGACTCTAACTTTTCCTTAGCACTCTCTTCAAGGCTTCGCATAACAGAGGAGTACCCATAATGATTTTCAACCGCTACATCATAGTTCCAGCCGCATGCAACAAAATCATCGCGGGCATATAGTTCATTCGAGTTAGTCATTAACTTATATAATCCTTCTACTTAAAAGCTGAACCATTCAAAAATCGCATAACGCCCGCTTAATAAGCGTTAGCTTGCTAGCGTCCTAATTGACGCGCTTGTTACGTGTTTACAGCGTGGGATATACGAGCTTTTCATTATGGTTTTCCGAGTCATCTTCCCAAACTATACGAATAACGTGCTTACTTTTAGTTCCCATATGAACAGATGCGATCAACTCTACAGACTGAAATTTTTCCATAGATTCTAAGGGAAACTTTTCATCTACATCGGATTGTATAAGTACATCATTGCCTTCGGGAAACTCTAACCTGATATTCCTTGCAGTAGCACTACCCTTATTCCAAATCTTCAGCCGGTGCTTGTTGCTGCCGAGCTTTACAAACGATGCACCCAAATCGGCCTTTTTGCCACTAACAGCTTCGCTTTCTTCTTTCTCGAGCAAAAGGTTATTTAGCTTTTCTTGGCTTTCGATAAGGGATTTCTGTTTTTCATTAAAGCTTGTGGTACGCCAGGTTGCATAAGCTGACATTAATAGTGCAAGACCAGCAATAATGTCACCGGCATCAACTGTTACTGGCATTACTTAATCCTTATATTTTTGCTGCCCCTAAAGGCTTCTTTTAGCGAAGCTTTCAGCTCCTTTGCTAGATCTTCAGTAACTTTCTTACCTATTTCAGAAACATGCTCTTGAATATTTTCACTGTTCTCATGAACTAACTCATCCTTTGTAAGTTCACGGCCACAAGACGCACATTTAGCAAGCTCAATAGTTTCATCAACGCCTTGCTCATACTCATAGTCAGTGCAACCGCAAGTGGGGCATTGTAAGCCAATGCTTCTTTGATACTTCTCATCCTTCATAGGTTAACGCCACCCTTATTTGACACGTAACGCCCTGTTAACAGGCAAAAAATAGTTGGTTAAAATTAGCGACGAAGGAGCAAAAACCAACTGTTTTTTGTCCTTGTGTACGCCCGACATGGGCATTGACTTATGAGGTGAAAGTCCTCTGTAGGAAGATCACCGTTTAAATAACACACTGTTATTAAACGATAACTACTAGCGAATGGCAAGGGCTAAATCGCGAGAGATAGTTCGGAGGAAGCCCCTAGCAAATCTGCGAGCTAATGAACAAAAACATCATATGAGGCGTAGGCTGGAGACGAGCTAGCACAAGATAGCGAAGTCATGTGATCTAACGGCCACCGTAAATGATGCAGTTGTGCAGAGAAAGTCGATGCTCCTTATCCGGGGAGATCTGATAAACACGCATACGCGCTAACGCTTGTAGCGTTACCAGTAGGGACTGGTTGTTCAACCCTTGGCGCTTTGGTTACTGCGACCTATAGCGAGCGAAATAGCAGTAAACAAGCGTTAGTTTAGACGCGCTTTATCGAGTAATCGCTAGAGTGATTTATCAGAAGTCAGCAGACGGCATAGTAGCCAAACGCCCATCGTAATGGAGGGGACACGGTGAAGGCCTGAACATCTTAACCAGAGGAGATACTACAATTGAACTTGAATTCACATAGATCACCGTGTTGTGATAGTGATGAACAGCGTTCTGCTGTGAATAATACCTCGAATGAATATAACCAAACAGATCGTGACCTGATGGCAAGGGTACTAAGCAACCACAATATTGGTGCAGCATGGCAACATGTTAAACGCAATAAAGGGGCTGCGGGTATTGATAATATGAGTATTGAAGAATTTAATCACTTCGCTAAGTTACATTGGCTGGGTATTAAACAACAATTACTTAGCGGCACTTATCAACCCTTGCCAGTCAAACGCGTGATGATACCCAAACCCGATGGCGGTGAGCGAATGCTTGGGATCCCTTCTGTTATCGACAGAGTGATCCAACAAGCTATTGCTCAAGTGATTAGCCCTTACTTTGAGCCTCTATTTTCACCACATAGTTATGGTTATCGCCATCATAAAAGAGCCAGTCAAGCAGTGAGCCATGTTCAATCTTGTGTTAAACAAGGTTATAAAACAGCGGTTGATATCGACTTGTCTAAGTTCTTTGATGAAGTAAACCATGACATGCTGATGAATCGTGTTGCTCGTAAAATCAAAGACAAAACACTCATGCGCCTACTCGGTAAATATCTGCGAGCAGGGGTAGCAGAGCGCGAAACCGGTCTGTGGTTTGAGTCAACCAAGGGAGTCCCTCAAGGTGGGCCATTATCCCCTTTGCTTTCCAACATTTTACTCGATGAATTAGATAAGAAGTTAACCTACAAACGCCTTAAGTTTGCACGTTACGCTGATGACATAATCATTTTAGTAAAAACGAAAAGCGAAGGGCTAATAATCCAACGGGACATTACTGCGTTTATCACTAACCGATTAAAACTCAAAGTGAATGAATCGAAAAGTCGAGTCGGTCCCGTATCAGGCTCGAAATTTCTCGGGTTTACCTTCCGTTACGCTCAAGTGCAGATCCACGAACAGGCGCTAAAGAAATTTAAAGCAAATGTAAGAGAGCTCACTAACCGCAACTGGGGGATCTCAATGACCGTACAAATTCATAAACTCACGCAGTATTTACGCGGCTGGGGACACTACTACCTAATAGCTAACGCTTATCAACTAACAGTGGATTTAGATCATTGGATCCGCCGTAGTATAAGAATGTGCTACTGGCGGCAATGGCGTAAACCTCGCACCAAAGTACGCAGTTTAATGAAATTGGGTGTTAGCGAACGACTCGCCATAGCCTGTGGTATCACCAGTAAAGGCCCTTGTAGAAGCTCAAAAACAAAAGGAATTAACATTGCGCTAGGTAATGATTACTTAGCGTCACAAGGTTTAGTGTCATTGAAAGATATTTGGATCAATATCCATTACGGGAGATGAACCGCCCATTGCGGACCCGCATGATGGGTGGTGTGGGGGCTGGAGATTAGAGACCTCCGGCTACCCGATTAGTTTACAATTACGCTAACACTAATGAAAAGGCACTTAGCCAAATTAGCTGAAAACCATAAGAAATACGTTGATGAATTCCAGGGTTACTTTGAGATTTTAAGGCTTTAGCCATAGCAAATAGATAATAAACAGCAGCGATAACAGAAACAACTGAAAAAATACGGAAATATAGTGGGATAATTTCTGTTGTTGGACTTATAGCTACTAATATTGGTGCTACAACTAGCGACAATAACATAATAAAACCAGCCCAAGAGTGTACCTTACAATTAAAAGTTGGATTTTTAGTAAATGGATCAGCGTCCATAGGAAAGTACCCTGCTACCCATGTACCAATGCCATGAGCTATAACTAACCAACCCGCAATATTTACTAAAATTGAAACGCTTGATAGCTGCGCCAAATACCAACCGAAAAAGCAAAAGAAAAAGCCTAGAGGGTAATTATTAATTAAGGGAGACAATTTTTCTGTTGGGCTGCCTGTTGCGCCTAACTCACTACAAAATTGTTTAGAATGGCTGTAACCATTATAAAATCGGCTCGCAACATAAACACCAATGAAGATCCAGATTGTTGCAATTAACCCTGAATAGATCGCAATACTTTCAAACACTACCAAAATCCTTTTTGTAAACTAACAGCTTTATCAGAGGACACTTTCCCTATTTTAGCGTGAAAACGTCCTTATTTTATGAGCTTCTATTAATAGCAAATAGTATAAGTTAGTGCCAATCATAAATATTATGCTGAGTTAAGTTATTTTATTATATAAAAAAGAGAAAGACTTAACACAGTATCACTTGAGTAATAACGACTTATATAGCGCAATTATCAATGTCCGGTTATCGCTCTAAGCAGACTAACCGTCTTTATACCAAAAGAGATTTTGATGACTAAAGCTCAGAAGGCTGAAATATAAATACTCTCTTTCGGAGTTTTTCAAGTTAGTTGTTGCATAAGCTGTACTAGCTCTTTACTTATACTCAATTTTGTTAATAAACCACTCTTTTATCCCTACTGGCGTTTTAACTTGAAAATCATCATCAACTTCCTTTTTTAGCATCGCTCTGGCCATAGGAGAGTCAATAGAAATGTAATCGTTACGACCATAGATCTCATCAGGGCCAACTATGCGAAAAGCTTTTGTTTCACCATTATCATTTTCAACCTCTACCCATGCCCCAAAGAAAACCTTGCCGACTTGTTGAGGAGAGTAGTCAATAACTTTGACTGCTTCGATGCGTTTCCTAAGGAACCTAATTCGAGAATCTATCTGTCTAAGTAACCTTTTATTTTCTTTATAATCAGCATTATCTGAACGATCGCCAAGACTAGCAGCCCAAGCTACTTTTTTTGTTATTTCGGGCCTGTAGTCGCGCCAAAGATAATTAAGCTCTTTATTAAGACCTTCTAATCCTTCACGCGTTATTAGATTCGTATACAAATGGTTTGTCCCATCCCACTATTACAAATACTGCAATGCTTTTTTAACAGCATCTAAAATTGCAACCGGGAGAAAATTATCTTTATCATTACTTGATAATATACTACCGTTTGGCCCCACTTCCAAACCAGCTCGGCGCATAAACTCTTTAGATATGAGGTATTCAAGAGCTTCTCTTTCTAAGTCAGTCAATTTTGAGTGTGGTGACGAAGACGACCCACCGTCATAAAATTCTATGACTTGATCAATCGGTACAATTTCCTTTACTAGTTTTTCAGCTGCTAATTTTTGAGAGTAGAGAATGTTAGCTTGCAGCCTAACTACAGGGTCTTTTAATTTTTCTATCCAAGAGAAGCTTTTTCCTTTATTCAAACTAATTGTTGATTTATCCGGTTTGAAGTTTGAATCTATAAAACTCGCGATCAAGATTTGGTATGGTTCTCCGGTCTTATTGCGCAAACTTTGAGCTGCCGGAACACCACGACCTTTGCCAAGGCGTGCAATAATAGAGTAACCAAATTCATTTAAGCCGCGTTCTTTTTGTTCTGTACAGACTTGAAAAATTGCATCTAATGAGCATTGGACACGAGATGATGTTTGCTTTTTAAGTTGTTCAAGTACTGTTTTAGGCGATAATTCTGTCATATTAATCTACCTGATTTAACGGTGTTGAGCTTGCGAATAATGATTTAATATCCATTAAGGTCAACCTTTCTTTTTCTAAAAAGTCGTTTAAAGCTAAAGTACCATTTATTAGCTTATCAAGCTTCTCCCAGCTTTGAAGTCTTGACAGCATAAGCTGTGTCATTTGATTGCCAACCGCAAGTTGCTGCTTCTCTGTTAGAAAGATAAATTGAGGATTCATTCCATTGTTCAGCAACATCCTATCAAGAGCCTGGCTTCTCCGTGTAACTGCTAGTTCATCACTACAGCTATGATAAAGTTCAGCATTCTCACATACTTCTGAAAGTTGCTGAAAACTGCTAACATCATCGAGTTCAAAGCTAATTTCAAACTCATTAGGTACTATTAACTGAAGCTTTGAACCTTCTTGTTGCTTATCGTTATTTATTACTTTTTGACAATTGGTCAGATGCTTATGAAGCGAGTTCATGTCAGCCATATACAGATCCAACTTTTTAGCTCTAGTTTCAATTTCTGAATTTAATTTGCGTCTGAGAGCTTGAAGCTGTTGCTTTTCATCTTCTAATTGCTGATTTTTTTGTTTATACAACTCATGTGAAATAACATCTACTTTGCTAGCTGCATTATTTAGCTCTTTTTCTAAGCTTGTAAAGCGATATGATTGAGTATTAACGGCTAAACTAACCTCATTAAAAAGTGCTGAAAGACCCATCATAAAAGCTGGACCTGTGACAAAAAACCTGCATTGAATACAGTTTTGTTCACCTAGGTAACCTGCATTCACAGGGTGATATATATTTGCCTTTGTTGCAACCGCATCACCGCCTTCTCTACAGAACGCACCGCCAACAGGGCAGATTCCAAAGTCCTTAAACAGATAGCTAGAAGCAGGTCTACTATTGTTTAAAGTCTGCAGAAATTCAGGGTTATTTCCAAGTAATTGCTTTTTACATTCTTCAATTCGTTGGGATTCAATAAAGCTTTTTAAAGTATCCGACCCATTGCTTAAAGCTTGTTTTTCACCAAGCTTCAATTTTTCACGAAGATTAGCCCCCGTTTTATCGCTTTTTAAGTAGTAAATCGACATCACAACAGATGAGTGGCCAACTAGCTTCATGATGACTTCCAGTGGCATACCAAACTCATAAACGTATGCATTAATTAAACTCACACGCATAGAATGAGGAGTATATTCAGATTTAAATAAGCTAAGAGCAATGCCCTCTTGCTGTTCAAGTTGAAGATGACATTCTTTGAAACTTTTTCCAGCATAAGTTGCAGAAGTCAGTTGGTCTTTCGAAGCAAAAAATAGTGCTGCTGCAAGGCGGCTTGCTAAACGAGATCCAAAAAAACCAGGCTCTTCATTTTGATAATCTCTGAACAAAAAACAATTAATACCTTTTTGTTTTCTCTGTACCTCATTTAAATTAGTTCGCCTACAATCAAACCACTTTGTTGGTTTTGAAATAGGGTTATACTTTTCTTGCCACTTTCTCAACTTAATGAGCCAATAAGCTAATTCGATTGGCATAAATGCTATGGTATAACCTTCACCACTAAAGTGAGTTTTATTTGAAGTATAATGGACACCAAAGTCATTATCTTTGGTTTTGTTTATCATACTTTGTTGTTTTGTTAGACCCGTTAACTTATTCCGATTTGGTTTCCAGATAATTGCTCCATTTTTAATATCCGGCACTTCAGCATCTGCCTCACCCGAATCACAATAAACAATTTGTCTTCCTCTTGCAGGTAACTGCATTAATGCATATGTATAAGTCCAGTATATTGGTAGCCAAAGGAATGTTCTATCTCCTTCCTGCCTGATAATACAATCAGGATCTGTATCATCAATAAGGGATAAATCATTGATTTGAATCCAATCTGCTGAGCTTCTGTGAAGGTGTTTGAGATCTGAATAGTTAGTCTTATTTTGAATCTCATTAGGAGGGAATATCCACTCTCTAGCACTTTTTACAAACTGATAAGGCAAAGCTAATTTATTTGTTTCATTGAGTAAAACTGGTGCTATTTCATCATCAAAGTTAATTCGGACAAAGGGGTTTCTTGCTCCTTTAATTCTAGAAATTTCTCCCGTTTCAGGATCTTCAACAGTTAAAAAGTTAACAATAGTCCAATTTAAAAACTCATTAACTGAAAATAACCACTTTTTCTTACGTAAAACAGATTCCTTTTCAAACAAATCTAACATTGGTTGTATATTAGTTTTATCCCTTATAAGGAACTCTAAAGGAGATACTTCATAATTATTAGGTTCAATATATTCACGGACAAACTCACATAAATCTTTAACCTTTGTATCACCAGCTTTAGCAGATTTCAAAAATTCAACTATGGAATCTGACCATAATTTCCATTTTGGATCAAAATATTTAATTTGATATGGTCTATTTGTCCCAAGAAAATTATATGCGTTTGTCCAACCACATGTTTTATAAGTCTCTTCTGGCGAAGAAGGAATTCGCGGATCATGTAGTTTCGTACGCATATTTTTATAATCTTTTAAAGTCTTACATTTATATTTAAGTACTATTAAACGTAGTTCTTCATATGAATATGGCCGAGAGATGTTTAATAAATCATACCAATCAACCCAATTTTCAAACTTCTTATCTGGCTTGCCAGGTAATTGTTTATATTTTTTTTGTACCTCCCGGTACTGCTTCGAGTTACTAATATTAAGTATTTTGCATGCTTTTTTGAGTATTTCTAAGTTATCAACGATTTCAGGTAAGACAAAATCTATCCAATTTGTCCAACTAATAGAGTAATAGCTGTCAGGGTTTTTAGGTAAATGCAAATCAGCTAAAGGACATTTTTTATAATCGGCAAAACTAATAACATTTAAAGTTTGGATAATTTTCTTAGCATCTTCATAAGACTTAAAAATTTTCTTTTCCAAATCTAGAAACTCTGTCCAATTTATCCAATCATCTGCATATATAGAAAAAGGTTTTACAGTTAAACGTGGATCTTCTTTATACCTGGTTTTGTATTCTAACAAAGAGGATACTTTTAGTGCTTTCGCTGCATTATGAGCTTCTGTATAAGTGGAATAAAACTTGCTCGCTACTTTAAGAAAGACTTGCCAAGACTCCCATCTATGGATATATGTTTGTCGTGGAACTGATGGTAATTTCAAGTCTTTTTTATAGCTTTCTCGATATTCAGCAGCTGTTTTGATACCTAATTCAATAACAGCCTCCTGTGCTTCTTCATAACTATGAAATTTAGGGGTACTTCCTAGAAAAGTATGCCAATTAATCCATTCTTTGCAATATTTTACACCGGGGTTTGCTGGTAAGTAAGGATCTAAGTGATACTTACTTTTATACTCCTTAAGAGAAGTGATATTCATTGCTTGCGTGGCTTGCATAGCTTCAATAAGAGTTAAATATTTTTCTTTCTTTGAAGTATTTAAAAAAAATTTCCAGCCAAGCCAGTCTTTCAAGTAGACTTGGTCTGGACAAGATGGAAGTTTTGGGTCATCCAAACGTTTTTGTTTATATTGAACTAATGTAGTGACTCCTAGTTTTTTTGCAGCAACTTTAGCTTCCTCATATGTCAGATAAAACTGTATAAGCTTTTTACCTAAAAAATCCCCCCAGTTTATCCAGTTCTCTTCATATACCTTATATGGTTGTGATGGTAGTTGGAGATCTTCTTTAAAACGTTTCTTATATTCGCTGTTAGATTTAATTCCTAGTGCTTGAGTGGCACTTTTGGCATCTGCGTAAGAAGTATAAAACTTGTAAGTTTTATTTAAAAAGTGGGGCCAACCATGCCAACTTTTGGCATACTTTTTATTAGGCATACCGGGGAGCATTGGATCGTTGTGATAGTTCTCACGGTATTCAGTTACTGAAATTATACCAAGCTTTAGAGCTGCTTTTTGAGCAAGTTCATAACTTTCATAAAATTTAATATCTTTTCCTAGAAAACTAAACCAGCCAGGCCATTCATCTTTATATTTTCTAGTTGGTTTCGCTGGTAGTCTGGGGTCTTCTTTATAGCGTTTAACATATTCACTACTAGATTGAATTCCTAAAGATATAACTGCTTTTTTTGCCGAGCTTAAATCAAAGTAGGATTCATCAAATGTATTTAAAAAATGCTGCCAACCCTCCCACTCTTTAAAAAATACCTTGTCAGGGGAGAAAGGTAGTAGAGGATCATTCCTACGACACGAAATGTAAGCTTTTTTGGTCTTAATTCCAAGATCTAAAACAGCTTTTTGAGCTAAGCTATACGAAGTATATACCTCTTTTTCCTTACCTAAAAAAGATTTCCACCCTTTCCATTCGCTTGAATAAGTTATTCCTGGGACTGATGGCAACTGTGGGTCTTGTTTATATTGTGCCATATATTGAGTACTTGTCGTAATACCCAACACACTCACAGCTTTTTCCGCGAGATCGATAGAGCTATAAAAATTTTGATTAGTACCAAAAAAATCTCTCCAACCCTTCCAGTCATCTTCATAGTAAATATTCGGTGTGCTAATCAGTAAAGGGTCTGATTTATATTGTCTCTTATACTCTTCCCTTGTACTGACGCCTAGTGCTTGTATTGCTTTTTTAGCATCAGATAATTTAGCATAAAATTCTTTTTTTGTGCCAAGAAAACTCTCCCAATCTTCCCATTCATTTTTATAGATATTATTGGGCGTACTAACTAGCAGCGGATCTTCTTTATATCTTAGTTTATATTCTTTGGTCGTTTTTACACCAAGCAATTGTGCATGTTTTTTGGCTAGTGCGTATTCTCGATAAAAGTACTTTCTCATATATCGTTCTTTCTCATTACATTACGAATATCGATATCATTAGGTTTCAAATAAACCAAACAACTGAAAATACTTTTATGATGCATAGCTTTTTGTATCTCTAACTGATTGAAGCCGGCTTGGTTTAAACTATATCCATAAGAATGCCGATGAGAATGTGGGCTAGTACCGAAGCATTTTCCAGCCTCAAGTCCAATTCGCTCGACTCCACGCTTATACTTTTGGATAAAATTCTTTTTAGATTCAGGGTCTCCATTTGAGTTAGTAAAAAGATATGGATGATTTCCAGTAACTCTTACTGCTAAATATTGTTCCAGTAACCAAGCCAGTTCTTTAGCTTTGTTATTTGGAAATATCATGACATCAAAAGAAAGATTTTGATTCGTTAATCGAGGTTGCTTCCATCCTGAATAAAGCCTATGAGAGCGTTTATATTCATTGCGTGGTTTTTGTCGAAAGCGAGTATTTAGATACTCCCGTCGATTAGAGAAACCTAGCTCTGGACTAGCTCCATCGCTTGGATGAAAAACTGAAAAAATTGCCGTACTATTTTTTACATCAATAGTAATATCACGAATATATATGTGAAAGCATTCAGATAGTCTTAGTCCACCATAATGCATTAACATAACTATTAGGACGCATCCGAAATCAACTTCTCTTGTTCGATGATTGAGAAATCCATATTTCAAGAAGCGTTGAAAGTACTCTTCTGGAAATCGATTTACAGACTCAATAGATAGTAAATGATTCATTGGCCCTTGAATGCTTCGTATCATTGCGAATCTATTTTTAGATGGGTTACTCAGATGATTTAAAAAGCAATTAGATTCACGTTTATAGTAAGCACACCAGCGCATTCGTTCTTCAGCTCTAGTAGCTTTTCTTAATGGATTTAGGTTAGGAAGATCATATCCATAGATTTCATCAAGATAGTCACAATAACAATTGATATGACTCAATAACACATTAACATCTTCAACCTTTCGCGGGGACCAATACAAATTCGAGGGATCATTCTGTGAATCATCTATTGAGCCAAAGCAGAGAACATCAACAAACGAACGTAATAGCTCAGTTGCTGATGTGAATGTACTTGTATGAGCATTCATAAACTTAAGCAGTTGCTCAACCGCAAACACATTTCGTTCAAGCCAAGACTGAGATTTATTACGTTTTGTATAAAGAAATCTAAGATGTGAAACTAATATACCTTTATCTGTTATGAGTAATGGCAAGCTAACAGACAAGACAGATTGATTTGCTTTATAATCGACACGCCGTTTTAGAATATAAGCCAAAATACCAATCCAATAAATTGTACTATTAAGTATATAGTTAGTGACACTAATACAACTAGGTTTAGAATATTAATATTGATTTAGCAAATTATATTACTCATTTAATGATAATTAGTATGGTTAGTAGAGTAGAACTAATATCAATATAACAAGCGTTTGCTACGCCAAATTGACCGTCGTGTACGCTATTTACGCAAACGCATACCTGATTTAAAAATCATCGACTACTCTCCCGTTCAAGATGGAAAAGTGTTTTTTGGTGCATGGGTCGAAATTGAAAACGAAGAAGGTGAAACTAAAAAATTCAGAATTGTCGGACCTGATGAAATTTACGACCGAAAAGATTACATATCAATAGACTCACCTATGGCGCGGGCGCTGATTAAAAAACAAGTAGATGACGATTTTGAAGTACCTACTCCTCAGGGTAAAAAGCAGTGGTATGTAAACAGTATCGATTACCAAAAAAAGAAATAAAAAGTTTTGATTCAGATCATGTTAACTTTTGATTGTGTAAATTAAAGCAATAAGCTATAACTGAATTATTCAAGTTGATTTGTTTAATTTGAAAGCAGTTAATTAAGGTCGTGATTATGTCAAACATAGTACAGCGCATATTAAATAATGCCGTATTGTTTGCACTTTTAATGAGTGTAAGTTTGACGCTGCATGCCAGTAACACTGAAGTAAACCTTGATAACGCTAAACTATCTAATCACTTTATTGCTTGTGACATTCCTGACCAAGCAAACCTCGATTTTGACGTAGACTCTCACGTTAATACTATTACCTTTAGGTCGCCTCAACCACTTCCTAATGTCGTAGATTCTTTTTATAAGAGCACCAATCTAAACAGACCTTTTAGCACTGCGTACCAACGCGGACCACCTAGCTATTTAATTTAATTCATTATTTTACAACTTAATTAAATTTTATAACTACTAAGGTGACTACTATGTCTAACTTTAAAGAATTACGTACTCTAAATGTTTCTCACGGCGTTATTGCAAGCACATTTGCAGATGACCAACCATTGATTGATTTATCATCTCCAGCGCTAAAAATGGTAAATAACTTTACTCAAAAAACGCCTATTCGTGCAGAGCATACAACAACGATTACAGATGCACTTAAACAAGTTAGTGCACAACAATCTGATTTTGTTTTAGTAACCGACGAGAACCAAAAATTGATTGGTCTTGTTTCTAGCGCCGATTTACAAAGCTCTAAAATTACTATTATTGCAGAGCGTTTAAATACCCCACGAAGTGAAGTAAGCTTGCGCGATATTATGACGCCAATTAGCCGACTTACAGGTGTAAGCATGCAAAGTTTAAGCTATGCATGTATTGGTGATGCGCTGCAAACAATGGAGCATCAAGGTGTAATGTTTTTATTAGTAACAACAGCAAGTAGCGAAATTTGTGGTTTAATTTCAGCTCGCCAAATAGCTAAAACATTACATATTCCACTACATATTAGCCCTATTGCTCACTCTTTCAGTGAAGTATTAGAAAACATTGAGCATCCTCACTAGGGCGCTCTTTTAGTTGAATTGATTTACTCCCTTCCCAACCATCTTAAAGCAAGTGAAATAGCTTGCTTTAAGAGCTTTTTATTACTACCTCCTGTGATATTATTCAAGCAATTAACGGCGCCAGTAACACGCTTCTGGTCTTATTTTATTGTATAAAAAGGTTTTTGCATGAGCGATATCTCTGCACGTTTAGCCGGTGAGTTAAACGCACAGCAGCAACAGGTTGTTGCAGCTACAAAATTACTTGATGAAGGCGCAACTGTTCCTTTTATTGCCCGCTACAGAAAAGAAGTTACCGGCGGCCTAGACGACACCCAATTACGCCTTTTAGAGCAGCGTTTATCGTATTTACGTGAACTAGAAGAGCGCCGTAGTTTTATTTTATCGACCATCGAATCGCAAAATAAATTAACGCCAGAGCTAAGTGCCGATATAACTAATGCACAAAGTAAAACTGAACTTGAAGATTTATACCTACCTTATAAAGCTAAGCGCCGTACTAAAGGCCAAATAGCAATTGAAGCTGGTTTAGAGCCACTTGCAGATGCACTATTTAAAGATGCTAACCTTGACCCAGAGCAACAAGCAGAGCAGTTTGTAAGTGCTGAAAAAGGCTTTGCAGATACAAAAGCGGTACTCGAAGGCGCTAAATTTATCTTGATGGAGCGCTTTGCTGAAGACGCAAAATTACTTGCTAAATTTAGAAGCCACATTAGTCAAAACGGCGCAATTGAAAGCACTGTAATTAAAGGTCAAGAGCAAGCGGGTGCAAAATACCGTGACTACTTCGAGCATCAAGAACTTCTCAAAAAAGTACCTTCTCACCGTGCGCTTGCTATGCTTAGAGCCCGAAATGAAGGTGTACTTCAGTTAAATGTTAATCCAGAGCCTAGCGCTGAAAATTCAGCGCAACTATGTGCCAACATGATTGCTGACCATTACCGTTTAGATATTAAATATAAAGCGGCAAGTCCTTGGTTATTAAACGTTGTGCAATGGGCGTGGAAAATTAAGTTAGGATTACACCTAGAGAATGAATTTTTTGCAGCAATGCGCGAAAAAGCAGAAGCTGGTGCAATCGACGTATTTGCTAAAAACTTAAAAGATTTATTAATGGCAGCACCTGCAGGCCCCCGTACTACTTTAGGTCTTGATCCAGGCCTTCGTACTGGCTGTAAGATTGCCGTTGTTGATAGCACAGGTAAATTACTAGCTACACAAACTATTTTCCCTCATGCACCACAAAATCATTGGGATAAATCAGTGCGTACGTTAGAGCAACTTTGTCGTCAGCATAAAGTTGAGCTAATTGCGATTGGTAACGGTACTGCATCACGCGAATCAGATAAGTTGGTTGCTGAGCTTATGAAAGCAAACAGCGAACTTAAGCTTAGTAAAATTATGGTTAGCGAAGCGGGTGCATCGGTTTACTCAGCTTCTGAATTTGCAGCTAATGAATTCCCAGATTTAGATGTTTCTATACGAGGGGCTGTCTCTATTGCGCGCCGCCTTCAAGATCCTCTTGCTGAACTTGTTAAAATTGAGCCAAAATCAATTGGTGTTGGCCAATACCAACACGATGTATCGCAAAGCCAATTAGGCCAAAGCCTTATTTCAGTAGTTGAAGACTGTGTAAACTCAGTAGGCGTAGATTTAAACATGGCATCGGTACCGCTACTTACACGCGTATCTGGTTTGAACAAAACATTAGCGCAAAATATCGTTAATTATCGCGATGCTAACGGCACATTTACTAAACGTAGTGAGCTTAAAAAGGTTGAGCGTTTAGGGCCAAAAGCATTTGAACAAGCGGCTGGTTTTTTACGTATTAACAATGGTAGCGATCCACTAGATAACTCATCAGTTCACCCTGAAGCTTACCCTGTTGTTAAACGTATTTGTGAACGCAATAGCGTAGATGTCAGTAACCTAATTGGTAACAGCGACTTTTTAACTAAACTTGCTGCTAATGATTACACTGACGAAAAGTTTGGCTTACCAACCGTTACCGACATTATTACTGAGCTTGATAAACCAGGTCGAGATCCTCGCCCTGAATTTAAAACAGCTGAGTTTAAAGCCGGTGTTGAAAAAATTAGTGACCTAAAACCAGGTATGATTTTAGAAGGCGTGGTTTCAAACGTTGCTAACTTTGGTGCGTTTGTTGATGTAGGTGTACACCAAGATGGTTTAGTGCATATTTCAGCAATCACGAATAAGTTTATATCAGATCCGCGTGAAGTTGTTAAAGCTGGTGATATTGTAAAGGTTAAAGTTGTTGAAGTAGACGCTGCACGTAAGCGCATAAGCTTTACTATGCGCTTAGATGACGACATTGACACAAGTAATAAGTCAGCAGCGCCAGCTACGCAAAAGCCACAAACACGTGCTAATAATTCGCAACCTCGCGCTGCAAAGCCTAAACGTGACAATGGCAATGCGTTAATGGGTAATGCATTTGCCGATGCGTTCGCTAATGCTAAAGTGAAAAAATAATACTTGTACAGCTAAGCTAAAACGAAAAAAACCGCGTAAGCGGTTTTTTTGTGGTTACGTTTTACTAAATTATTAACTTAACGCTGAAAAACTACTTTGGCTCGCTGGCGATGTAGCCATTTGATAAAAGTTAGCAATACGCCCCGCCCGTGCCTCAACATCGGCATCACGTGTTTGCTCGTCACTTTTAGCTGTTTTTGTATCGCTGCTTTCATCGCTAGAGAATGACGCTTCAAGTTTACTTTTTGCGTCTTCGTCGTCTTCTTTTTCAGGTTGTGCAAGCTCAGCCTGAGCCGCTGCTAGCTTTTGCGTAGCATCTGCAGCAATAGAGCGATCAGCTCCCGAAGGCTCTGCAGGCGCTAATGCGGCAGCGCGTACCGTTTGCATTTTGTCTATAGTCGCTTGCGGGTCACCCGGAATTTCTGACACATCTATTTGTACTTCTCCGCCAACTGCGTAGTTAGTACCATCTGGGCCACGTTGATACTCATAGCTTGGCGAGCCAGCATGTTGCCCACCTACAGAAGCGTGCGCTTGCTCGTGTATTCGTACTTCAGTATCTCGTGCTTTTAGCTCTGTAATTTGTTGTTGTTCTTGTTCTAATTGCAGCTCTTCTTGCTCAGATTCTTTTTTCTCGATTGCTTCACTTTCTTCCTCAGAGCCCTCAGGGTTTTCTGAGTTTCCATCGCGCTGCTGAACTGACTTTTCGTCTGCTATTTTTCCCGTTGCGTTATACGTCGCATCATCGCTACTGCCTGGTAATTTTGCTTTTTCAGAATCACTTTGCGCTTTGGTTTCTGTATTGCTTGCGCTACTAGATGCGGGAGCAGGAATAACTTCGCGTAGTTGGTTGTCACGCCGTGCAGTTTCCGTATAAACATTTGCAGTGTTTATATTGATAGACGGAAATGGCGTGACAATATTCATAATACTAAACTTTAATATCGATTAACGTGCCAAGTACATCATCGGCCGTTTGAATTGATTGCGTATTTGCCTTGGCATTAAACTCTTCAACTTTTAAGTTAACAAGCGCTTCATCAACACGAGCAGGCTGTGCTACAGGTGCAGTAATAGCTTCTTCAGGGCGTGCTGCTGTAAGCTGACGTTGCTGCGCTAATTGCGCGTCATCTTGCTGTTCTATACTGGCACGGTTAATCTCAGCACTGGCCTTTTCAATACCTTGGCTAGCTCGATTAAACCCTTCTACACCACTATTAAATACAGATCCTATTGGCATATTAAAACCTCCACCAAATAAACATTGTTTAATTATCGCTCAGGTTCTGCTCAAAATAAAGCTTTAAACAGCGCTATTCTTAGCTCTATTTTAAAGCATTGATTTAACGACAGATAAAAACTCACTTTTATGAGAAATAAATGGCGCGTGCGACGCTTTATCTAGCACCTCGTATTCAAACTCAGTATTTAGTACTGACATTTCACTAATTGCTTTATAAGGCACTAAGGCATCAAGTCGGCCAAATACTCCTTTGATAGGTACTGGGCAATGAGCAAATAAATCACGTAAATCGTCGTTTTGTAAAATATCTAAACCAGCACTCAGGGCGTCGCTTTGTGGTGCGCTGTACTGATTTAGTAATTGTTTAAGCAGCTTTATATCATCACGCGCCGACTCGCTACCCATCGCTTGAATAGCTAAGAAGCGCTCTATTGTTTTTTCTCGATGATTAACTAACTGCTCTTTAAACTGCGCCAATACATTCGCTTTTATTCCGGGCCAATTATCTGCCTCCGCAAAAAAAGGAGTCGATGCAATTAAAATAACTTTTGATACTTTTTCAGGCCAATGCTTAGCAATATAAAGTGCAAATAATCCACCTAACGACCACCCCATTAAAATGGTCTTCGGCTTTAACTGCTTACTTAAAGTTTCTGCTGCATCATGCAAAGTATAAGGGCTTGGGCAAACATGGCTATTGCCAAACCCAGGTAGGTCAAGGCTACGTACACTTCCTGAATATAAAAACTCAAGTTCTGGCTGTACTAACTGCCATACGCCCTGATTCATTCCCCAACCATGTAATAACACTAACTCATTTTGCATATTTGCCTAACCTTTACCAAACTTAGGCTCATCATAACGTTTAAAAAGGCGATTGCAATGCAAGGAGCGAGTCAGTGAAACAAGCCATTTTAAATTGGTTATTTCCCTCTTATTGCGTGCAATGTCAAAATACGATTACGACCTCTTTAGGGCTTTGTGATTATTGCCTTGAAGATTTACCATTGTTTGATTTTAGTAAGCATAAGAATTTACTGCATCGACCCGATATTGTTGAGATGTTTCCTAATTGCGAGTTTGATAAATTATTTGCCTGTGCTTTTTATCAACCTCCCTTTGAACATTGGCTTAAAAGGCTAAAATTTAATAATCAAATTCATTATAAAAAGGCATTGCAGCAAGTTATACAAAAACAATTAACGCAGTTTTTTGAGCAAAGCCCTACTTTGCCAGATACCTTTATTATTTTACCTCTTCATAAAAGCCGATTCATTACTCGCGGGTTTAATCAGGTAAGCCAAGTTTGGCAACCATGTTTAGCTAATTACGCATCAGTGAGTAACGTACTTATTCGCAATAAAAAAACACAAGCCCAGTCGGAGCTATCTAAAGCAAAGCGTATTAAAAACTTAAAAAATGCCTTTATTTGTACAGAGGATATGGGCGGTAAGACAGTCGCTATTGTTGATGATGTGATGACGACAGGGGCAACATTAAACGCAGCTACTAGTGCACTAAAACAAGCAGGCGCTAAACAAGTGTGGGCTTTTACAACTTGCTTAACGCCTATTTAATTATTAAAAATTATTATACCAATCCGCAATAATACTTGATCATTTTGCGGGGCTAAACGTGTCGCTGCCTGTGTTAAAAAATTCTCATTTACGACTGCATGGATGCAGAAGGTAGAGCAATGCAGGAGCAATTGCCGAGAACAACTAAATAGCGAATTTTTTGCCTAGCTATCAACACGTTTTTCCATCCTCAAAATAGATCACTTAATTAAGCGAATTGGTATTATTCGCCATTTGCACGAAACGTATGACCAAAAAATAAAGCGTTGCTTAGTAGTCGACTAGTCCCATACCAGTAACCTCTAAATACAGGGTCGTCGGTCATGCCTATCACTGTACCTCGTCCGTATGAGTGAGCAATTAATCCTGCGCCGCCAGCAACTTGCTCAACATTAACGGCATCGGTAAAGCCTGCCAATAATGGATTTTTAGTGTAGGTAAGTACATTTACGAACGGAGCATCAGAAGCTTCTAGCAACCAAGTACTGTTTTTGAATACGGGCAATGTATTACGCTTAAGTGAAAATGTAAGCGGATGAGTTAAATCTACATTAGTATTAAAAATAGCACCTGCAATGCGTTGACGTCCTGCTAAATGATCTTTATCGCCATAACTTAAACCTGTCGTTTTAAATGCACTTGCTACATCTTGTCGTGATAGATAGCTTGCTTTGAGTAATTGCTGATCAGCTAAAAATTTAGCGCCGCCTTTGTGACCCCAAATAACGCCGCCTTTCCTTACCCAGCTTTTAATAGCCACTTTGTCGGCATCAGATAAGCTATTGTAATTGCCATGAGCAAGCACAATATGACTGTAGTCACTTAACTCGAGTGAACTAAAGCGGTTCATTTCAACAATTGTTGGTGCAACACCTACAAAGCGATCTAGGTAATACCACACTTCGCCGACTTCGTACTGGCTTNGCCCGCCAATAAGCAGTACTTTTGGAGCACTAACAACCGCCATTGATCGCGACCCTAAATCGGCTCCTTTGCTTGTTAAGCCTGATGTAATAGGTTTGATTGCAATACCAAACTCATTTTGTGCTTTATTTAGCAAGGTAATCCAATCTGTATTTGTTTGTAGTCCAGCCGGTATAATAATACTTCCAGGTTTAAAATTAATTTCTCCTGATGTTGATTTAGCCGTTAATGCTTTTAGCGCTACACGTGCTTTTATACCTTGCTGTAATAAGCTATTTAACATTTTAGGTGCTAAATAATCATCCCACGAAAAACCAAATGCGTAACCTTCGGTGAGTGAAGAAAATGATGGGGTTGCTACTTTTTCCCATGCTTTATCAGCAACTTTTAATCCCCAACTACTTTTAACTTTAGAAAATGGCAAATTAAACGCATGCGCTAATGTCCAGCCAGATACATCGTAAAAAGTATTATCGGCAAAGTTTTTTTGCTCACTAAAAATCGCTTTTACCAAACGATATTGTGGTTGTGCTAATGGTACAAAATAGCTATGTGTACTGAAATTCTTACCATCTGCTTTTAATGATTTAGTAAGTGGGTAAGCGTTAATTTGGTGCTGCTTTAACAATTCTAAAAAGTGCATAATACGGGTGTTGTCGCTTGCACCTTCAACAACATACCCTTCAAAGCTTTCATCGCTGGCTAAATCAGTAGCCTGATTATAAAATTTAGCCTGGTAATCAAGTAATGCTTGGCGGTTATCAACTGCTGCCTTAAAGGTAGATAAACTCGTTAACAGTTGATTTTTAATAGTGAAAGGAAAGCTCAAAGGTCCATTTATAGTGTCTTGAATATGTCCACGAGAACTTGCTTGCTCAAATAAAATGCCTATGCCGCCATTTACATCGGGATAGGTTGAACCTTTACCGTAATAGAAGTCATCAAAGCTTTCTTCAGTAAAATAAAGTGCGTTGTTTTTATCTAACGTTTTTGCGTGATAGTTAGCAATCGCTTTAGTTAACGTTACATTTTCATCAGGTGTTATTGGGTGTTTACGGCTTGGAATACCTGGCTGAAAAAAGTAACTGCTGTTTGGTCCCATTTCATGAAAGTCAGTTAAAATATTTGGTTTCCACTGATGAAATTTAGCAATACGCGCGCGCGATTCAGGATGCTGTAGTAATAACCAGTCACGATTTAAATCAAACCAGTAGTGATTGGTACGACTACTTGGCCAGTTTTCAACATGTTCACGGGTTTTAGGGTCACTTGATAAGTTCATGCCTCGGTTACTGTTTGCCCAATTAGCAAAACGAGCAAGCCCGTCAGGATTAAGTGAAGGGTCGAGTAAAATAACCGTGTTATTTAATAGCTCATCTATTTCAGTACCTTGTGCAGCAGCTAAGTAATATGCCACCAGCAAAGATGAGTTACTACCTGATGACTCATTACCATGCACACTGTATCCCATCCATACAACAGCAGGGTCGTCTTGTGCTTTACCACTGTTATTACTTAAGCGTGCTAAGTGAGCTTGGCGTGTCTGCTCTATGCTTGATAACTTATCAGCAGCAGTAATTGTTAGCATTACTAACGGGCGTTGTTCATGCGTGCGGCCAATCACCTCAAAATTTATACGGTCGCTTTTATCAGCAAGTATTTCCATATAACGTACGAGCTGATCGTGTCTCACGTGCCACTCTCCTACTTCGTAACCGAGTACTTGCTCAGGAGTAGGAATTGAAGGGTCAAATTTTACATCTTGTTCAAAATAATACGAAAGTGGCTTAGCTACACTTGAAAAGCTAAGCAACACCACCATTAATGTTAATACCAAACGCATATAAATCACTCAAAAAATGTTCGTTGTTTGCACGCTACCATTGCTTAAAATAGATGCCAACTTTTTACGCTCAACACTAGCCGCAACACGATGAGCGGAGTATGATACACAGTATCCGAGTAATTTAGTCAAGTATAGATGGTTTTATGATTTCTATTTCCGAAACAGCGCAAGCGCATTTTGCTAAACTATTAGCAGATCAATCACAACAAACCAATATTCGTGTGTTTGTTGTAAACCCTGGTTCATCACAAGCGGAATGTGGTGTGTCTTATTGTCCAGAAGACGCTGTAGAAGCGAGCGATATTCGCCTAAACTTTAACGGTTTTGATGCCGTTGTAGATGCTGAAAGTGCTCCATTTTTAGAAGAAGCTGAAATCGATTTTGTTACCGACAAAATGGGTACTCAGTTAACGCTAAAAGCACCAAATGCAAAGGCGCGTAAAATAGGTAACGATGCATCGTTAAACGAACGTGTACAGCACATGCTAGAAACCGAAGTAAATCCACAACTTGCTAACCACGGTGGCCAAGTAAGCCTTGTTGAAATTACAGCTGCAGGTATTGCTATACTTCAGTTTGGTGGTGGTTGTAACGGTTGTTCTATGATCGATGTAACGCTAAAAGAAGGCATTGAAAAAGAAATGATAGCTAAGTTTGAAGAAATCACCGGTGTTGCTGATATAACAGAGCACGAAGCGGGCGATCACTCTTACTATTAGGCCTTGTAAATGCTAAAGCAGCTTATTTATCGCTTAGGGAGCAACCCTAAGCTGAGCTTAAAGCGCTTTTTTCGCGGCTTAGCACTGTTTGTGCTAGCCGTGATATTCATATCTATTGGGTATTACACTCACTACAGCTTACAAATAATTGGCGTTATAATTTTACTCCCCGCATTATTTTTTGCCGGTTGGGGCTACTGCGGTATTTTTGCTAATCGTTTTTCACAAGTTTTAAAAGATATGGGCCCTAAACACCACGACCCCGATCTCTGGAAATAAACCATTTATTTAGTTTAATCTAATAGCTGATTATTTATTTTTAAGTGGTGATATTTAATTATTAATGTAACCCCGCGCATTAACATAAAACAGCTCATAGCCAGCCATAACCCGTTATTTTGCAAGTCTATAAACACCCAAAACACACCAAAAAAGCCAACTCCAGCTGAAAGTATCATACTGTTACGCATGTTCTTTGCTCGCGTAAGCCCTACAAAAACACCATCAAACAAAAAGCAACTCATGGCCAAAATAGGCAACACTATTAGCCATGGTAAATAGTGTGTTGCCTCTTGAATAACCTCTGGCACATTGGTTAAAAGCTTGATTATACCGCTGCCAAATAATGCAAAAAAAGCGCTATATAAGACGCCAAAAAGCATGCCCCAAAATACACTTATTTTAACCCAAAGCTCTATATTTTTAACGCTTCCTTGGCCTTTAGCTTGTCCTACTTTTGCCTCAGACGCGTAAGCAACGCCATCAAGAGCAAAACTCACCAACATTAGAAAGTTAAGTAAAACAGCATTAGCAGCTAATGTGGTTTCGCCTATACGCGCTGCGTAAAACGTCATAAAACTAAAGCATAATTGCAGTATTAAAGAGCGAATAAATATATCTCTATTCAAACTCAATAATTCAGCCATTTTGCTAATACTCAACCAATTCGGTACATTTAGATCAATGTCTTGTTTTTTAGCTAGTTTAACCACTAAAAACAGTGCAAATACTAAAGCCGTATAATCAGCAATAAGTGAAGCCCACGCAGCGCCTGCAACTGCCCAATCTAAATAAACAACAAAATAAATATCGAGTACTATATTAACGATATTAGTGACGAGTAATAAATAAAATGGGCCTCGACCATAATGTACACCAAGCATCCAACCCAGTAACACTAAATTACACAATGCTGCTGGAGCACTAAAAATACGAATGCTAAAATACTGATACGCTTGGATAAGTACATCGCTATTGGCGGCGGAGAGATAAGCAATAGCGTGCTTTATTAATGGGGATAACACAATTAATAGCACGGCCACTGCGCTTGCAAGCAATAGGCTTCGTTTAAGTAAAGCGGCAAGTTGGGTTAAATCGTTTTTTCCGTATGCTTGTGCCACGAGTCCCGTGGTGCTCATTCTTAAAAAACCAGCAAGCCAAAATAAAATAGATATAACTGCAGAGCCAAGGGCAATACCCGCTAAGTAATGAGCGCTTCCTAAGTGCCCAATTACAGCAGTATCAACAATTCCTAACAACGGCACTGTGATATTTGATAGTATCATCGGACCCGCTAACAACAGCAAGCTTTTATGGTGTGCCTTATTATGTATAAGAAATTGTTTCATTTAGTATTATTTATCCTCATTAGTGTATCTGTGCGGGCTCAAGCAGCCGTTATTTTACAGTATCATCATGTTAGTGAAACCCTACCCGCTGTAACAAGCGTTAGCGCCAATACATTCACTAAACATTTGAGCTATTTAAAAGAGCACAACTTTAACGTTATTCCTCTTAATGACTTAATAAACGCACTTCAGCAAGGTGAAACCTTACCTGATAAAACTGTCGCCATCACCTTTGATGATGGTTATAACAATAACTATGAACAAGCCGCGCCTATTTTAGAAAAGTTTGGCTACCCGTACACTATCTTTGTAAATCCTAAATTAATAGACGAGGGCATGAGCTACGTAATGGGGTGGGATAAGCTCAAAGAATTATCTAAAAAAGGGGCATTAATAGCCAATCATAGCGGACAACATGATTACTTACACCTTAAGCTTGAAAACGAAACCGATGCACAATGGCAATCACGTATTAAGCAAGATATTATTAGCTCTCAAAAGCGTATAAAAGAAGAAATAGGCCACGACTATAAATACTTAGCATACCCGTATGGTGAGTTTAATAACGAGCTGCAAGCACTTGTGACAGAGCTTGGTTTTGTGGGTATTGGTCAGCACTCCGGCGCTGTAAATAAAGACTCTAATTTTAGCCGCTTACCACGTTTTCCTGCATCAGGCTTTTACAGCAAACTAGAAACTCTTATTACTAAGCTTAACTCACGCGCGTTTAATATCACCAATTTAACTTATCAAGATAGCGTTACACAACAAAATCCACCCACGCTCACAATTGAATTTAAAATGGGTGACTTTCATAAAAGCCAATTTGCCTGTTACGTATCAAGCGTAGGCCAAGCAGATTTAAAATGGGTAAATAAAAATACAGTCGAAATAACCTCACCAAAGGTGCTTAATAAAGGACGCTCTCGTTTTAATTGTACGGCCCCTTCTATTTCTAGCCCTGGTGATTATTTTTGGTTTTCGCAGCCTTGGGTAATTGAAGCGCCTAAACCTTAACTGCCTGATGTAATAGTCGCTGGGTTATTTTATCCAGCGCAACTATCTCGTCTGCTGCATTTAACTCAGCGGCAGCCTTAGGCATACCCCATACCACCGATGAGTACTCATCTTGAGCCAAGGTATACGCACCGTTTTGTTTTAGTGCAAGTAACCCTTTTGCGCCATCACTCCCCATCCCTGTTAGTATGGCTGCAACTACGTTTTTAGCTCCTGTCTCAACTAATGAGTTAAACAGCACATCTACCGCAGGTTTATGTCTGTTGACCGGCTCGCCATCATCAAGCTGGCAATACAAGCTAACACCTCGCTTTTTAATACTTAAATGAAAACCACCTGGTGCTATATAAGCCCAGCCAGTGCTAAGCTTATCGCCATGTTCAGCCTCTTTCACATTTATCGTGCATGTACGATTCATTCGCTCAGCAAATGAGGCGCTAAACACAGGAGGAATATGCTGAGTAATTACAATGGGCGGGCAATTTTGTGGCATTTTAATAAGTACTTCTTTGATAGCCTCAGTACCCCCCGTGGAAGCACCTATCGCAATTACTTTATTAAGTAAAAATTGAGAATGGGTATTAATAGGCTCATTTGTGACGACCGTTTTTTTATAGCTTCTTACTCTTGCTCCAGCAGCTATTCGCACCTTTTGTTGAACAAGTGATGCATATTGGCTCAATTGCTCTCTTACGTTATTAGTAGGCTTAGCTATAAAATCAACAGCCCCTAATTCGAGTGCCTCGAGTGTAATAGGAGAGCCTTTTTGGGTCAGTGTTGAAATCATCACTACTGGCATTGGTCTTAATCGCATTAAGTTTTTTAAAAAACTAATGCCATCCATTTTTGGCATTTCTACGTCGAGCGTTAATACATCAGGATTTAACTTTTTTATCATTTCACGAGCTTCGTAGGGATCCTCAGCGCTCCCCACTACCGTAATATCTTTAGCTTGCTGTAATATTTCAGTGAGTAAACGCCTAATTAAGGGGGAGTCGTCAATTATTAATACTTTAATCATGCATACTCCTAAAACAGCTCTATATCAGTTACTACTTCTTGCTTTTTAAGGTTTTGTAAGTAACGGACTTCGCGTTTTTCAATCGTATTATTATGTAGGTTTTTAAGTTTTTTCATATGAACTTTACCGGTGTTCGGATGAAAAAATATTTTTCGTGGCCATGGTCCACCCATATCGTGGGCAACTAGATTTAATGCCTCTTCTTTAATATACGCCGCTGCAAAACTAATATTACCCAGCCCTATATCAGTCATCGCACTAATAATTTTACCCCCACCAAAAAGTTTTACTTTTAGGTTACGGCGAGACGCACCATTTTTTAAAACTTCGTTTATAAGATACTCCATAGCCCAATTGCCATACCGACAACTTAAACTATGCGCATTCTTAAGTTCTACTCCCTTTTGAATTGGTAACATAAAGTGATTCATGCCCCCAATCCCTAGTACTTCATCGTAAACACAAGCCGCAATACACGAACCCAGAACTGTAGAGATCAGCTCATTATTTTTAGAAACATAAAACTCACCCGGAAGCACTTTAGCAACAACGCTACCTCGGCCCGAGTCCCAATATCGTTTAATATGTTCAAAGTTAGGTAATACCGGCCTAAACTCTGCGTGCATTTTGTCCCTTTTGGTACATAGTTTTCCCTAAATTTTTAAATTGCGTATGCTCTTTTCCCATACTTTCTGAGTGACCTAAAAACAAATAACCTTGTTCATTTAATATATTGGCGTAACGCTTAAAAAGCTGATCTTTTGTTTCTTTATCAAAGTAAATAACAACATTACGACATAAAATAAGATCAAATGATCCTTTCATTGGCCAATCTTGCAATAAGTTTAAACGCTTGAATGAAATAGACTCTTTTAGCCTATCTTTAACTTTATAGTTTTCACCGTCTTTACTTTTTAAAAACCAACGCTTAAGTTGCACGTCATCTAAGCCGTTAACATTCGCTGCGGTGTAAATACCCTTTTGTGCTTTTGCCAATACATTAGAATCTAAATCGGTTGCTAGTATTTTTACATCCCAATTGCTCGGAAATGCATTATTTAAAGTCATCGCCAAACTGTAGGGTTCTTCTCCTGTTGAGCAACCTGCAGACCAGATTCTTACTCGCTTACTATTTTTATTTGCCTTTAAGAGAGCAGGTACAAGCTCAGATTTTATAAATTCAAAGTGGTGTATTTCACGAAAAAAAGACGTTAAGTTAGTTGTTATTGCATTAATAAAGGCATCAAACTCCTGATCTTTATGGCTATTTAAATACTCTAAATAGGCTTTAAAGTCAGTTAGTTTTCGCTCTCTAATACGTCTTGCTAAGCGTGAATAAACCATCTCTCGCTTATGCTCACCTAATACAATTCCACATGCGCTATAAACTAAACTGGCAATTTCTTTAAAGTCGCGGTCGGTACACAAAAACTCTTTCATTATTCGCTCTCAATTTAGCCTGCCAAATAATACCTCGCTGTGATTATGTATTCAGCGAGGTGTATAAGAAGATTGGTTGTTAAAATTCTTCCCATTCATCAGCAGAGTCTACAAAGTTATCGCCTCTGGGTTTATTACTTACAAAACTGCTTTGCGACTTATGAGATAATTTAGGTGTGCGCATAGTCGGCGAAATCATCGCCATCTCTTGCTGACCTATTGAGAAAAAGTTGAGTAGTTGGCGCATCTCATTAGCTTGCTCAGCCATAGACTCGCCAGCGGCAGAGGCTTGCTCTACTAAGGCGGCATTTTGTTGCGTCATTTCGTCCATTTGTGAGATGGCGGTATTAACTTGTTCAATACCCGCACTTTGTTCTTCAGATGCCTCTGTAATATCAGAAATCATTTGCGTCACTCTTTGTACCGATACAACAATCTCTTTAAGTGTAGCGCCCGACTCATTAACTAATTGAGAGCCATCAGCTACTTTGCCTACACTATCTCTTATTAACTCTTTAATTTCTTTCGCTGCGCCTGCAGAGCGCTGTGCTAAATTACGCACTTCACCTGCAACAACCGCAAAGCCTCGACCTTGTTCACCAGCCCTTGCAGCCTCTACTGCAGCATTAAGCGCTAATAAGTTAGTTTGAAATGCTATTTCGTCAATGACACCAATAATATCTGCAATTTTCTTGCTCGACTCATTAATTGCCGACATGCTCGTAACTGCTCTATTTACAACCTCACCACCTTGAATCGCCTTTTCGCATGTTTCTTCTGCTAAATCGTTTGCCACTTTTGCGTTATCAGCATTTTGGCGAACGGTGCTAGTCATCTCTTCCATGCTCGACGCTGTTTCTTCAAGTGACGAGGCTTGCTCTTCTGTACGTTGGCTTAAATCAGCATTACCTTGAGAGATTTCCTCTGCACCACTGGCTACAAGCGTTGCCGATGAATTAATGCGATTAATCACTTCCGTTAACTTATCTGCCGTAGCATTAGCATCGCGTTTGAGTTTATCAAATGAGCCTTTATATTCTTTTTCAACTCGTTTTGATAAATCACCATTTGCCATCGCATCGAGCATACTGCCCGTGTCAGCAACTGCATCATCAACTATTTTAACTAAGCTATTTAGCCCTTGAGCCAAACGTAAAAAGAATCCTTCCTTGCCTTCTTCCGCGACTCTTGTATCTAATTCGCCATTACCTGCAGCGCTAATAAGTTCGGCTATTTCTTTTTCAAGCGCAACCTCATTGGTCCTATCTTCCCACTCAACAATGGTGCCTAAATGCTTTCCATCTTGGCTAATCCAAGGTGAAGCAATCAAGGTGAAAGTGACACCCGCTAAAAGTAATTCGGCTTTATGAGGCTTATCGAGATTTTTTAATAAATCGCGCTGATGATTAGGGTGCTTATGAAAATCATCAACACATGTGCCAATTAAATTATCAACAGAAAAGCTTGGTAATACAGTTTGTAATTCTTTTTCACGGACTTTTAGCATTTGCTGAACACGATCGTTCACAAATACTATATTAAGGTCTTCATCAGCAATCATTACGTTCGCTTGGCAAACTTTAAGCGCATTTGCTAAATCGGCTGCTTTGCGAGATGCTTTTTCAAGCTCTTTTTGTTCAGTAATATCAGATGCGTATTTAATCACTTTAAACGGCTTGCCGTTCATATCATAAATTGGGTTATAAGATGCTTGAATCCAAACCTCCTGACCCTGCTTCCCTATTCTTAAATATTCCCCTGAATCAAATTCACCGCGACCTAGTTTGGCCCAAAACTCTTTATATTCGATACTATTTGCATGTTCGGGTTCAATAAAAAGCCTATGGTGCTGACCTTTGATCTCGCTAAGTTGATAACCAAGTGCATTTAAAAAGTTATCATTCGCATCAATAATAGTGCCATCTAAATTAAACTCGATAACCGCTTGAGATTTACTTATAGCACTAATTTGCCCTGAAGCTTCTGCTGCTATTAACTTTTGCTCGGTCACGTCGGTGGCAAACTTAACTACTTTTAATACTTGCCCTTGCTCATCAACAATTGGGTTATAAGTTGCTTGGATCCATACCTCAGCTCCACCTTTTGCATTACGCTTAAACTCATCTGAGATAAACTCGCCATTACGCAGGCGTTGCCAAAAGTTCTTATAATCGTTGCCCTGAGCTTCATCTGGGTCAACAAACATAGAGTGATGCTGGCCTTGAACCTCTTCAAGGCGATAGCCCATCGCGTTTAGAAAATTCATATTTGCAGTAATTATTTTTCCGTTAGGTTCAAACTCAATCACCGCTAATGATTTATTCAATGCGTCTACAATTAAATCATTACTTGATTTTGACTGCTTTGGATTACTAAACCATCCCATGCTCATCACCACCTTTAAGTTTATTATTCATTTAGTTTCTGTTTGCTAAATATTCATTGTTTTTTGCAGGTCAATTAGCGCTACCATTTTTTCACCAACATTCACCAACCCAGCTACATATTCACAATTATTCGATTCAGATAAACTAGGAACCGCTTTCGCATCTTGCTCCGCAATACTGTAAACATCAGAAACGGCATCAACAGCAACACCTATAATTTTACTACCTAGTTCAAATTCTATTTTGACAACGATAACCACCGTTAATGGCCCATAGTCGACACTTGGTAATCCAAAGCGCAACCGTAAATCAATAATTGGCACTATTGTTCCACGTAAATTAATAACGCCTTTTACAAATTTAGGCGCATTGGGCAGTACTGTAATTTCTTCCCAACTGCGAATTTCTTGTACTGTTAAAATATCAACGCCGTATTCTTCATCAGCCATAATAAAAGTTAAAAACTGTTTTACACCTTGCTGTTGCTGAAGATTTAATTGATTACTTAACTGGCTTTGCTCTGAGCTCATAACGCCTCCAAAGTGGCTTGCGTTTCAATCGTTAATTCTTGGCTACCTGGTTTTTTTAAACCTGAGAGCTTTATTAAGCCGCTAATGTCCACAATCAGCGATACACGCCCATCGCCTAAAATAGTGGCTCCCGATACACCATCAACTTTATGATAGTTAGCCTCTAAACTTTTAATAACAACCTGTTGTTGAGACAGTAAATCATCAACTAATAAACCCACCTTTTGGTTATCTGTTTCTACAACAACAAGCAGCGTTTTATCGAGTGATTCAATGGCATTTTTATGATTAAAAATATCGTAGAGCCTTAAAATAGGAATGTATTCGTCCCGAAGCCTCAATACATCAAGGCTTTTACCCACTCGACTCACTTTAGCAATATCAATTTGCAGAGATTCCACAATAGAAATGAGCGGGATAATATAAGTATGCTGAGCCACCTTAACTAATTGCCCATCTAAAATAGCGAGAGTAAGTGGTAATCTAATAGTAAACGTAGAACCAACACCGGCCGCTGAGGTTACCTCTACTGAGCCATTTAATGATTGAATATTTCGCTTAACTACATCCATCCCAACTCCACGACCAGATAAGTCACTTACCTCATCTACTGTCGAAAAGCCGGGCATAAAAATAAGCTCATTTATTTCATCGTCACTGAGATGGTTATCAGCTGAGATTAATTCGTTAGCGATGGCTTTTTCTTTTATTTTTTTTGTATTTAACCCCTGCCCATCATCCATTATTTCAATAACAATGTTTCCACCCTGATGAAATGCATTTAAGGTTACTGTGCCAACGGGATCTTTACCTGCCGCCAGTCTTTGCTCAACAGTCTCTAATCCATGATCAAGTGAGTTCCTCACTAAATGCACCATAGGATCGGATATTTTTTCCATTACTGTTTTATCAAGCTCGGTTTGCTCTCCAATCAACTTTAGCTCAACCTGCTTATTTAGTTTTTGCGCTATATCTCGCACTAATCGAGGAAAACGACTAAATACAAAGTTAATTGGGAGCATACGAATGCGCATCACATTTTCTTGTAAATCACGCGTATTATGGGCAAGTTGCGCTAGACCTTCTTGTAGTAAAGTAATTGTGGCTGGTGTGATTTCTTGTTCGCTGAGTTGATTTAGCATAGCTTGTGTAATAACAAGTTCCCCAACCATATTTATTAACGAATCAACTTTATCAATACCAACTCGAATGGAGGTAGACTCTGGTGTACTTGCAGGTTTTTTATCTTTATTAGCAGCGGGTTGCTTTGGCTTACTAGGTAGCTCAGCTACTTTTATTAAATCGGATGTTTCAAGCTCAACGGCTTTAGATATCTCACCTTGATTAGGTTGTATTTGCTCATCATTGCCAAATAAGCCTCCGCATAATTCAATTTTTATGTCGGCATCGTCTTCTACCCATTCAAATACTTCTTTTATGGCTTTTTCATCATGGCTAGTATCTAAAAAAAAGCGCCAATGTAAAAAGCATTCATCACTGCTCAAATCTGTAATTTCTGGAACTTCATCGTAAAATACTGTGGTTTCTAACTCACCTAGCTCTTCAAGCTCACTGATCATGTACAGTGGCTCGTTTCCTGTTTTAAATAAATGATGATGGGGTTTAAAGTCTATTTGATAGGTGTTACTACTTGTTTGCTCTTCACAGCTTTGAGGTTTATTTCCTTGTGTTTCGTTTTTCATTCCAAGTACATGTTCAAATTGTACTTTTAACGAATCTGCCTCGGTTAAATCTGGCTCTTGCTCACCTTGAAGTGCAGCAAGTAAAGCGCGCAAGCAATCCACAGCTTTGAGTAATAAATTGACATGCTCGGTACTAAGCTCTCGTTCACCTTGGCGAATTTGATCCAGTAGTGTTTCAAGTACATGAGTAAAGTCAGCAACGGAGCTAAAACCAAAAGTGCCACTGCCTCCTTTTATTGAGTGAGCAGCTCTAAAAATAGTGTTGATAGTTTCTAAATCTTCCTCACCTGGCACTAAGTTTAATAACTCAGCCTCCATGGTATCTAGGCCTTCAAAACTCTCTTCAAAGAAAACTTCAAAAAATTGACTTAAATCTATACTCACACTGCGCTCCTTAGCGAATAACTTTTTTAATTACCGCTAGTAGCTGATCGGGATTAAATGGTTTTACAATCCAACCTGTTGCACCAGCAGCTTTACCCTCTATCTTTTTTTCTAAGCCCGACTCTGTAGTAAGCATCAGTAGTGGTGTAAATTTATAACTAGGTAAAGTACGCAGCTCTCGTATTAATGTAATTCCATCCATTATTGGCATGTTTACATCTGAGATCACGGCATCAAAGTCTTGTTGCTTGGCAATAGCGAGAGCTTCACTGCCATCCTTAGCTTCGGTTACATCAAACCCGGCAGTTTTTAATGTAAAGCTCACCATTTGACGCATCGATGCTGAATCATCAACCGCTAAAATTCTTTTCATATATACCCCTAACTTTTACTTTCGGTTGTTAAGTATTGGCTTAAGCCAAGTTTATTAATTGTATGCGTTAAGGCCTCGCTACTGCCTACCCATATTATTTTGTGCTGTATAGTAAGTAGGTGTTTTTGTAAGGCGCATAAAAGTTGAATTGAGGCAGTATCAGCAGAAATCACATCGTTAATATCAAGACAGATATCATCGTTGCTATTGAGTTCGTGTAGTAAGTCTTGATGTAGTGTTTCAACTTGCGTAATAGCAAGTTCGCTCGGAAGTTTTAGCATTTAGTAAGTGCATTCCCTGTCAATTCAATTCATAACAAAAGCTTAGCCCTAGTTATTAAAATTGCCATAAAATGCTTAATTAAATTTAACCTGTCGTTAAAATACAAAAAAAGGAGCCTAAAGCTCCTTTAAAATTGGTAAAAAGTAAAAAACTAGTTTTTATAGTAATCAGCTATTTTTTTAAACTCTTCAGTTAAAGTCGTCGCATTAATTAATGGCACACTACCTTGTTTAAATTCTGGTTTAAAAATAGCTCTAACGGCTCCATTTTGATCAACCATAGCGACCGAGGCACTATGATCAACAGCATATTCTGATTCACTACTATCGCTAATGGCGTAAATTAAACCAAGCTCTCGAACAACAGGAAAAAGGTGTTTATGTTCCCCTGATACAGCTAAAAAATCAGGGTTAAAGTAATCTATATATTGCTTTCGTTTAGCTGGTGTATCGCGTTTTGGATCAACCGATAAAAACCAAACTTGTAGCGGATAATCTGCTTGTAAGTTTTTATAAACAGCATTTAACTTAGCAAGTGTTAATGGACAAATATCTGGGCAGCTTGTGTAGCCTAAAAATACTAAATTCCACTGTCCTACAAATTGTTGCTTAGTCACTAATTCACCGCGCTGATCGTTTAGCGTAAAATCAGACAGTGGCTTTGCATTTTCGTAAACTAATGCATCGACATCTGGCGGACTATTTTCGTTTGAACATGCCGATAAAAACAAAACTAAAACAACGATTAATCCAAGCCATAACTGCTTCATAAAGGGAGCCATTTATCTATAAATAAGATTACAAAGAGTACCATTAAATGAATAATCGAAAAACGAAATAAGTCCATTGCAGTCTCATCATTTCCAGCAATTTTTAAATTGACCGCCTTATATATAAACACGGCATTTAATACACATGCACCTATCAAATAGATTAATCCAGACATACCGATTAAATAAGGTAATACGCAAACAACAGCGAGTAAAACAGAGTAAGCAACGACGCACGTTTTACAAAAATCGATACCATGGGTTACTGGTAACATAGGGATTTTAGCGCGTTCATAATCACTTTTTCGCGCTATAGCCAGCGCCCAAAAGTGTGGTGGGGTCCAGGTAAATATTATCATTACGAGTAACCAAGGGGCTGCTGCCATTTGGTTTGTTTCTGACACCCAACCTAATAATGGAGGCATTGCGCCAGCCAACCCACCTATAACAATATTTTGCGGCGTTGCACGCTTTAAAAATGATGTATAAACAAATGCATAACCTACCAATGCAAATAACGTTAATATAGCGGTTAAGGTATTGGCCCACACCATCAGCATAATAAAACCAGCAACCCCAATAACAGCTGCAAAACTAAGCGCATGTGTTTTACTTAAACGCCCTTTAGCCACAGGGCGATGACGAGTCCGCGCCATTTTTGAGTCTATCTCGCTATCAACCACATGATTAATAACCGCTGCAGCAGCAGAAAGTAGCCCTATACCTAACAAGCTAATAAACTGTACGACCATACCGCGCCCTACATCGGGAGCCAGCGCTAAACCAACCCAAGCTGTTAGCACCAGCATGGCTACCACTTTAAATTTACTAATTGCTAAGTAGTCTTGCAGCAAACTATGAGTACGCGAAATTAGCGATTGAGTATTAACGGGTAGCAGTATTTTTTTATCAATTATAAGTGCCATCATATTTCCCCTTTATGTGCGTGATTTTAGGTAATAACACAACCTAACCATGCTTAATAACAGTATGGCTGCCATCAAGTTATGCGCCAGTGCAACTCCCAACGGAATATGCCAATGTACTAAAATAAGCCCTAAGCTAATTTGGCAAAGCAGAACAAGTAATACACTCACAACGCAATTTTTAATTTTTTTAGAGTACGCTTGGCTGTATATTTTCCACATAATTAACGCCAGAACAATGCAAGTAACGAGTGCCCAAATGCGATGTAATAAATGAATAGACATACGCGCTTGCTGCGATAACACACCAAACTCATAATTACTGTGCTCAAGTGGTAATTGAAATACGCTACTCAATGAAAACGGTTGTGCGTAATTACACAATGGCAAACCACTACAATGTGGAGCGGCGTAATTTGCAGCCAGCCAACCACCAAGTGCAATTTGGATAATTAATACACTGAGCGCTACTAAACTTAAACCGAAATAGCGTTTTGCGCCGCTATCGCCACCCATAATAGGTTTTGCGGTTAGCCGTAAATATAAAAGCGTTATAAGTGACAAAATACTAAAGCCACCTAATAAGTGGCCCATTACAATAAGCGGCTGAAGGTTCATGGTTACTGTCCACATACCAAGGGCAGCCTGAAACACCACTAGTAGAAGTAAAGCCAAAGGCAATTTAACTGGCGTAGTTGGATATTGGCGTTTTAAAAAAGCCAACACAAATAAACCTAAAATAAGTAAGCCTAAAGCACCTGCAAAGTAGCGATGAATCATTTCTTTCCACGCTTTTGCGGTTTCGAACATCATATCGGGGTAGCTTTGAGTTGCTAAGGCTATGTCAGCCTCATGCTTAGGTACCGTTAAAAAGCCATAACAACCAGGCCAATCGGGGCACCCTAAACCTGCATCACTTAAGCGGGTGTACGCACCTAAAGCAACTACAATCAAAGCGAGTAATCCTGTTATTAATACTAAGTTTTTATAATTTTTATACATCAGATACTCCAACTTAAGCTCAACTTAGTTAGCTAGAACGAGAATAGTTAAGTAATTTTTTTAGATCTTTTAATAATCCTTTTTGTACTAAACGGTTTTCTTGTGGCTCGACCTTAAAGGGGTATTCAAGTACCACTAACCCCATATGATCAATTAAATACAAACTTGCAGGATTTAAACTCTGTTGCTCGGTAATAATTTTCCATGGTAGGTTTTTATTGTCGGGACTTCCCATTACAGCCATATCAACCTTGCCTTGGTTTTTACCAAGTGCCACATATAAATTATTAAGTGCATTGAGCTGTTCGCTGCATGGGGTGTTACATTCGTTTGAATAATTAAGTGCGATAGTCCATTGCTTGGGATTATTTTGCGGCCAATTTTTAAGTTTTATTTCTTGGCTTAAAAACTCGCCATTATTAGTAATTGCAGTAGGCAACCAATCAAACTTTAATGCGCCATATGCCAAAACTAATGGGATTGCGCAGCAACCCACAAACAACAAAAGGGGATTATTTTTCATTATGTGTCCTTTTTTTACTCGCAAAAATAGCCACAACAGCACATGCAACAGCAATTAAAAACCATTGCACAGCGTAGGCATTATGCTTTTGAGGGCTCATAACAACTGCCTCATAATGAGGTGTTGCAATCTCATCACCAGTACCTTGTCTGTAAGCCATAAAATTAATTAATGATTGCTGGCTTTGAGTGCTCAGCATATTCAAGTCGATAGATTGGATTCTTGTAGGTAAGTCGTTATTTGTAGTTTTATCTTCAAGCGTAAAGCTACTTAAGTTATTTTCTTTTATTTGCGCTTTAAGAATAAAAACACCTGTAGGCAGAGTAACCTTTGGCAGTGTATCTCTAGATATAGGCGCTTTTACCCATCCTAAATTAACTAAAATCACTTTTTCTTCGCTGTCTGGCTTTAGTAAAGCAAGTAGGTCGTACCCTACTTGTCCGTTATAAACTTGATTATCTAAAAGCCAATATTGGTTTTGTACAAACCGCCCTTTTAACTCAACCAATACACCAGTTTTGTTCCAGCTATCAGGCAGGTTAAGTAATTGAGACCAGCTCATCACACCCCGATTCTGTTGCTTAGCAATAGCGGTTAGTTGTTGCTGCTTTTGCTCACCTCGCTCCAACTGCCAAAACCCTAATCGCACACACACAAGTACAACAACCACAACCATACAAAGTGTGATTAGTGAACTAAGCTTTTGTTTGTGCCATAAAACTAACTGCATAAAGGGTCAACTCAGTGATTATTAAAATTATTATCGTACTGTTGTTAATATTTATACTTTTTAACTTATTTAGAGCATTGTTTATTATGGTGTCAGGGAAAACTGGGGGACGACCTATGTCTCACTTTTTAGGTCGTCGCGTATTGTTTTCGGTCGTTGTTTTAGTTGTTGTTATTGCAGCGCTTAAACTTGGTTTTATTAAAGCAAATAATTCGCCAATAAACGCTACAGCACATATACAAATACAAACAAACACAGCCACACCACATCAACAAAGTGCCAATACCAAGCAGCTGCTTGAAAAGCAAAATGCTTATCTTTAGTAAAGTGCCCTTTTAATATCCGTAAAAATATTACAAATAAAAGTACGGTTCCTAACGTTACATGCATGCCATGAAAACCAGTCAATAAAAAGAACGTATTACCGTAAATGCCCGCATCTAGCGTTAGGTTAAGGTCATTATATGCATGCATGTACTCCTCAACTTGCAGCCCTAAAAAGCAAACGCCCAATAAAATAGTAGCGCCTAAAAAAACTTTAAGTGGAGTGCGTTTATTGTTTTCCATCGCTACGTGGGCAAAATGTAAAGTAACTGAGGAAGTAAGCAGTATTAAGGTATTTATAAGCGGTAAGCCTTGCCAGCCCATAGCTTGAGTAGTTTCGCCAGCAGGTGTTGAAACTAGCGGCCAAACAGCTTCGAAAGTTGGCCATAAAACCTCGTTAGTCATTGCATTATTGCCTGCGCCTCCAAGCCAAGGTACCGACAATACGCGTGCATAAAAAAGCGCACCAAAAAAGGCCATAAAAAACATAACTTCAGAAAAAATAAACCAGCTCATACCTTGTCTAAAAGAGCGATCCATTTGTGCTGAGTACAAACCTTGGTCCGATTCACTAATTACATTTTTAAACCAGCTAAACAACATATACACAAGTACAGCAATACCGGCATAAAGCAGATAAACCCCGCTACCACCTTCATTACCTACACTCATAACAGTCAAGCCTGCCCCTACTGCAATAAAAAACAATGCAACAGCACCTACAATAGGCCATGGGCTTTGCTCAGGTACGTAATAATGCTCATATTCTTGATTCATTTTATTTACTCCTAGTTTCACACTAGTTTAAAAAGCTAGTTGTTACTTGCCACCAGCTGTTCACTAATATCAAATACGGTATAAGATAAAGTTAATTCTTCAATATCGCTTGGCAGTGCGGTATCAACATAAAAAAGTAATTTAAATTCAAGTTCTTCCCCTGCTTTTAGAGGTTGCTGATCAAAGCAAAAACAGGCTATTTTGTGTAAATACTTTGCCGCTTTACCTGGCGAGACTGATGGTACAGCCTGCATTACTTTATCTAGATTGCTGTTATTTTTAGCACTAAACATTACTTCACGCATTGCACCGGGTTTTACCACTACACTGTATTCTTTTGATTTAACTTCAAACGGTGCACCACTTTGTGCGTGAGTAGTAAAGCTAACGCCGACTTCTCGATTTTGTACTATTTGTGTACTTTGCTCTGCTTGCTCAAGCGAAGGTTTTCCATTAAGCCCTGTTACATCACAAAACACGTCATACAAAGGTACTAAAGCAAAGGCAAAGGCAAACATGCCTATGCAAATAAGTACCAAACGTTTGAGTAGCGGTGCGTGTGTCATTACTTAATTACCGGCGGCGTAGAAAAAGTATGATATGGCGCTGGAGAGTCAACTTCCCACTCAAGCCCTTCTGCCCCTTCCCATACTTTTGCAGGCACTTTATCACCGCCACGCGCGCATTTAATTACCACAGCTACAAACAACAATTGCGATAAACCAAAGGCAAATCCACCAATACTTATGATTGCGTTAAAGTCGGCAAATTGAAGTGCATAATCGGGAATTCGACGCGGCATACCGGCAAGCCCTACAAAATGCATAGGAAAAAACAGTACGTTCACACTCACCAGCGATAGCCAAAAATGCCATTTAGCTAGCGTGATATTAAACATATTGCCCGTCCACTTGGGCAGCCAGTAATAGGCCCCCGCCATTATCGAAAATACAGCCCCTGTTACTAATACATAATGAAAATGCGCCACTACAAAATAAGTATCGTGGTACTGAAAGTCAGCAGGTGTAATTGCCAGCATCAACCCCGAAAAGCCACCTAAGGTAAACAGCACAATAAACGCAATACTAAAAAGCATTGGCACTTCAAAAGTTATTGAGCCTTTCCACATTGTGGCAACCCAATTAAATACTTTTACTCCTGTAGGTACCGATATAAGCATGGTCGCGTACATAAAAAACAACTCGCCAGCGACCGGCATCCCAGTGGTAAACATATGATGAGCCCATACAATAAAGCTCAATAGTGCTATGGAGGATGTGGCGTATACCATTGAGGCATAGCCAAAAAGTTTTTTACGAGAAAAGGTAGGTACTATTGTAGATATAATGCCAAAGGCAGGAAGAATCATTATGTATACTTCGGGATGACCAAAAAACCAAAAAATGTGTTGGAACATCACCGGGTCGCCACCGCCTGCGGCATCAAAAAAGCTGGTCGCAAAATACTTATCGGTAAGTACCATAGTGACAGCGCCTGCAAGCACTGGCATTACCGCTATTAATAAAAAGGCAGTAATTAACCACGTCCATACAAATAAGGGCAACTTCATCCATGTCATGCCAGGGGCACGTAAGTTCACTATGGTTACAATCACATTGATTGCGCCCATTATTGAGCTAATCCCCATAATATGTACGGCAAATACAAACAATGCAGTATTATCATTACTGTATGTTGTAGACAGTGGTGCATAAAAAGTCCAACCAAATGCAGGACCCCCACCAGGCATAAATAATGATGCCAATAGGATTAAAAACGCAAACGGTAAAATCCAAAAGCTCCAGTTATTCATTCTTGGCAATGCCATATCTGGCGCGCCAATCATGAGTGGTATCATCCAGTTAGCAAGGCCTGTAAAGGCCGGCATAACCGCACCAAACACCATAATTAAACCATGCACGGTGGTCATTTGATTAAAAAAGTGAGGATCGACCAACTGTAAACCTGGTTGAAATAATTCAGCTCTGATCACCATGGCCATTCCACCACCAATTAAGAACATGGTCAGCGAAAAAATTAAATATAAACTACCTATATCTTTATGATTAGTTGTGTAAAGCCAGCGTTTAAAACCTTTAGCTGGGTGATGAGCATGATGAGCTTCATTGGCGTTAGGTTGTTCTACTATGCTACTCATTAGTTCGCCTCCACTTTGGCATCAAGTGCTGCCTGTATTTGACTCGGTTGAATAACATCACCCGTATCATTACCCCACACATTACGTTTATAAGTAATAACCGCTGCTAATTGCTTTATAGATAACTGTTTGGCAAATGCTTGCATTGCCGTACCGGGTCGCCCATGGATAACTACATCAATGTGATCTTTTATATCGCCAAGCACTATAGGGCTGCCTTTAAGTGCAGGAAATACACCCGGTAACCCCATGCCAGTAGGCTGATGACATGCAGCACAATTGGCCATATATACTTGTTCGCCTAAAGTCATTAATTCTTCTTTTGGGAGGGTTTTATCAAGTAATGCGGCATCTGCTAATGCTGCTTTTTGTTTAGCTTGCTTTGCATCTGCAAGCCACGTTTTAAAATCAGCCTCAGATTTAGCGACCACCACAACAGGCATAAAGCCATGATCTTTACCACACAACTCAGCACATTGGCCTCGGTAAGTACCTTCTTCGTTTATGTTCGTCCATGTTTCGTTTATAAAGCCGGGATTCGCATCTTTTTTAACTGCAAAATCAGGTACCCACCAAGAGTGAATAACATCGTCAGAAGTCATTAAAAATCGTACTTTTTGATTTATTGGCAGTACAAGAGGCTTATCAACCTCAAGTAAGTAGTTAGGATTTTTATCTGCAAGGTTCGCGATTTCATCTTGCGGGGTAGATAAAATAGAGTAGAACTCTACATCTTCACCCATATATTCATAATGCCATTTCCATTGCGAGCCTGTAATTTTAATAGTGAGATCAGCTTTGCTGGCATCTTCCATTGCAATTAGGGTTTTAGTGGCTGGTACTGCCATAGCAATTAAAATAACAAACGGGATTGCAGTCCAAAGTATTTCTACTTTAGTGCTTTCGTGAAATTGGGCAGGTACAGCCCCTTTAGATTTGCGGTGATGAATAAGTGCCCAAAACATAATTGCGAACACTATCACCCCAATCACACAACATATTATAAATATGGTCATGTGCAGCTGATATACATTATTGCTTATATCGGTTACGCCTTTGCGCATATTGTATTGGCTGTTAGCCAAAACTGGGTGCGAAAAAACACATAATATAAGCCACAAGGTAGAGGTCAGTTTACCCATGTGACGGCTCCTTTGATGCTATTGCGAATGCAAAGCGAAGAGGCATACGGCTTAAACGCCAATTCGTTATTTTTATTTTTTTAGTCAATCTCATTTAATATTGATTGGTTTTGCTGCGCCAACAACGGGTTTGTGTATATTGTGTGTTCTCAAAACTAAAAAGCTGTGAGTTATTATTAGCTCAGCACATTAATAATTAGCTAAAAAATGAACAACAAGCAAGTTTTAGTATAAAAAACAATCAGGTGATATTGAGTAATTAATAAAAAATCAGTAACCAACTAGGTAACAGGAAGTTCAAAAGATGAGCAAAACAAAGGGGTTTAACGCATTCGGAGGGGGAAAATATAAGTGCAAAAAAGTTTACAGCTTAAATTGTCAGTGAGCTATTTATGCCCTATTTTTAGTGCGAATTTAAAACAGAAAATGCGTACTAATTAGTACGCATTTATAAAACTGCTTGTTTAAAAGCTATTTTTAAAGTCACATCCAATCAGCGTTTCTTATAACGCCAACGGCTAAGCCTTCAATATTAAAAGACTCATTCTCAAGATCTACTTCAATAGATTCAAAATCGTCGTTTTCAGCATGAAGTAATACTTTACGACCCGCTTTCTCAAGACGTTTTACAGTTACGTCTTCGTCTAGGCGGGCAACAACAACTTGCCCATTTTCAGCGGTTTGAGTACGATGTACAGCAAGTAAATCACCATCCATAATACCAATATCTTTCATGCTCATACCGTTAACGCGTAGTAAAAAATCTGCAGCCGGTTTAAACATTAATGGATCGATTTTGCAGTGACTTTCAACGTGCTCTTGCGCCAAGATAGGTGAACCAGCAGCAACACGCCCTATAAGCGGTAAACCTAATTGTTCTGGCTCTTCTTCTTCAATTAACTGAATACCACGGCTTGCACCTGGTTTCATTTTAATTGCGCCTTTTTTAGCAAGTGCTTTTAAATGTTCTTCAGCAGCATTGGCACTTTTAAAACCTAATGTTTGCGCTATTTCAGCACGTGTAGGAGGCATACCAGTGTCTTTAATAAAAACTTTAATTAGTTCGAGTATTTGAGCTTGGCGGTTCGTTAATGGTCGCATACAACTGGTTTTCCATACAGTACATTTAACTGTGAGTATATACAGTTAAATAAAAATCGCAAATTTAAATTAAGCCTTAAAATAGCCAAAGTAATTTCACTTGTGTACATTTTAGGGATATAACTAAAGCTAGGTTTATAAATGATTAAAAAAGCAAAGGAGTCATTATGAGTATTTGGTACCAGCCCATCACTTTAGAGCTGTGCAAGCAGTTAGAACAAGGCATTGATGGCCAAGGAACATTAATGAAAACCATGGGAATAGAAGTCACTGAAATTGGTGATAATTACTTAGTAGCCACTATGCCGGCAATTCCTGAGCATCATAACCCAATGGGCATGGTTCACGGCGGTGCTAACGTTGTACTTGCCGAAACAGTTGCCAGCTATGCAGCTAACTTTGTTGTCGATTTTACAAAATTTTACTGCGTGGGGCAGGAAATTAGCGCAAGTCATTTAAAAGCATCTCGCAACGGCACTTTAACAGCAACGGCAAGAGCGTTTCATATTGGCAAACGTAGTTCAGTGTGGGAAATAAAAATTACAAATAGCCGCAATGAGCTGTGCTGCGTATCAAAAATGACCGCAGCAGTCGTAGAGCGAAGATAGTTACTTTTCGATTGGGTAAATTGTAATTTCCATACCCGCACCAATCGCAGATATACGTAGTAATGTATCTGCATCTAAGGCTTGATTAAAGCACTTAGGGGAAGTGCCCGATTCAAAACCAATATCAAACGTTCTACGTGAACAGCTTAACCATTGCTTTAGCGCGTTACGCGAACACGATTCAATAAGCTCACATATATGGTTTATTGCTTTGTCAGGCGTGTTTACTACACCTATTGCTTCAATACGCGCTAATTGACGGTATTCGTCTTTGTCATAATGTAAAATCGTCGCGACTTTTTTCAAGTCTGCCACTAGCAAACTAATATCTTGCTTTGATTCAAGCTCAAGATCTACATTTAAAAATTGAATTTCCGACATCGTTTCGTATTTATCCTCTAATAATTTCATTGCAAACTTTAACGCAGTTTTACCGTTATACCAAATCAACTATGCTCTATTAACCACTTTATATAGATATTTCGCAGCTTTTAAGTATTTTTTAGCGTTTAAAGCTAGCTGGATATCAAACACTCAGCTCAATTAAACAAATAATTCATGTTAGCAATTTAAGTGTAATCTTTTTTATTTTTAAATGATTACAGTAAGCTATAGTTTAAACTGCGACAAAATGTCGCAGTAACTAATCCCATTAATGTAATAAACTAGCCTCTAAAAATAATAAGACTAAAACATGAATAAAAAAATATTTAAGTATGCTCGCAAGTTACATAAATGGCTCGGTTATTTGCTCACATTACAAATTTTAGCTTGGCTATTAGGCGGTTTAGTCATGAGCGCTATTCCTCTTGATAAAGTTCATGGGGAGCATCTTGCAACACGTACTCTTAATAACCCATTTACGCAGGCTGATTATGTTGCCTCCCTTAACGATATTGCATCTCAGGTGGTTAATCCAACACAAATAATTTTTGAGAACTTTTTAACCACACCTATAATTACAGTAATAAATAAAGATGAACAGCAAAGCTTTAACGGTATAACAGGCCGACCTTTTGAGCCGCCAACTAAAATACAAATTACCGCAAATGCTAAAGCACACTTACTTATTGATGCTCAAGTGACAAGCGCTGTACTGCTAAAGCAAGGTATGCGAGAAGTTGGATATAAAACCAATGTTTGGCAGGTACAATTTGACGACACATTTAACACAACACTGTACTTGTCAGAAAATAACGGCAGAGTTGTCACCGTTCGCAGCACACTATGGCGAATTTTCGACTTTTTTTGGATGTTACATATTATGGATTACGATGAGCGAGAGGATTTTAATAATCCGCTGCTTATTAGTTTTGCAGCAACCAGCGTACTTTTTTGCCTAAGTGGAATATTACTACTTATGCAAAACATACGACTAAAACGATTTATCCGAATTAAAAGTAAGAATAAATCAAAGTAGTCATATTGGTTTTTAAGAACTAGCGCACTCTCACCAAAGACTAAATAAGCCCTAGGAAGTACCCAAGGGCAGATTTTATTCCAAGTGTTTAAATCGACTCAAATGTCGCTTTAACATTTCGTTTTCGAAAATCAACTCATCACGCTCATCCAGCAATTGTAAAACTAAAGCTATTGCCGACCAATCTAACGAAAAGTCATGTTGAATACGGGCCGCTTTTTTAACTAAGGTCACTGCAGATACCGTAAATTGCCACTGCGTAACATGCTTCCCCTCAATTGGAACCGCAATATTGTGCTCAACTAGCTCATATAAAATTGCTTCGCTAATATCACTACTCAAACATAGCTCTTTGCTAGTAAGTAAATCATCTTTTTGTGTCACGATAATTTGCATTATGGCTTGCTCCAGTTATTACGGGGATCAAAGTGAGCTTTTTCGGCTAATTCTTCCCAAAGTTTTTTACTGGTATCATCAACAGATGTTGGATTAACAATTTTAAGCACAGCAAATAAATCACCTTTGGCTTTTTTACTCATTAATCCCTTACCTTTAATACGCAAGCGTTGACCAGACTGACTATTAGATGGAATAGTTAATTGGATTTTGCCTGCCAACGTAGGTAAATTTATTTTTGTACCAAGAGCCGCTTCCCATGGTGCAAGAGGGACGACTATATTTAGGTTATGACCTTCAACATCAAATAATGGGTGGGGCACTAAACTAATTTGTAAGTACAAATCGCCATTTTGCCCGTTCGCTGACCCTAATCCGCCTTGCCCTTTTAGTCGAATTCGTTCGCCATTTACTGAACCTGCGGGAATTTTCACTTTAAGTGATTTTTTAATTTCAGAGACACGACCACTACTATCTCGCTGCGGTAACATAAACTCAACAGGCTTAACGGTATCAACTAAAGTCTCTTCAAGAAAAATCGGGAACTCTATTTCCACATCTTGTCCTTTTTGCGCGCGAGCGGCGTTACTTCTGCTCTGCCCGGAACGATTGAATCCACCGGCGCCGCCAAACATTGAATTAACAAAATCAGAAAACTCTTGATCGGTTTGAGGATCGCTTTGCTGATAATTACTTTGCGATGAGGCATTGTTACCACCATAATTACCTTGCTGTTGACGAGCACGATTTTGTTGATGACGACGTAACTCGTCGTATTTAGTGCGTTCTTCTTTGTTATGAATGACTTCGTAAGCTTCTGCTATTTCTTTAAACTTATCTTCTGCTTGAGGCTCTTTGCTTACATCTGGGTGATATTTTCTGGCTAATTTTTTATAAGCTACTTTAACCGCTTTATCGTCTGCATCAGGCGATATTCCGAGCACTGCATAATAATCAACAAATTTCATTTGCAATCCAAATCCCCATATTGAGTAAGCTTTAAGCATACTCCTTAACGTATAATCTTGTGTGGTTAAAATACGATAAATAGTAAGAAATAAATGAATAGTGAAAATAACTTTGAATAAAAAATTAATCGGACACTTTTTAGTAATATAAGTGCAGGCCTTAAGTTAACTTTATCTTTTATCTTCAAGGCTTTAAACTGCCTGTTCCTGTAGTTCACATTTGTGATGGATATGACTCGATTTATTCTGGCCTTACTGGCTTGCTGTGTGTGTTTTTCGGTATCTGCCGAACAATTTACCCGTTTTTCAACGGCTAAAAGACATTTAATTAAAACCCTCCCTGACAACGCCAAAAGTATTTACTGCGGTTGTGATATTAAAAAAGAAGGCAAAAAACTCATTCCTGATCCTTCTAACTGTGGTTACATTCCTCGAAATACACTTACCCGCTCAGGCAAAGTAAATGTGCGAGCACTACGCATTGAGTGGGAACATATTGTTCCGGCGTGGGAATTTGGTCATCAGCTACAATGTTGGCAAGATGGCGGACGTAAAAACTGCCGTAAAGTAAGTGCTAAATTTAGAAAAATGGAAGCCGATATAAATAACCTAGCGCCTGCTATTGGCGAAATTAATGCCGATCGCTCTAATTATCGTTTTGGCATGCTTAGCGAAAACGCCACACAGTATGGTCGCTGCGAAGTAAAAGTAAACTTTAAGCAACGTGTAGTTGAACCGCCTGTCTATGCACGTAAACGTATAGCCGACACTTACGCTTACATGCAGAAAACATACGGTTTAAAAATCTCTGATAAACAGCAAAAGTTATTTAATGCGTGGAAAAAGCAAGCATTTGCAGATACAAGTAGTACGAGCAAGCTCTAAGCTTTAACACTCATTTACATAAATCAAAGTTATAAATGTTGAATAAACGAGCGAGTGTTGTAATATTTTAAACAACTTATTTACAAAAAAGTCCTTAACTATGTTTAAAAATAATAAAACCTCGCTTGCCATTTTCACTGCATTTGCGGGCTTTGCTTTAACGGGTTGTGGCGGCGGAGGCGGTATCGACTCTGCTCCTGTAGTTACAACACCTGTTAGTAGCAGCCCAACATGGACAGCGGCGGTATTTGAGCCCTCTAACGATTTAAAAAACTTTTGCGAAACCCCTCGTACGGGTAACGATCCCTTTAATAACAACAACCCCTACCCAGATCAAGCGGGTTCTGCCCTTTATGAAAAGCTTTGGCTTCGCTCTTGGAGCGACGAAACATACCTTTGGTATGATGAGATTGCCGATAACGACCCTGAAAGCTTTACAACAGTAGCCGATTACTTCGCTCAATTAAAAACAGAGCAGCTTACCGACTCAGGTGCAAAAAAAGATAACTTTCATTTTTCAGAACCTACTGAAGATTACTTTCAAGAAGCGCAATCGGGCGTTACTTCTGGTTACGGTATAAATTGGGCGTTTATTGGCGATACAGCCGATCGTATTTTACGCGTTGCTTATCTTGAAGATGATTCGCCTGCAAGCCAAATAGGCTTTCAACGTGGTGATACCGTACTTTCAGTTGACGGTGTTAGCATTAATACCAATACAGAGTCGGGTGTAGATACGCTTAACGAAGGTTTATTTAGTCCTACTAACGGCGACTCACATACTATTGTTGTACGCAGTAACGATGGCGCCGAAAAAACATTTAATGTAACCGCTGGTAATATTGAACAAACACCTGTTCAAAATGTTAAAACGATTACAACCGCAAATGGTTCAAGCGTGGGTTACATGCAATTTAATAGCCATATAAGCATTGCCCAAGAAGGGCTTATTGATGCGGTAAATAAGTTTAAAACCGATGGTATTGATGAGCTTGTAATCGACTTTAGATATAACGGTGGTGGTTTATTAGCACTGTCGGCACAATTAGCTTATATGGTTGCCGGTAATGCCAACGTTAACAACCGCTTTTATTATCAAACTCAACAAAACGATAAACAACCCGTTGATTCGCCCTTCCCATTTATTGATGAAGAAATAGATTACTCTACTTTTTTTAGCACAGGTGAAAACCTACCTGATTTAAACCTATCAAAGGTTTATGTATTAAGCACATCAGGCACCTGTTCGGCATCAGAAGCTTTTATTAATGGTTTAAAAGGTATAGACGCAGAAGTTATTTTAATTGGCGACACAACCTGCGGTAAGCCCTATGGCTTTACCCCAACTCATAACTGCGCAACAACCTATTACACTATTCAGTTTAGTGGGATAAATAGCAACGGATTTGGCGAATACGCTGCGGGTTTTACACCAACCCCTACGCCACAGTTTGATGCTGATGTTCAAGGTTGTGAAATTGAGGACGACTTTGATCATCAGTTAGGCGACAGTGACGAGGCCGTTTTAGCCACCGCATTATTTCATGTTGAAAATGGCAGTTGTCCAGTTAGAACGGCTGCTGCAAAAGCAGGGCAAGCTAATGTTTCAAGCTCTCGTGAATCTCTCATTCCTTTAAATATGCCTGAGCAATTTACCCAGCGTAATATGGACTTAACTTGGCCAACGCTGGGTGAGGAAAGGTAATGGCTAAATTATTACTCCCATTAGCCACCTTGCTCGCTTTAGGCGGATGCCAAAGTGTAAATAGTGAGCCCGCTAAACCCGCTATATTAACGAGCGTTAATCCCAGCGTTATTACAACACTACAACAGGCAATTCAACAAGCTAAGGGAGGCACATTAGTAACACTTGCGGATTCGGTATTTACTAAACGTAGCGAACTGCTAATTGATCATGCAATGAGTAAAGGGTCTGATGGCAGAGTAATTATGGGCGCGCATAATATAAAATCTGAGAAGTTTATTTTGCAGCTACGTAATAACCAATGTGAGCTTTACTATCCTAAAAAAGAGCTTACTACAGTACTTGAAGGTGTTACCTGTAAAGAGTTATAAGGCACTTTATTAACGTTTATAAATTAATAAAAAAGGCGCGCAGNCAGCATATCGCTGCGCGCCTTTTTCTATTTTAAAGCATTATTACAAGTCTTGATGCGGACCAAACACTTCATAATGAATCTGCTCGTTTTTAACACCTAGCTCAAGTAACTGGTTTTTTATAAATGCCATAAAACCGGCAGGACCACATAAGTAAAAGTCGCCATTACTCAATGGTAGCTGTGCTTGTACTGCGTTTAGGTTCATTAACCCAGTAAAGTCAGCATCCTCTGTCACCTGGTTAAACCACGTCATTGTTTGTAAACGGTTATAAACTGCATTTAACTCATTTAAATATTTTGAAAACGAATGCTGCTGAGTATTTTCGCAGGCATGTAAATACATAATCTCTTGATTGGAGTTGTCACTTAATAGCGTTTCAAGCATAGCCAGCATTGGCGTTTGCCCAACACCTGCTGAAATGAGTACCGCTGGACTTGTATTATTGCGTAAAAAGAAGTCTCCTGCCGGCGGGTATAGCTCAACAATAGTGCCTTGCTCTAATGAGTGTAAATAATTAGACACCATGCCAGGCTTTGGCTGTAGCTCTTTTTTAACACTAATACGGTAGTTTTTAGCGTTACTTTTTTGTGAAATAGAATACTGGCGAATTTCTTCATATTCAGCGCCCTCTGGCTTAACTTTAATACCTAAATACTGCCCTGGTTTATGTGTAATAACAGCTTCGCCATCAACTGGCGTAAGTGTAAAGCTCGTTACTAGTTCTGATTCAGCCTGTTTGTTGGTTATTTCAAATTGGCGAGTTCCCGCCCAACCACCGTGTTTATTTTTACTGTGCTCATACAAAGCAGCCTCTTCGGTTATACAAATATCAGCAAGTACGCCGTAAGCTTCGCGCCAAGCGTATTCAACATCGGGAGTAAATTGCTCAGGAATAAGCTCTTTTAAAGTGCCAATTAAATGCGCACCTACAATAGGGTAATGCTCAGGTAAAATATTCAAGCTGGTATGCTTATGATTAATACGTGTTAGCGCTTCTTTTAATACGGCTAAATTATCAATATTTTGTGCATACGCAGCCAATGCATTAAAAAGTGCAAATTGCTGACGACCTGTATCTTGATTCGCCATATTAAAAATATTTTTAAGCTCAGGATTATGGCTAAATAAACGCTTATAAAAATGATCGGTAACAACCGTACCCGCCTGCGCTAATAACGGAACTGTGCTTTTTACAATCTCAATGGTTTTATCAGATAACATATGTGTTTCCTATGGATGAACTAACCACGACGCCCATCAACACGACGCCGCGTTAATATAGGTGTGCAGTGAATTAAAAATAATGAAAAAGCCACTAACCACAGCAAAGCACTTATTTGCCAAGCAAGGTGAGGCCCAATAATAAAAGGGAGTAATGAACGAGTAATAGCGGCCACAAGCAAAAACGCAAAAGCAACAGCCATGTAATGAGGAATAGCGAGTGTACGCCCTGTATGACCATGTGATACACGCGTCATCATTGCTAAAATCATCATACCTATTGTGCCAATAGTGATTAAGTGCAGCGCATCTTTAAATTGTATTGCACTGCTATAAAAGCTAAATGCAACCATCATTAACCCTACGCCTAACGCTAAGTAGGAAAAATGTAAAGACCATAACAACGGCACTCTCAATACCTTGCTATCCCACCAAAAACCAGCCCTGACCAGGTGAAGCGCAGCAACAGTTGCAACAACTAACGCAGGATTAATCGTGTTCAAAAACAACTTGTTGATGAAAAATAAAGTGATAGCCAAAATAGATAAATACATCACCGCTTTATCTATTTTAGGAGTGCGAACTTGTGCGGTTAAACCTAGACCTTTAGCGGTAAAAAATGGTAGAACGCGACCCGCAACAATGCCAACTAGTAAAGTAATTACCAGTACTGCGGTATCAACCACACCAAGTGCAAGCTGCATGTTTTGTTTTAAAACAAGTATTAAATACAATACATTGAGCCCACAAAGCACAGCTAAAATAGCTAAAAACGGATAGTTACTTTTGCTATTGGCTTTTAATAACATATTAGCCAGTACTGCTATGGCGCCTAGCCACCAAATAACTTGTAATGTAAGTGCAGCATATAAATTAAAATGAGCAATATCAGGCAATATCACAAAAAAGGCTAAGCGCGCTGCAAGCCATATAAACGTAAGCCACATAAGGGCTTTCCCACTTATGCTCGGTACGCCTGTCCATGTTTGTGCAGCGGTAAGTAAAAAGCCAACAGCTACAACTCCTGCAAAGCCAAACAGCATTTCGTGCGCGTGCCATAATGTCGCAGGTATCGATGAGTGCCAACTTGCATGGCCTGTTAAAATAAGTAGCCAATACCCCACCGACAAAAATGCCAATAAGCCACCGCCTAAAAAGAAAGGTCTAAAAGCGAGCATCCATAATGGCCATTGAGATACTTGATGAATAGCAACGCGTGCTGGCATTGGCTCAGTTAAGTTTATAGGGCGCATTATCGTACCTCCTGCCCTAAACCATGTTGTGCAACACAGCGCAGTACGTAACTTACTTTTAAAATAGCAGCAATAACAATAGTCCCAATATGAGCTGATACTTGCACCGCCATGGAAAAGTACTCAGCAAACGGGTAGCTAATTAAAATACTTGCCGTAATACACACTAAACTCACAGCTAATGCAGTATTGGCAGCAAATAATACTGTTTCGTATAGTGAACTAAACTGTGTTTGATTATTTAAATTATTCAGCATTAGTGTGTTCATGGCGATCTCTGTAACTAACTACGTTACTTAGCTATTACACATACTGTGCCAACAAATTTAATTAATTAAATTCAATAAGTTAAATTAAACCACTTTACAGTATGAGTCTTTATGACCTACTATAAATTAACTCATAAAAACTCGAATAGGTCATTTTGACATGAATCAGCAATTCAACCTTACACAAGTTGCTCTAGAGCTTGCTCAAAGTACACTACACGAGCATAGCTTTGATCAATTACTAGCAACGGTTGAGCGGGTGATTCCTAGTGATGCAAGTGCGTTATTAGTGCTTCAGGGCGAGCAATTAAAACCACTGGCAATTAAAGGGTTAATGTCCGACAGCCTTGGCAGACGATTTAAAATAGTAGAACACCCTCGCCTAGAAGCTATTTGCAAAAGCACACTCGCGCTACAATTTGCGCACGACTGCCCGCTACCCGATCCATACGACGGATTACTATTAGCTAAAACCGGCGACATACCGGTACATGCATGTTTAGGCTTACCTCTTTATGATAAAAACGCGCTACTTGGCGTACTTACGTTTGATAGCCTTAACGCCAATGCATTTAACAGCATAAGCGCTGATACACTCAATACCTTACAAACGCTGTGTAGTGCGCACTTTAAAACAGCTTTAGAGCTTGCCCATTACAAACAGCATGCACAGCACTCAAGTGCATTAGTGCAAGAACTAAATCGTGAAGCGTTAACACGGGACGGCGGTGAAATTATTGGTCAAAGTCCGCTAATGCAAACACTTAAAAACGAAATTAAACTCGTTGCAGCATCTAATTTTAGCGTGCTTATATTAGGTGAAACAGGGGTAGGGAAAGAACTTGTTGCGCGTAATATTCACTTAAATTCAGCTCGCAAAGATCAACCGCTTATTCACTTAAATTGTGCATCGCTTCCTGAAAATCTTGCTGAAAGTGAATTTTTTGGTCATGCGAAAGGGGCTTTTACAGGCGCACAAAATTCGCGCCAAGGTAAATTTCAATTAGCTGATGGCGGCACGTTATTTTTAGATGAAATTGGCGAACTGCCCCTTGCCATGCAAAGTAAATTATTACGAGTGCTACAAAGCGGCGAAATACAAACGGTAGGAGAAGACACACCAAAGTACGTAGATGTACGCGTCGTTGCCGCAACCAACAGAAATTTAAAAGAAGAAGTAGCTCAAGGTCGCTTTAGAGCCGATTTATACCATCGCCTCAGTGTCTACCCTATTACTGTGCCACCACTTAGTAAACGCGAGCACGACATAACACTCTTAGCTGGTTATTTTATTGAGCAAACAGCCCGTAAATTAGGGATAAAACAATTAAAACTAAGCCCTGAAGCGCAAGTACTGCTTAATCAGTACAACTGGCCAGGTAACGTTCGCGAGCTTGAACATGTTATTAGTCGCAGCGCCCTAAAAGCAAAACAAAGCCAATGGCAAAATCCAATAATAACCATTACAAGCGAGCACTGTGATTTAACCCCGAGTGCGCCGCAAAACTCTCTAGTAGCAAGTCAAAGTACAACCAACACCTTAATCAACCAACCTTTAAAGCAAGCTGTAGAATCGTTGCAATACAACGTAATTACCGAGCAATTAAAGAAGCATAACTACAACTGGTCAGCAGCAGCAAGAGTACTTGAATTAGATAGAGCTAACTTAGTACGCTTGGCTAAACGCCTAGGCATAGAAGTAAAAAAAACACTATAATCATTTAAAACACAGCTAAAATGCTGCTAAAACTATTGATTAGCAGCTAACTTACTAAAGTGTGTTTTTAACAACCCTGCAAAAGCTTGTACTTTAGCAGTGCGATGCACTAAGTGATGCGTGACTAACCACACATCGGTAGGCCAGCTTAACTCACTGTGTAATATAGGTACTAAATCAGAATATTGCGCCGCTACGTCATGCTGTAATCCGCCAATGCCAAGCCCTTTAATTATTGCACGAGTCGCTTCTGCGGTTTCAGACACTCGCAGCTTAATTTGCGATGCAGGAATATTTTCATCAGCCCATGCAAAATAAGGCACGCGGGCATTAAAACCCGCCACACCTGATACAAAATTATGTTGTTGTAAATCACTTAATAATCTAGGCATGCCGTATTTATTAATGTAACGTTTATTAGCGTATAAACCCGATGAAAGCTGCGCCAAATGCTGAGCAATATAATCGCCCTCATCAGGTCTTGGGCCTGCACGCACTGCAATATGTGCTTGTCCGTGATCGAGCCTTAATCTTTTTTGTTCTAAAATAACTTCTAACTGCACTTGTGGATGTAGCGCCTGAAATTGCTCACATACATCACCAAGTACATCCATAAAACCACTTACCGTCGTTAGTAATAAACTCCCTCTAAGGGTGCTATCGGCTGCTGCTATATCGTTATGTAACTGCTCTAAGGAGCTATGGATAGTTTGTGCTGTTGCAAATAACTTGGTGCCAATTTCAGTAACCTTGTAACCACGGGCATGGCGATGAAAAAGGCGTGCATTTAAGTTTTTTTCAAGATTATTAATTCGCCTAAGTACTGTGCTGTGGTGCACATTAAGCTCTTCTGCTGCCGCCGTTAACGTGCCTAATCGTGCTACTTCAAACGCTACTTTAACGTCTTGCCAATCTTCAAATTTTATCGCCATGCTGTTTACCTTATACTTATGTGCATTTACGCACATAAGTGTTGCGTTTATTGGGGTTTTCTACAAGTAAAATTTTGCTACATTAGCGTTGTAAGTTTAAACACTAAAAGGTCACTAGCATGTCAGCACCAAAAATTATCGCCCTAGCAGGAAGTCTTCGACAAGAAAGCTTTAATCAAAAAATTATTAATGAGGCAGCACGTTTTGCTCTACAAACAGGTGCTGAAGTAGAAGTAATAAAACTAAACGAATTAAACATCCCACTATTTAACGAAGATATTGAAGCGCAAGGTACACCAAGCGATGTACAGCTTTTAAAAGACAAGCTACGTGCAGCTGACGGTATTTTACTAGCAAGCCCAGAGTACAACGGCTCTATAACTGCAGCACTTAAAAATGCGATTGATTGGGCATCGCGCACAGAGCAAGGTGCTGTTCCTGCTTTTCGTAATAAAGTAGTGGCGCTGTTTTCAGCATCACCAGGTGGACTTGGTGGGTTACGCGGTTTAAATCATGTACGTAATATATTAAGTGGTATTGGATCGTTAGTGCTTGCCGATCAACTTGCAGTACCCGCTGTACACACATTGTTTGATGAAAATGGGCAAATTAATGAACCTGTTACTGCAGAGCGAGTATCGGCGCTTGCTCATCAGTTAGTAAGCGTTGCAAGTAAGTTAAGATAACTTGCACGCCTAAATAACTAATTACTTTGTCGCCGCGAGTTTTGCGGCGATAAAATCGGTATGCGTTACATATAAAAGCCCTGCTACTTTACGTATTACGTAGTCTTCTTGGGGATCTATTTCTCCATCGGCATACGCTAAGCGCCATAATAATTCTATTATTTCTATTCGCTGCGCCGCGCTGCAATGCTCATTAACCTGTTTTGAAAACTGAAAGTAATCTATCGAATCATCTAAGCTACTTTCCGCGTTATTAGTAAGCTCATTAACCTCAATATCTGTTAAATTAAAATACTTTTTTAAGGTTACAGTCAGGGTTCGTTGTTCATCATGTTCAAGCTTGGTATCTGCACGCATAACTTCAATTAATAATGCAGCAACAGCTGTTTTTAAATCGTGCTCTTGCATACTTGGCTGCTGTTCATCGAATACAGCAAAAAGTTGTTTTATTTGTTTGAACATCACACTTTCCCTTTTTGGGTGTTAGACTAATACGTAAAGAAATCGACCTTATTACTTTTATTAATGGGTATAAAGTTCGCAAATTAAAGGATATATTTTATGAAAGGAATAAACGCACCACGCTTATTTATAGGCGCTACACTGGTGGCCCTTTCAAGTGCAAATACTGCACTTGCTGAAAAAGCCGAAACAGAGAAGCTCTACGACTTTGACAACAAAGTGCATTACTACCAAACAAAAATTGGCGAAGACAACTATAAAATAGAAATCCAGTCAGACGATTACAAACACTTTACCAATCAAAGTGTATTTTTATTACGCCATGCTGACCGTCTATGCCGCGGCAATACCTTTATGTTGAAAATACTTGAAGGCGTGCAAGAGTACGAGCGCTTTCCAACAAAACCACGTGCTTACCAACCAGATTTAAGTGTTTTACTACAATGCGAAACTAAAGAAGATACAAACAAGGGTAAGTAACCTTAGTCTTTATAACCCCAAGGTGCTGATGGTGGAGTAATCGGTTTAGTTAAATCAAAATCCACCTTAAACTCACGTCCTTGGCGAATTAATCGATAAGTAAATACTTCTGAGTAAATATACATTTGCCATGTATTACCTACAGACTGTGCAATGCCTTGTTTTACGAATAACTCTTTAGAGTATTGGTCTGCTGGAAACGACTGCATTTGCGAAAACCCTGCATCAAGCGTATGGCCACCATACATAGTTGATGCGTCGTCTGTTCCATCTTTATGACGATGATCGTGCTTTAAACTCAAGCCACTACCCGTTTTCGTTATGATCCACGTACGTGATGCATCGTCTCCTACATGAAACGGTACTTGTAACTCAGCCTCGCTACATTTACGTACATGCATAACCAGCTTTTTATCTGTAAATGAGCTTGGCCCTTTCGCGTTATCTACCGCTACTTCACCTTCAAAAGCTTTACCGCAATGCGCTGCAATACTATTAAAAAAGGCATCATGAGTAGGAATAGACACTAACGGTGCAGGGCTTGCAAAAGCTGTCGATGAAGCAACTATTAAAGTTGCTGCAGTTAATAATTTCATATGTTTCTCGTTATAGTTATTTTAAAACACCTGTAATAGTACAGTTTTCTTAAGTACTTTATTAGAAGTATCTATATAAAATTTAGAACAAGACAACTAGGTAAAACTTCTAAATAGCGATTAACGACTAAATATCTCAGCCTTCATTAACAATCCTACTTTTATAAATATTAATTACACCTCAACTAGCCACTGGCCAATTACTTAATCACCATGGGTGATGACTGCTTAATAGGCCCGAACGTTCAGCTTTTAGCTGTGTCACATGCTACTAATCCAGCAAAAAAGCTTAATAAGGAAAACTTTGCAGCGCCTATCGCGTTAGGCAATAACATATGGGTTGGCGCAGGTGTAATTATTTTAGCGGGTGTAAGCATTGGTGAAAATAGTATTGTGGGTGCGGGTGCTGTGGTTACTAAAAATGTAATGCCTAATACTGTAGTAGCAGGTAACCCAGCTCGTGAAATAAGAACACTGTAGCTATTCTCGATGTGATTTTAGCGTCGGGAGTCGCTACGCTCGCATCAGCGAGCACTTTAACTCGTTAAATTAAGTGAATTATTCACTAAGAGACGCTCCGCTATAGAGGAATACCTGAATCACTTTTTCTACAAGCATAAAAAAGCTCGAATCGTTAGATCCGGGCTTTCTACAATGTGAAGCTTGTGTAATGTCATAGTGCCCACAGCGGTAGAAAGTCACGTAGCAAATGCTACTTTATTGGCCGACTGAGATATTGAGGGGTTTTGTTGTGATTTTAACGTCGGGAGTCGCTACGCTCGCCCTACGTGCTAGGTGTTGATGTGGGTGTGTATTAATTGCGCGCATTTCACTTTTCTTCAGACGTAAAAAAGCCCGAATTGTTAAATTCGGGCTTTCTACAATTTGAAGCCTGGTAATGTCCTACTTTCACATAGCAAATGCTACACTATCATCGGCGCTGTTTCGTTTCACTACTGAGTTCGGCATGGAGTCAGGTGGGTCCAAAACGCTATTGTCACCAAGCAAATTTGGGCGTTAATCCGTATCGCTACGCACTAACTGAATTTGGAAAATATCTGATAATATTTTTTAAGTCTTTCTTCAAGTAATATCTACTTTAGTTATATTAACTTCTGTCTAAACTGTCGCATAAAACGCGTTTGGCGTTGTATGGTTAAGCCTCACGGGTAATTAGTACAAGTTAGCTTAATGGCTCACACCACTTCCACATCTTGCCTATCAACGTTGTAGTCTTCAACGGCCCTTCAGAGACTTTAAAAGTCTAGTGAGAACTCATCTCGAGGCCTGCTTCGCGCTTAGATGCTTTCAGCGCTTATCAGTTCCGAACGTAGCTACCGGGCAATGCCATTGGCATGACAACCCGAACACCAGCGGTTCGTTCACTCCGGTCCTCTCGTACTAGGAGCAACCCCTCTCAATTCTCAAACGCCCACGGCAGATAGGGACCGAACTGTCTCACGACGTTCTAAACCCAGCTCGCGTACCACTTTAAATGGCGAACAGCCATACCCTTGGGACCGACTTCAGCCCCAGGATGTGATGAGCCGACATCGAGGTGCCAAACACCGCCGTCGATATGAACTCTTGGGCGGTATCAGCCTGTTATCCCCGGAGTACCTTTTATCCGTTGAGCGATGGCCCTTCCATTCAGAACCACCGGATCACTATGACCTACTTTCGTACCTGCTCGACGTGTCTGTCTCGCAGTTAAGCTGGCTTCTACCATTACACTAACCGTACGATGTCCGACCGTACTTAGCCAACCTTCGTGCTCCTCCGTTACTCTTTAGGAGGAGACCGCCCCAGTCAAACTACCCACCAGGCACTGTCCGTAACCCCGATTCAGGGGCCAACGTTAGAACATCAAAACTACAAGGGTGGTATTTCAAGGTTGACTCCACAACAACTAGCGTCGCTGCTTCAAAGTCTCCCACCTATCCTACACATGTAGGTTCAATGTTCAGTGCCAAGCTGTAGTAAAGGTTCACGGGGTCTTTCCGTCTAGCCGCGGGTACACAGCATCTTCACTGCGATTTCAATTTCACTGAGTCTCGGGTGGAGACAGCGTGGCCATGGTTACACCATTCGTGCAGGTCGGAACTTACCCGACAAGGAATTTCGCTACCTTAGGACCGTTATAGTTACGGCCGCCGTTTACCGGGGCTTCGATCAAGAGCTTCTCCCTAAGGATAACCCCATCAATTAACCTTCCGGCACCGGGCAGGTGTCACACCGTATACGTCATCTTGCGATTTTGCACAGTGCTGTGTTTTTAATAAACAGTCCCAGCCACCTGGTCACTGCGGCTCCCGTCCGCTTAGAGAGCAAGTCTCATCACAGATAGGAGCGTACCTTCTCCCGAAGTTACGGTACGATTTTGCCTAGTTCCTTCACCCGAGTTCTCTCAAGCGCCTTAGTATTCTCTACCTGACCACCTGTGTCGGTTTGGGGTACGATTCCATATAATCTGAAGCTTAGAGGCTTTTCCTGGAAGTATGGCATCAGCAACTTCATCACCGTAGTGACTCGTCTCGTGTCTCAGGTTTAGTGTTTGTCCGGATTTACCTAAACAAACGCCCTACTCACTTTCACATAGACTACCAACGCTATGCTTGCTTAGCCTGCTCCGTCCCCCCATCGCAATTATATCGAGTACAGAAATATTAATCTGTTTCCCATCGACTACGCCTTTCGGCCTCGCCTTAGGGGTCGACTTACCCTACCCTGATTAACATGGGATAGGAACCCTTGGTCTTCCGGCGTGGGAGTTTTTCACTCCCATTATCGTTACTCATGTCAGCATTCGCACTTCTGATACCTCCAGCATACCTCCCGGTACACCTTCAACGGCTTACAGAACGCTCCCCTACCACTCAGAATAAATTCTGAATCCGCAGCTTCGGTGCATAGTTTAGCCCCGTTACATCTTCCGCGCAGACCGACTCGACCAGTGAGCTATTACGCTTTCTTTAAAGGATGGCTGCTTCTAAGCCAACCTCCTGGCTGTCTGGGCCTTTCCACATCGTTTCCCACTTAACTATGACTTTGGGACCTTAGCTGGCGGTCTGGGTTGTTTCCCTCTTCACGACGGACGTTAGCACCCGCCGTGTGTCTCCCGGATATTACTTTACGGTATTCGGAGTTTGCAAAGGGTTGGTAAGTCGGGATGACCCCCTAGCCTTAACAGTGCTCTACCCCCGTAAGTATTCGTCCGAGGCTCTACCTAAATAGATTTCGGGGAGAACCAGCTATCTCCCGGTTTGATTAGCCTTTCACTCCTAGCCACAGGTCATCCCCTAACTTTTCAACGTTAGTGGGTTCGGTCCTCCAGTTGATGTTACTCAACCTTCAACCTGCCCATGGCTAGATCACCGGGTTTCGGGTCTATACCTTGCAACTATTCGCCCAGTTAAGACTCGGTTTCCCTACGGCTACCCTATTCGGTTAACCTCGCTACAAAATATAAGTCGCTGACCCATTATACAAAAGGTACGCAGTCACCCAACAAGTGGGCTCCTACTGCTTGTACGTACACGGTTTCAGGTTCTATTTCACTCCCCTCACAGGGGTTCTTTTCGCCTTTCCCTCACGGTACTGGTTCACTATCGGTCAGTTGGGAGTATTTAGCCTTAGATGATGGTCCACCTATATTCAGTCAAAGTTTCACGTGCTCCGACCTACTCGATTTCACTTAAAATGTCTTTTCATGTACGGGACTATCACCCTGTATCGTGGCGCTTTCCAGCAGCCTTCCATTAACACATAATAAGCTTAAGGGCTGTTCCGATTTCGCTCGCCGCTACTTTCGGAATCTCGGTTGATTTCTTTTCCTACGGGTACTTAGATGTTTCAGTTCTCCGCGTTCGCCTCGTTAACCTATGTATTCAGTTAACGATACCTGCAAGCAGGTGGGTTTCCCCATTCGGAAATCTTAGTCTCAAGCGCTTTTTACTAGCTTGACTAAGCTTATCGCAAGTTAATACGTCCTTCATCGCCTCCAACTGCCAAGGCATCCACCGTGTACGCTTAGTCACTTAACCATACAACCCAAACGGGTCTTT
>NZ_AUTR01000068.1:0-18915 GCF_000497875.1 Pseudoalteromonas sp. S8-8
TGGGGCAGAAACGAGTTACGACTGATAGCACTAAGCTGAATTTCGGCAAAGAACGAATAGCGGTCATTGTGATTGGCTAAAAATAGTTAATTACTCATATTGGTGTTTGTTCACATATACAAGTAAACGTGCTACGAGCAGACATTTGCGCGGCTCGCATACAGTCAAATTTTTACCCCCACAAACCGATATAATGAGGGAAATAAATCAATTACAAGAAAAACGATTTTAATTGGCGAGTTTAGTGTGCTCCAGTTTTTTATTGATCTTTAAGCTTAGCACGCTACAAAGCGGTTCGTGGATGAGTGATAGCCAGGTATTGAGGCGCTAGTTATATTAAGTTGTTCGAGGCGGAGGGTGGACTATATTTATTTAGTCAAGACGATTGAGGCATCTACTTAATAATTGGCTATAAAAAAACATCTTATTCTCTTTTATTGACTACAGTTTTAGGTGGCTACAGCGGTGCTAAAAACAAGAGTTATTAAAAAGGCGTTAGCCTGTGAATAAGTTACAAAACTTTAAGCATTAAAGCCACTCTTCAGTTTATACTCCTGTCGGCCTTTCCCCTAGCTACGGCATCCCCCAAAAAATCACGACACTTCACTCCTCAGAGTGATTCTAAGCGACTTTGTATGAAAAGTGATGCAATTTACCTGTGCCTATGAAATTTCCTTATCGAGCCTCTAAGCTCCATAAAGAGAAGTTTATCAAGGCACGATTAGCTTTTTTTAGCTGGAAGATTGGTGAACGCGTTTTTTAAGGACTATTTTGCATTTAACTCTGTAAAGTCGCGCTCGTTCCTCGCTACGGCTTCGCCTAGTTAAAATTAAAAGCCGCGATATAGTGGGTTAGTTACCCATCCCCCATACATTAACTCTTAATGGGTAATGCTTTTGTAGTTGTTAATGATTTAAAAGTAATGAAAAAGAAATTATAATAATGTTTCTTTTACGTTTATTTAATTATGGAATGATTATGATAAAAAATTTACTTTTAACATCTTTAATTGGACTAGTTTCTTTCTCAAGTTTAGCCTCGGAAACTCCACTTTACACTGAATGCTCAACATGTTTTTCTTTCGAACAGTTCAAAAATACAGCAAGATTAAAAGCTAAAGTAGATCGCCCTCGCGATGTTTATGTAATGAATCTAGATAAATCAATTATTGAGAAATTCAATGTTTCTAAGACCATTACAGGGTACAGGATATTAAAAGGAGATAATGAACCTGATGGTCGTGGTGGTCATATTCAAGATGTAAGAATACCTATATATAGTTGGACTGTAGATAGCTATGGTGTAGAGCAGGACGCTTTAAATACTTTTCATAATATATCTGATGCAAAAAGTGCTGTTGTTGCAAGCTTAGCTGGAGTAAGCGCAACTATTGTGCCTAAAGAGATTGCAGGTAGCGCTTGGGACTTAGTTGGATTTGGTGCAAAACAATATGAAGTTTCATCTTATTATAATGAACATACAACCCTAGAACAGGATATATCGAACTTTACAATCGCAGCGGCAAAAGTTTCTGGCGTTGCTGAAATTGAAAAAGTCTTTATGCAGGTTGCTTTTGATGACAAAAGCATTGCAATATATTCGTTATATGGAATTATTGGTGATGAGCTTATATGGGATTTTGAACATGGTAGAGATGTTGACGGAAACAAAGTTGAACCTACACTTCCTGTAACATCACCACGTACATATACCTTTAAAAAAGGTGGTTTATCAACTTTCTCAAATTTTTATGATGCTGCCGTGCGTTCTGGAGCCCAATTTTACAGTACCTCTGCTAAATCACCTTCTTCTGCAGGTCGAGTTTCTTGTGTAGGCGGTAAAGCTCCTGGTTCATATATATGTACTTATACAAAATAATTAATTAAAAAATAGAGCCTTGTAAAACAAGGCTTTAAAATACATGAAAGTTCAACTCCTATGTAACACTATTTCTAACATCCATTATGAACCTTATTAAGTTTTCTTTTGTTGCTCTGATACTTTGAGCTTTGTTAAATTAAGATATAGAGTAAACATTAATTAATGCAGGGACAGCTACATGAGATTTAGAAAGAGCATCAGAATAGGTAAGGGTTCAAGGGGCAACCTAGGAAAAAAGGGAATTACTAGCATTTCTGTTGGAGGTAAAGGTTGAATTCGAAGAGAGCTTTTATGTTTCATAGCTCTCTTCGATGAATGAACTTAAGTATTCAGCATTGGTCTTTAATTTATTTATCAAACTGTTTTTTCGACTAAGAGCGTTACCGTGATTTTTTGCCTTCTGTTTTTCGATTTTCATTTCTCGTTTATTGTGCTGTATTAATTCGTTTTTTTCAGTCAGTGTATTTCCAATTTCATCCGATTTTCTTTTTTCCTTTTGATAGCACTCGTTTAAATCTTTTTTAGTCTCTGATATTAGTATTTTTTCAGCTTCAATTTCTGCTTGTTCTTGCTCTACTTCGAGCTTAGCTTGGATGCGGGCATTGTCTAGAAGCGTATGGGTCACACATTAAGAATCTTCAATGTCTGCTAGTGGAACTAAGCCGAACTTCGGCAAAGAGCGAATTGCGGTCAGTCAATTGCCATAAGCTAATTAATGATAAGTGGAAACTTTCCCCTATTACGCATGTTCGAAGAACCTACAGTAAGCATAATATTTATAACTGGCAATAACTTATACTATTTGCTACTAATAGTAGATCATAGAAAAAGACATTTTCACGTCAAAATGGGGAATTGTGCTTTTATAAAGCTTTTAGGTGCTTTAGTTTATTTACAATCCAATAAAGCAATCCCATTAAATATATTTAAATACTTAAAAGGAAATGATACATGGCTAAAACTATAGATCAGCTAGTTCGTATCGCAGCAGCGGGCGGTGGGATGCATATCGATGCAAATGGAAAAACAGCAGATCAAATGGTACGTATTGCATCTGCAGCATCAGGCAAAGGTGCAACAATAAATATTATTAATTCATCAAAAAAGACTACGGATGAGTTAGTACGTATAGCAGCTGCCGGTAATGGCTGTGTCATGTTCGATTTATCTAATTAAGATCGCACCTAGTACGAACATTAAACGGAAAATTATGTAAGCGCAATGCTTCATAAGGAGTATCAAGTTGCTAAGAAGTCTTCGAAAGGGAAGTACGACTATTGAGTATTGGCATGAATTTGGCGCAGATATCGTACGAGCCATTAATACAGAAATAGAGTTAAAACCCGATCACGCTATATTTCGCGTAACGTTAAAGCCTGTAGATGGTAATCAAAGAATGGATGCTGATAGGATATTTTTAAACAACTTAAATGCGTTAACAAAAATAAAATTTAGTGATTCCCAAATACGTAAAGCAACAGCAAGATTTTTAAACGCCTATAAAGATAGAATCAACCATATTAAATTAGAAATAATTTATAAAAGAAGCTATGAGTTTAATACTAGTCTAAAACCCACAGGTAAAGATGGGCTGTCTTTTGAGCTTAAGGCATAACAATTGCAGTCATAGGAATAACAATTTGCTTTTGCTTCTTCGTTGCTAATTTCAGCCTGCTATTTTATTTACGCCGGTTAAGCGAAGCTTTGCCAATGTCTGCTCATGGCACTTTTGCGAAGTTCAGTAGAAATTAGGATGCCATCCATATTAATTGGGATAGCTTTGTTTGTTCAATTAAGGTGGTAGTCTGGTTTAATTTTTAGTTGCATTATGGCAATTGCTTTTATTGCATGACCTAATTAAATTATCTTTATATGGCCACCTTAATCGCTTTTCATTAAAGTTATTATTCGGCAACTTATCTCGAAAAAATGATAAACAGGGAATTTTATGAACTACTTAAAAAAGCTAAGGCTCGTCGCCACAATCATTTGTCTTTTTCCTCTATTTTCTGCCAATGCTGTCATTGTTAAAGAACACATAATTAGCTCTAAGACGTTGGGAGAAAAGCAAAACGTCACCGTTTATCTGCCTGATAATTATGGTGACTTTCCGGACTATAAATATCCAGTTTATTATTTTCTGGATGGCAAATATTACAAGGACATGATTCAGGGGGTTATGTCATCCTATTACGAGAATGGTTTGGCTCCACACATGATATTGATTGCAATTGAAAACGAAAGCAGAATCAGGGATTACACACCGACTGAACATGTCGAATATAAACAAGGTGGTGGTGCTGATGCCTTTTTAGATTATATAGAGAAAGAGTTGCTTCCCTTTGTCGATAAGCACTATCAAACCTCTGATTTTAAAACCCTAAGCGGACACTCTCTTGGCGGGCTTCTTTCTTTGCATGCAATGCACTCCCGACCGGGTTTGTTTACTGCCCACGTTGCATTAAGTCCTTCTATTCACTGGGGTAATGAAGTCACATTGCCTAAACTGAAAAGGTATCTGTCTTCAGAAGAAGATTTGAATCAGTTTCTTTATGTCAATCTAGGAGATGAAGGTTTTCAGGTGATTGATGATTCGGCAATAGCTATGCGTGAGGGTTTTTTAGAATTAAAGGCATTTCTGGAAGAAACCAAACCCAACGGCCTCAGATTTAAGATAGAACATTTGCAAACGCTCCCCCACGTAGCGACGTTAATGACTGGTCTGGTTAATTCCACCAATGAATTGTATCGTAACTGGTCAGTACCCTTTAGAGTTTTTACAGAGGGGCCAGAAGGTTTTGATAAGCATTTTAAGCTGCTGTCGCAAGACTTATTTCAGGAGATCAAACCTCGAAAAGGTGCGATCAATTTTGCCTCATATTATATGACAGGGCTTGAGTCGCCCGAAAAAGGCATGGAGCTGTTGCAATATAACGCAGGGCTTTATTTAGATTCTGCATGGGTGTTGTTTAATCTGGCCAAAGGCTACAAAGAGAGAGGGGATCAAGATAAGGCTAAACAGCAAGCTATGCTGGCTCTTGGAAAAATAAAAAGCCATGAAGAAAACCTCAAAACCTCTATCGATGAGTTTATTGCTGGGTTTGATACAGAGAAATAGATATGTAGGTATGCTAAGGGGGTCACCCTTGATTTTATGTATCAAAAAAAACAACACCGTCCGGAATTGGCACTGAGCCGAACTTCGGCAAAGAGCGATAAGCGGTCAGTCGTATTTTTTACATTGTATGACTGCTTCAAGCTCAAAGCTGCCGTTGATATTTGAGTTATAAACTCTGAATATGAGTATATTGTCACCATAAAACATCTATCGGTCTAACTCGCAATGGGGCACAAAGCGTCTTAGGGTTTTTGCTCTATTAACCTGTTGGACTACTTCATTTACGGTCGCTTTTTCCCAATACCGAGCATAAAGGGATCGTTGTTCTGGATATTTACCCATTCGCGGATATTTCTATTGAATCGTCATTCATAGAATGATAGATTTTAGCCATGAAGATAAAAAACATATTTCAACTAACCTCAATTTCTTGGTGGCGTTCTATTTTATAGAGCGACGCTGGATCACATTTATTCAAAGCCGTCGGATGACTGTTTATGAATAAAGCAACTTATGTCTCCGATGGTAAAATTAGGAGTCATATTATGCAAAATCAAACACTTCCCCTTAACAAAGACAAAATACTAACCGGTGATAGAGCAACGGGGCAGTTACATCTCGGGCACTTCGTTGGTTCACTTCAACAAAGGGTTGCTTTACAGCATCAGTACGAACAGACCATCTTAGTCGCGGATTTACAAGGTCTGACGGACAATGGGCACAACCCTCATAAAGTATCATCCAATATTTTGAATGTCGTTGCAGACTACTTGGCCGTCGGTATTGATACTCAAAAAACCACGATTTGTTTGCAGTCAGCAATACCTGCCTTATCAGAATTGACCATGTATTATTCAAATTTAGTCTCCGTCTCTAGATTACAGAGAAACCCAACGGTCAAAAGTGAAATTGCAAGTAAGTCATTCGGCGCTTCAATACCAGCAGGGTTTTTAACCTATCCCATTAGCCAAGCGGCCGATATAACAGCATTTAGAGCAACACTTATTCCCGTAGGTGATGACCAATTACCGATGATTGAACAAACCAATGAAATAGTGAGAAAACTAAATTATATCGCTCAAGCGGATATTTTAGTTGAGTGCCGTCCCTTGTTAAGCAAAGTACCTCGGTTGCCAAGTTTGGACGGTAAAAGCAAAATGTCTAAATCAATGGGTAACAGTATTTTATTGGATTCAAGCGAAAAGGATATTTCTAAGGCAGTAAAATCAATGTATACCGACGCTAGCCATTTACGAATTGAAGACCCGGGTAAAATTGAAGGTAATGTTGTTTTTACATACTTGGATGCATTCCATAGTGATACTGCTTATATTAGTGAATTAAAGGCGAGATACCAACAAGGCGGTTTAGGTGATGGATCACTAAAAAAAATTCTCGAAGAGTGTTTGCAAGATACTCTTAAACCCATTCGGGAGCGTAGAAAATCATTTATATCTGATAAAGCGCAGTTAATCGAAATTCTTAGGAATGGAAGTGACAAATCACAAGAAGAATCGAATCAGATTCTAAACAGTGTTAAAAATGCATTTGGCTTGAGTTTATTTTAGTTGTAATACTTTTATTGAAAGAGGAAAACAAGCCTCCAAAGTCAGGAGGGGAAATAAACAAGAAAATTTTACTCGCTAAGGTGTAATGAGCACACAAGCAAGTTAGATGTATTTCTGCGTTTAACATAACCCCCTTTATATTCGACGACTGAAGGCTACTTACTAAATAGTAACCTTTTTATCTATCACTTTTTCTGCACTTTTAGTTAACAATAGCGAACGTATTATGCTTGCTAATACCCAAATTTGGCCTCGTAGTGCTTAAGTGAATTTAGCCATTTTTTGTTTTGTGAGTCGTAAAGGGGCGTTATCGCCTTAGATTAACGCTCTAATTTTAAAAGTTCAATGGCCGCTCTGGTGGCTTAGCTGTCCAATTCAGAGGTTTTTGAAAAGTAATGTCAATGTCTGCTGTTGGCACTTTTGCGAAGTTCGGTTTGAACGAAAACCAAGTATTAGGATAGGCTTAAATTTAGCCCTACAATCGTAAATACTGAAATTCTACCTATTCTTTATGTACGTACTGACGATAGCGATTTGCCAACGACAGCCTAAAACACACATAACCCTTAACATCTATGTCATTGTATGGTTGTATTTTATGTCGGGGAATGGTTGCAGGTTATTTTTAAGTGATTGATATGTAATTTGATTTCAGCGACACTAATGTCACAAATCGCAAATAGTGGAAACCAAAAAGACATTGACGCAGGTCACGGACTGCCAAATAAACTAGGTGATAATATGAATGAACTTGCTGAATATCTAGGTTTAACTGATGAGCAGTATGATGAACTAGACATTGAACTACATGAAGATACTGGCTCCAGTGGTGAAATGGTTTACTCATATTGGTTTAACGTCCCTGAAACTGCCTCAGCCGAAATTCTTCAAAAGACAGGTTGGAAAGTGGGTCAGTTCATAAATGGCATTCCAGTTTGGGCAGTCAATGCTGATGACCCTGAATCAGAATTTTAGTCTTGGATTAACAAAATATGTCTCGTATGCAAAATGTAATGGCAATGATAGGTTTTCTTGACTCTAGCGGCCTTAACCGTAACGGCAAAGCAATGCAAGAAGCTACTGTCAGCTAATGGATAAATCAGGCAGGAATGGGCTAGTTTCAGTATCTGTATTTACAGGGCAGCATTCAAGCTTTGGCCCGCATCTATTGTTTGGGGATGAAATTCGAAGTTTCGGTATTCCTCACACTGAGTTTAAAACCAGCTATGAATTCCCTAGTTTTGAGCTTAATGAAGACGAATTAGAGTTGAGTATTAAAGGTAAAAATTATGAATTTAGTATCAAAAATCTGAGGCTGGATTAGTCTTTTTTTGAAAGGAAGCAGTAGCAGAAATGCTAGGTTATTAAATGTTGGAATGTACTCCTACTATGTAAATTTTTCTCTGGAAAAGTGAAACTTTACATTTGCTAACTCTGGAAAACGAACTAAGCTGACCAATTAACGTACAATTATTGGTCAGCTTTTTTATGCTCACAATAGTTCAATCAGATGATTTTAAAACTGAGATCCAAACTCCTTTTTGCAAAACAAAATCAAGCATTCAGCTAAAAGGCTTTCCAACTTTTTATGAAAATGGTGAATACGTCATGCCAATAAATCTTTGGATGAATCACCTCATTAACGTTAAGCGCGCGAAAAACATTAATTCAAACGTTCGTGCCATAAGTCGATATTGGCGCTTTTTAAAAAGTCATGAGCTCTCTTGGAAAGATTTTCCAACTATCAAATCAAATAAGCCCACATATATTTTCCGAAACCAAGATCTTTTGGCCTCAGTGAAAGCCGGTGAGCTAAATAGCTCAACAGCAGCTGTATATATGAACCATATAATTAAATTCTACGAGTGGGCATATTATGAGAAGTTAATTAACTTCTCTAAGGAAAATAAACCATTTGAAGTAGAGTTTGTTAGCATCAAAACGACTGGGATGCTTGCGCATATCAATCGTAATTATGTTGTTAGAAGTTCAGACTTGAGGATCAGGGTCCCAAGGCGTACACCAGAGCAAAGCTTGAATCCCCTTACAAAGATGAGGTAAAATTATATTCGCGAGCACTCAAAGAACAGTCAATTGAGTTCCAAATACATCAACTATTACAACTCATGTGCGGCCTTCGTATAGAAGAAGCCTGCACCTTTCCTGCTAACCTAGTGAATAGATGTGACCCGAATAAATACCATATTCAAGTTAGTATAGGACCTCATAACGGTGTACTCACCAAATTTGGCTCAGTCAGAACTATCGAAATTCCAACACTGTTAATGAACAAGATGCATCGCTACTTGATTAGTGAGCGTCGCCAGAAAAGAGAGTCTAAAACCGATAAAACGATTACGGAATTATTAATTACCAATAGAGGCAAGCCATATACTACCAATGCAATACAGCGTCACTTTAGCTTAACTCTTAATTACATACGCAATGAGCTAAATACCCACTTTCAGCATAGAACACACGATTTACGTGCAACTTACGGTACATTTCGTCTTGCGTCCCTTTTAGACGAGAAAGTTGGGTTGTCACCATTCGATGCTATGTCATTAATCATGGGGTGGATGGGACATAAAGATGAGAAAACAACTTGGCGATACCTTAACTTTATAAACCGAAGCAAGGCATCGATACGTGCAGTTTGCTTTTTAGATCAAGTTATGGAGTCAGTCATCAATGAGCATGAGGATCTCTTGTGATTAACAAATCAAATTTAAATATTGACCTTAAGTTAAATATTTATGGTGATACAATTTGTATACCCAGACTTTCAAAGATTTAGATACAAAGGCGTGCCTAAACTTTTTGAAATGCATCGGGGTACTTTGCTTAACCGAGACAACCAAATCATTAAGTGGTATCAAGCATTCAAAGCTAATACAGAATATACTGACACAACAATGAATACCCTTTTTAGAACATTTACACGGTATGTGAATATTTGTGACAGTATTCCCGTAAATCCAGATTCAAAAGAGGGTATCAATGCATTTGAAACAGCTCTAGTTCACAGCGTTAGAATTGGCAGCAAAAGTTCAAACACAGCAAAAGGTGAATTAAGTAGTATAAGAACAATAATGAAGATGCTAGATCACCCTGTTGATGAGTGGTTTTCTAAATTCAAACTATTTCGCAGCCAAATAAATCCAACTCAAGCATACTCAGAATCTGAATTGAAAAAGTTAATTAAAATACTAAAAGAACTATATTTTCAGCTTTCCAAGCAAATTCAAACCTCACCTAAAGAATACATTCAAGCAAGGAGAAGCGACCAATACGCGAGCTTTTCTTTTAATAAAATCGAAGTGCCTGTAAGTGGTGCTATTACCAAGTGTTACTGTGCTGCATATTTCTTACTTGCCTATTACACATGGGCAAACGCTAGTACGATAAGAGATATGGATATCCCCAAAGCTTCACAAAAAAAGGGACAGCAAGGTAAGTGGTTTGTGCAAACAGCATTAAAGAAGAGAGCTAATAAATTTGTTACCATCGAGCTCGGCGATAATCTTAGCACAGACATTCCAAAGCATGCGCTAAATTTTATTAATGACCTTATCACCCTTACGCACGTGCTGTTTCCAGATGCCAATAGACTACTTCATCAATGTCTTAACGGGATAAATAAGCCCTTGTGCCCAACGCATATTCGTTCCAATATGAATTGGCTAATTAATATATTCGATTTGACTGATGACAATGGTCAACAACTTAGGCCTGAAGCTAAACGCTTTAGAGCTACAGGTGCATCTAATTACTTAGCACTCACAGGAAACTCACTCGAAACATCCATGTTGCTCAATAACACACCTGATGTAGTTCGAAAGCACTATAGCAGAGGTAACGAGTCAGAAAATAACGCCCAACTTCAAGCCACAGCTAACACCTTAGAAAATGCAATTAAATGTGGCGATATTAGTAGAGCACGAGAACAAACTCTTGAGCAAATGAATCTAGAAATACTACCCTATGATGAATTCGTAAACCGCTATGCTAAATCAGGGAATGGTCAAAAAACACCTTTAGGTACAGGTTGCAAAGACCCCTTTGATAACCATGGTGACCGTTTTCGACGAAAGGCCTCTATCGATAGCGTTGACATGACCCATCTTGCCTGTGCAGACTTATTAAATTGCTTTTCCTGCCCAAATCAAGTGCTGGTTGAAGAAGTTGATGATATTTGGTGTTTATTGAGTTTTTATGAAGCGTTAGAGGATGCCAAAGAAGATCACCTCAACATGTCACACTTTAAAAACAATTTTGATCGAGTACTAAGAAAAATAAAGCAAGTGCTTTTTAGTATCGACTTAAAAGTGCGCAGGCAAGCTGAGCGGAAGCTACATACAATTGGTCGCCACCCTTTTTGGCCCGATACGCTTAATTTGGTTTTATAAGGAAATGCTATGAAACCGTTACTTGCTGCACCAGAACAAGTTATAAAAGAGAATACTGTTTTTGTTGAACAGGCAATACAGTATTTTGAAAATAAGGATTGGGACAATTTAAACAAAATCCCAGTAATGATTGACCAAAATGGTAAAACCATAAGTTACTTTGGCGATAACATATGGGATTTAACACACTATGTAGATGCAAAAATTGTTTCTAAAAAACGCGCCTCATTTACACATTTAACAACCACTTCGCTATTACAAGAACAAAAGTTACTCGCATTCCTTGGTTTGTTTGCTGTCGGCACTTTAAGGCAAGGGGCAACGATAAAAACCACAACATTTTTAGAGAGAAATATCAATTTAACCCAAGTATATAAATACATAGAATCCATCAAAGCAGATTCGATCTGTGTCCTTAACCATCCCATACAGTTTTCTAGGTTTTGCGAATATTTAAAGTCACTTAAAATGTGTGGAAGATATATTTCCAAACTCATTGTTGCATTAAATTGGATTCAGGCTATAAGAAACCAAATCCCCATAAAACTATCATTACCTTTAACAACATCAATTACAGAATTAGGCCGTCAGCTAGGATGTCCTACAAAGTTAGAAAGCGAGCAATTTTATGCCATTCCATCACGCTTGATGCAACTCATATACACAAAGGCTATCGAGTATATAGATACTTACTATCCTATTCGAGATACATTATTAGCTATCCATACCGAGCAGCAAGAAAACTATGAAATTGGTAAAGCGGCCGTAGATAACAAAATAAAATCAGGACAATGGAATTGGTTAACATCTGATTCCCCTCACTACAAAGCTGAGATAACTAAAGCTAAACCCCAAACTTCTACCAATATACTTAAAAGCTATATTTCCAACGCCGATACAGAAAAGTTAATTCCTAGTGATATACGAAGATTCAATTGGTTATACTCCCATATTCTTACTTGCTGCTTTATAATCTGTGGTGCCTTTTCAGGCATGAGAAGAAGCGAGATTTATAGCTTACATCCTGATAGTTTCAAAAAGTTAAAACTAAAAGACCAAGTGTTTTATTCACTTCAGTCCTATCATAGTAAAATGACCCCCGCAGTGCCGGAAAAAGCAGAATGGTTGACATCTCCAATAACTGGAAAAGCAATAGAACTAGCATCTTTACTGACACAAAATATGAGAACCCAGCTCATGCTCTCAGATGACCGAGTTGAAAATGCTAGAGCCTCAAGCATCTGGTTAGTTCAACAAATGAAATGCAGAAAGCCAAACATGCTGACAGGTCCACCTTTTGCCCTTCATCATAAGCAGTTAGTAGAAGAGGCTGGCGCCATCGTAAATGAGCAAGATTATGAAGAGTTTAAACTTCTAAATCCAAACCTAAACACACACGCTTACAAGCAAAAGATAGTTATAGGTAAGCCTTGGGCTTTTACAACCCATCAACTCAGACGAACTTTTGCGGTGTTTGGCAAACGTTACAACTTACTATCTGACGTCGCTATTAAGCAGCAATACAAGCACCTGTATTTACCAATGGCACAGTGGTACTCAGAAGGCGGCGTAGCAGCCAAAATAAAACATGTAAAAGTGGATTCAGAACTCAATAATTTACTTCAAGAAGTAGATAGAGAAGTCACTACACAACTATTGCATCAGTGGTATAACTCAGATGACAAGCTATATGGTAAGAAAGGTATAGATGTTGTTAAAGATAGAGAAGATACCGCTGTTAAATACTCATCCTGGGATGCTCTTTATGCTCAAGTATCTGCTGGTAGAATATCTATTGCTGGTACACTTCACTCATACTGCATGGCTGGTTATGAATGCAGAATGGAAAAGGTCGTATCACCAACCAACTGTTTTAACTGCGAGAACGTTGTTATAGACGAAACAAAAGCACAAGCTTGGCAAAAACGACATCAGTGGATTGTTGAGACTATAACTGAAATGGAGCAGCATACTAAACTATCTCAATCGCAGCTAAGCCATTTTATTACGCAATTACGTGCAGCTGAAAAGGTTATGGACTACTTTGAGATAAGCTACACTCCATACAAACCCGAAATTGAGATCAGACAGCTTTGAGTAAGTCAGAGAATACAAGGTTAGAGCTTCTAAGCGCAATTGACAGGATACTTTCTGGCGATACAGTACGTATTGATGCCAAACGAGGTTTAAGTGCCATTGCAGTTGAGGAAGAAGCTAACCTTGGTAATGGCTCAGCTTACTATTACTCAGACGTCATTGAAAAAATTAAACTACTAAAATCAAAAGCTATAACAAAAAAGCAAGCACAGCAAAACTCAGATGTTACTAAGTTACGTGAAAAGCTTGCCAACGAGAAACGGTTAAAAGAAAAATATCGAGCGGAAATAGCCAGCTTAAAAGAGCAAATGGCACAAATTTCTTCTACCCACAATGCCCTAGCGCTTTCAAATCACCAGCACTTAAAAAAGATAAATGATCTTGAGTCAGAGTTATTTTTACTGAAGAAAAATTAATATATCTTCAATTGCTTAAAGCATCGCCTAAAAAATGAAACAAGGTTAAATGAGATGTACCCTGATGAAGTTCAACAATTAAAAAGCCATATAACAAATATTGCAGCTCAACATAATGGGTTAGCACTTACGATACTACAATATCAATATCAATATAAAGCGGCTGAACTAACAATGTGGAAAAGGTAAAATAATTATTTAACTGAATAAGTACAATTGTCAAAGGCAAGTTTCAACACATGAGCCGATTATTAGTATAGCTGACATTAAATGAATACTATTTAAATAAATTTAAATAAACATTAAAGCAGGTATTCTGATCGTTTGAACAAACCTTTACATTCCCGCCATTAGCTTCAGCTAAGGCTTTAACTATAGCGAGCCCTAAACCAGCGCCATCACTATGGCGTTGACGAGACTTATCTGATCGATAAAAGCGATCAAATAAATAAGGTAAATGTGCAGAAGGTATTTTCTCACCGGTATTACTCACACAGATACATACTTTTTCAGCAGATGTTATTTCACTACATACCGTAATTGATGACCCCTTCGGTGCATATCTTATAGCATTCGATAACAGGTTTGATAACAATTGACGAAAATGTAGCTTGTCACAATAAAAGCTGATGTTTTCACCTGCTTTATGAAGTATCAGCGATGACTCTTCAGCTAATGCATCAAAATACTCAAACAGCACCTCAATTTCTTCATGGCTGGATAAAATATCTTGGGCTGGTTTAATTAGGCCGTTTTGAGATTTTGCCAGCCAAAGCATGTCGTTAACCATCTTAGTTAGCCGCTCAAGCTCTTCGAGGTTAGAAAATAATAACTCTTGGTACTCTTCGGATTGTCTTTTTTTAGATAGACCAACCTGTGTTTGAGTTATTATATTGGTAAGCGGTGTACGTAGCTCATGAGCAATATCACTGGAAAAATTTGATAGGCGGATAAACTCACCTTGTAACCTGTCTAGCATTGCATTGAAAGATTGCACCATATTAACAAGCTCAATCGGTACTTGGCCTTCATCAAGCCTTACATCCATTTTATTAGTTTGGATATCATGCATTTTCTGGCTTAAACCACGTATTGGGTTGAGTCCTTGATGTATAGCAAACCAAGCCACCAATAAAATGAGTACCGCTGAACCAAACATAATAGCCCAAAGGCTTTGCTGAAATTGATTGAGAAAGTGTAAATGAAAGCTCATATCAATAGCAGCTGTGATCTTATAAAGTTGCTGCTCAGTACTAAAGTCACTCACTAAAGCGCGATAAGTATGTGTGTTTTTTTGCCATTCAACTATGTTGTTTTGGTTAAAACTGTTTGAGGTGGTTACTTTTAAAACAAATTCGCTAAAGTCTGTTGCCGTACTTTTATATATAAGCCTTCCTTGAGCTGTATTAACTTGATAATAAACCCCATGATGACCCGCCACGGCTTGAGATAACGCATTTCTAAGGTTTTTTTCCGACGCGTATGGCTTAGATAAAACGGATTTGACAGACTGTGTGATAACTTTTAATTCACCACTATCTTGTTGTAAAAAATGATGATTTATTGAGCTACTTATAAGCGAAGCGACGAGGGTTAAGCAGCCTATCACTGTCAAAGCAACAAACAATACCACTCGCATTGTTAAAGATAATGGTTTTTCATTAAGGCTCATCGGTTATTACCTCAAGCTTGTAACCCATGCCACGCACAGTGTGTATTAGCTTTACTGGAAAACCATCATCAACTTTACTTCTGAGTCTGCGAATGGCTACATCAATGACATTTGTATCGCTATCAAAGTTCATATCCCAAACTTGAGAAGCGATTAGTGAACGAGGAAGTACTTCACCCTCACGGCGCAGTAATAGTTCAAGTAAACTAAATTCTTTATTGCTTAGGAGTATACGTTGTTCGGCACGAAATACATTCCGTTTTTGAATATTAACTTTTAAATCATAGGCTTGTAAGATGTCTTCGGTTTTATGCGCGTTTCCGCGACGAAGAAGCGTGCGTACCCTTGCTAACACTTCAGAGAATGCAAAGGGCTTTATTAAGTAGTCATCAGCGCCTAATTCAAGCCCTTTTACTCTGTCATCGACACTGTCACGAGCCGATAGAAAAAGAACAGGAACGTCTTTATTCACTTCACGAATAGATTGTAAAATTCGCCAACCAGATACATCTGGCAACATTACATCCAAAATTATGACATCAAATAACTCAGTCATTGCTAAATGATGCCCATCGAGCCCATTACGTGCTAATGAAACTTGAAAACCAGCTTCACTCAGACCTTGCTTTAAGTAATCACCTGTTTTCACTTCATCTTCAACAACTAGTAAGCGCATGCAAAACCTTTATTAAAGTTATAATTATTGTCTGTTATAAGATTATGCCGTATTCACCGTAACAGCAACATGACATCAAGATTACAACTTTGTAATGTTCGCGTCATGTTAAAGACAGGTCTATTTTCTATACTTAATAACTATTCTGCTATGAAGGAGTAAGGAAATGGGGTTTAAAAAGTCATCACAACAGGTTAGCACACCACGAAGACGATTTGTTCAAGGCATAATTGCAGGTGGTGTACTTGCTGCTTTTCCGAGCGTGTTACATGCTGCATCATCTTTAGTAGCAGGAACACTAACAGGCACTGTGCCCGAATTAAGCGGCGAAGTCATAGATCTGGTCATAGATGAATCGCCGGTTAACTTTACCGGCGTAGTACGTATGGCGACAACAATTAATGGTTCTATACCCGCTCCAACCTTGCGCTTAAAAGAAGGTGATGATGTTACTATAAGAGTAACAAATAACTTATCAGTACCGAGCTCTATCCATTGGCATGGCATCATTCTACCTTATCAGATGGATGGCGTGCCAGGTATCAGTTTTAAAGGCATTATGCCGGGCGAAACCTTTATTTATAAATTTAAGCTACAGCAAAGCGGTACATATTGGTATCACTCCCACAGTGGTTTTCAAGAAATGACAGGCATGTACGGTGCATTAATTATTGAACCGCGAGAAAACGATATTATTAGTGCAGATAACGAACATGTTATTCAATTATCTGATTGGACTGATGATGACCCTATGGCGCTGTTCCGTAAATTAAAAGTACAGAGTGATGTATTTAACTTCAATCAACCTACTGTTCCAGAGTTTTTCGATGACGTTTCAAGCAGCAGTATTTCAAATGCTCTACAGCGCCGAAAAATGTGGAATCAGATGCGAATGAACCCTACAGACTTAGCTGATTTATCTGCATCAGCAATGACTTTTTTAATGAACGGTAGTACTCCAATGGCAAACTGGCGTGGATTATTTAAAGTCGGTGAAAAGCTTAGGTTAAGGTTTATTAATGGCTCTAGTAATAGCTTTTTTGACGTGCGTATCCCCGAGCTAAAACTGACGGTTGTACAAGCAGATGGGCAAAACGTTGAACCAGTGACAGTTGATGAATTTAGATTCGGCCCTGGTGAAACCTATGACGTGATTGTTGAGCCAAAAAATGATGCGTATACGATTTTTGCTCAAAGCATGGACCGCTCAGGTTACGCAAAAGGAACTTTATCAACGGCACCTAATATTGATGCGCCAATACCTGCTCTGGATCCTGTTGAGTGGTTAACGATGACCGATATGATGGGCAATATGACCCACGGCGGTGAGCATTCTGCAATGGCTGGTATGTCAGGCATGAACTCTAAAAAAATGGATCATAGCGCAATGGGCCACGGTGCAATGGCGATGGATCATAGCAAACATGGTATGTCTGAAAACCCATTGGCGGTTGCCAGCTCTAAAGTGCGTCATGCAAAAACGGAGTATGGAGCTTCAGTTGATATGCGCGTTGATATGCCTAGAACAAATCTTGATGATCCTGGTATTGGTTTACGTAAAAATGGTCGCCGTGTTTTAACACTTGCAGATTTACACTCACTTGAAGGGATCACTAACCAGCAAGAGCCAGAAGCTGAAATTGAGCTGCATTTAACCGGCAACATGGAGCGTTATAGCTGGTCATTTGATGGCTTAGAATTTGGTAAAAGCACGCCAGTGCATATGAAGCATAATCAACGTTTAAGAGTTATTTTACAAAACGATACCATGATGACACACCCTATGCATTTGCATGGTATGTGGAGTGATTTAGAAAACGAGCAAGGTGATGTGCAAGTGCGACGTCATACGATTCCTGTTCAACCCGCACAAAGAATCAGCTTTTTAACCACCCCTCACGATGTAGGTCGCTGGGCTTGGCATTGCCATTTATTATTCCATATGGATGCCGGTATGTTTAGAGAGGTAGTCGTATCATGAAACAATTAAAACTATCTAAATCATTCGGTTTATTAATGTTAACTGGGGCTTCATTAATTAGTTTCCCTTTATTAGCGCAAAGTGAAATGGCACAAATGAATAGCGCTAAGATGCAACCACAAGGAGGAAGTGCACCTAAAGATGCAAGAGACCCTCATGCTTACTCTGCGGGAACAACTTTAACAGAAGGCCCATATGCGCTTGAGGGCAATGAGCGATTAACACTCGCTGATGAGCATCCATTTTACGCATTACTAGGCGATCGTCTTGAATATAACGAGCAAGCAAATGCAGGTGTATTTGACTTACAAGCATGGTACGGCACTACCTTTGATCGATTGGTAGTTAAAACTGAGGGGGATTTCAGCGAAGGAAGCCTTGAGGAAAACCAAACCGATATTTTATGGGGTCACGCCGTATCAGCATATTGGGATACTCAAGCAGGTGTTCGTCTTGATTACAATAAAGAAGGTGAAAATCGGCAATGGTTGGCTTTTGGCTTACAAGGTTTAGCCCCTTATTGGTTTGAACTTGATATGACAGCGTACGTAGGTGAGCGAGGCAATACCGCATTTACGTTAGAGGCAGAGTACGAACTACTACTCACGCAAAAGCTAATTATACAACCGCGAGCCGAAATTACACTTTATGGCAAAAACGATAAACAAAACGAACTTGGAAGTGGCCTATCAAGCAGCGCGATTGGCTTTAGGGTTCGTTATGAGTTTACACGCCAGTTTGCGCCCTATATTGGCGTTGAATGGAGCAATAAATTTGGCAGTACCGCCGACTATGCCACATCAAGTGGACAAAGTAGCAATAACACCGCATTTGTTGCGGGTATTAAATTTTGGTTTTAATCATTTTAAATAAGAGGTAATTATGAAGTTATTTAATTCTGCAGTAGTTATTTTAGGTTTAGTGCTTACATTTTCCGCATCAGCGCATATATCACTCAAGCAATCAACACCTACGCAAGAAGCCATGTTAATGCAAAGCCCAGAGCAACTTTCGTTAACTTTTGGTGGTGAAGTAAGGCTAGCAAAAGTCATCATCAAAGATGAAAAAAATAAATCAATAAACTTTGATTTCAAACC
>NZ_AUTR01000069.1:0-99280 GCF_000497875.1 Pseudoalteromonas sp. S8-8
CGCAAAAAAGCAAAACTAGAACGCGCAAGCAAACGTATTATTGAACGCCACCAATCACAAGATGGACTGGGCGAAGAGTTGATAACTCAGGACTTAAAACAAAAAGAAAAGCTGGATAGAAGTGCAGGTAAAATCACCGAGTTTTTAGCCACTCACGAAGAGAAAACAGGCAGTAAAGGCAAGCCTGTTAAAAGTAATATCACTGACCCAGATAGTGCGAAGATGACGACCTCAAAAGGGACAATTCAAGGCTACAACGGCATCGCGATAAACGATGATAAACATCAAATCATCCTGCAAGCACAAGCGTGGGGCTCAGTGGGCGAACAACAAACTTTACAGCCAGCCGTTGCACAATTAAAACAGCAGCTTGCTAAACTCAATACAGAAAAAATGGCAGATAAACACACCATCAAATTTACCGCAGACAGTGGGTTTAACAGCGAAGTAAATCTTGAGTTTATGGCGCAAAGTGGGTTCGATACCTACATTGCGGATAACCAATTTAGAAAACGAAATCCGCTATTTAAAGACAGCGAAACATACGAAACAGAGCAAGAAAAACGGCGACTAAAACGCAGCAAAGGCAAGCCTCGGTTATTTACCTCAGACGATTTTCATTATGATGAGACAACGCAAACATGCCGCTGCCCTGCAGGCAATGCCATGTGGCGAAGCGGGGTCAATGTAAACAGCCATAACCAGCAATACACGCGATTCTGTGGTTACTTAAAAGACTGTAAAACATGCCCGCTACAGCAGCAATGCATGCGAAAACCACCGATAGAAAGAGGACGACAAGTGCAGTTTATAAATAATGAATCGCGCAAAAAGCTGAGCTATGTCGATAAGATGAAAGTTAAAATAGACAGCCCAATCGGACGACGACAATACAGCAAACGGCTCGGCTGTATTGAACCGGTGTTCGGGAATATTACAGTGAACAAAGGCATGAATAAATTGACCTTACGGGGTCAAGCGAAAGTAAATGCGCAATGGCAATTGTATTGCCTTGTTCATAATATAGAAAAGCTGAAAAATACGATACATTAAAAAGGGGAAGCCCTTTTAACCTAAATTAAAGCCACTCAAACACCCGTAATCCCTTCCAAAACGCCAATTAAAACAATATCAAACACTTCTATATTCTGCATAAAAATATAGTAATCAATTGAACCAAAATAGGAACTCAGCTATGGTTTGTTTATCAATAAAAACAAATTTAAAAACGAGTTAATCTACAGGCTCGTTATATGCAAAAGGAGAATCGCGTATGAATATCAATGCAACACTATTAGGAGAGATAATATTTATCTCTGGGATCGTTATCGGCGTCCTTAGTTATTATTTGGCTAAACGTAAAACTAGCACACCTAAAATAGCTACATTTATAGGCGTGCTATTAGCATTTATTCCGCCACTCGGTTTAATTTATATTGCCATTCTAGTGTTAAAAAATGACATTAATCAAAACAATACTACTGAGGCTGTTGAGTAATTTGCATATAACAAACAAATTATGGCGCGACGCGCAAACAGCGCGCGCCGCATATTCGAATCGTTATACGTCGAACAGGCATCAAGGATGATTTTTAATAAATTCATGAGAGTATTCAAAGAAACGAAAGGGATGCCAAAGTTATTCCGGTTTCAGCATATGCTCAACTCAATTACATATTCACTGATGGTGCTTTTTGCTTTCTGGCCTTGGCCAAACGGAGAGTATTCGTTGAATGGGCGCAGCCTTACTTATCAAGAATTTTGGTTAACAGGTATGGCACCCGGCTTTCTGTTATTTAGCATACTAATCATTGCAATTTGCTTTGCTTCAGTGAATAAACACTGGGCTGGCCGTGTTGGTACTTTTTTATACTGGGCATCTATTATTGCCTTCATGTCTTTTTATTCTTTAACTGGGGTTGTAATAGGTGGGGCAATAATAGCTGTTTGGGCGTACTATGTGTTCTATAGCACTGGCATGAGGCAGTTTTTTGTTCAATCAAACGTATAACAAAAAAATTAAGTTCGCCCGCTGCGCGGGCTGGGACACAAACATGTGGGCTGCTCACTTCGTTCGGATTTTAGCCCACATGCCTGCGCCCCTTATTTAAAAGTTATGTAACCAAGGAAGAATCGTGAAATTCTGGAGAAACTCGTCCACAGAACATTATCCAATGTGGAAAGCATTCTTAATGTACATCTGGGTAATACCTGGAGTTCCGATAGGAACTTTTTTAGGTGTTTATTTCTTAGAGGCTCGTAATAGGAGCGATGATGAATTATTACTTAGCTTGCTTAACTATCGTTTAGATTTTACTTTGATTATTTTATTTGGTGTCGGTTTTATCCTTTGGGTTTGGTCTATTAGAGCTTTAAGTAAGCCTGTTTTTCAAATTCATCAAAATAGGTTGTACTTTTACGGTTATGGCTTTTTTAAAGATGACATTGCACTTGATTCACTTCAAGAAATACGCTCCTATAATCTTGGTCCGCTGGGTCACCTAATAGACTTTAAATCTAAAGTCGGTATTACCTTTAGATCTTTTGCTTTTCTATCAAACATTAATAAAAGTAAATTAGAAAAGTTTTTTGAGGAAAGTGGTATAAAGGTTACATAACAAACCATTCAAGCAGGACATTGCTCCTCACCCGTTTTAGTGGACACCTCCTCATCACTTTGAAGAGGCTAAAATGCCTAAATATACTCAACCTAGGAAGACATGGTTTTATCCAGTTAATTTCAAAATCAAAGTGTAGTGGCATAGTGATTTTGGCCACTATTTACATACAAACTTGTATAAAACCAAGTGGGGATTTTTTATGCCTTAGTTTTATTAAAAACGCCCACTAATGTTAAACTACAAAAAATTTAATTACTTAATATTACCATGGCATTTTACATTCCTTTATTACAACCTTACTTTAAGCACATTGAAGTTGGCGATACGTTAACATCACTTTGGAGTGGGTGTGGCAATATTGTGCAGAAACTAGAATAAACTAGACACCCATCCTAAATTTTGCACTTTTCGAATTTAGAGGCTAGCCTTTATTTAGTGTAAAAAACAAGCAGGGTGTCATATGGCTATCGCAAGAAAGCGTCAAGTAAGTTTGGTTGATACAAAATACTACCACTGTATTTCGCGTTGCGTTCGACGTGCATTTTTATGTGGGGAAGACCGTTTTACTGGTCAATCTTACGAGCATCGACGAGGGTGGGTTGAAGATAAGCTGCTTGAATTAGCCAGAGTGTTTTGTATTGATGTATGTGCTTACGCTGTAATGAGTAACCACACTCACTTAGTACTGTATGTTGATGATATTAAAGCAAATAGGCTTAGTGATAAAGCGATTGTTATTCGCTGGCATAAACTCTGTAAAGGCACATTGCTAACGCAAAAATATGTACAAGGTGAAAAGCTAAGTAAAGTTGAACTCATCTTTTTCAATCAAACGGTTAAACAATACCGAGAGCGCTTATCAAGTATCAGTTGGTTTATGCGGCTATTAAATGAAGACATTGCACGCAGAGCAAATAAAGAAGATAACTGCACAGGCCGCTTTTGGGAGGGGCGCTTTACGTCTCAAGCATTATTAGATGAAGCAGCACTTGCGGCCTGCATGGCCTATGTAGATTTAAACCCTATTAGAGCTAAAATGGCTAACACCCCAGAGGAGTCAGAGCATACCAGCATCAAACAGCGTTTAACGTATTCAAAAGAAGGCAAGCAACCAAAACAACTACTGCGCTTTGCAGGCATGCCACGTCAAATTATGCCAAAAGGACTCCCGTTCGAGCTTAAATCGTACCTTGAACTTGTTGAATTAACAGGACGTTGTATACGAGAAGATAAGCGAGGGTATATTGAGATTACACACTTGCCTTTACTAGAAAGGGTGAATATATCTCCAGAAAACTGGTTAAAGCTTACAACCCAATTTACGCGCGTATTTCATGGCGCAGTGGGCAGGCCAGCGTCACAAGAAGGTTATTGTGAAAACTTAAACCGAAAGCGGCGAGCGAATATCAGTAACTGCGAAAAGCTACTGGCATAAAACTTAAACTATTCAGTAATAAATCATAACTGCATCATGCAGCCATTTCTATGCGTGTAATTTAGGTTTAATAGGGTTAATGACTTATTTAATGGATAAAATAAAAGTCACTCAGCAAAAAAAGATTAATTCAGAATCTGAATGGCGAATTTAGTGGCACAGTTTTGTTTGTTATATTAGAGTGGATGTCTAGTTTACTGTATTCTTCAGGCGATGTTAGCTACGAGCGCGATAACAACGGGAACGTTAAAACCTTAACAGCTGGTAATGTAATTCATCGTTATGAGTACAACAACCAAAATCGCCTCGAAGAAGAGCAGCTATTTGTGGGTAATGAGCTACCTCTAATGCTTAATTATAAATACAATGCTTTGCAACAGCGTGAACAGTTAGGTTACCCAGATGGAACTATTGTAAACTTCAAACCCAATGGTTTTGGTGAGCCAACAGAAGCACAAGTGTATAAAAGTGGAAATGTTGATTTAAGTTTTGCGAAAAGTGCAAGCTACTATGCTAATGGTACACTGAGTTCGTTTACGTATGGTAATGGTGTTAAGCATCAAACAACACTATATGCAGATAGCCTACTACCAAAACAGCTTAAAGACACAGGCCCAGCTGGCAGTAATATACCTAGTACTGTTATGGCTTTAACCTATGATTACGACAATAATGCAAATGTAACGTCGATTATTGATAGCCAAAACAGCGCCTATAGTTTAACTAATTTACAGTATGACGACCTTGACCGCTTAACCAGTACCACTGGTGGTTCAGGTATTGGCTCGAGTGAAATGCACTACGATGGGCTCGGTAACATTACGTACTATAAAAATAAGAATAAAACACTTAATTATACCTATGATTACGCTAAAAATCGTTTATCTAAAGTAACCGGCGTAAGTGGTCGATATGGCTCAATAGGTTACGATACCCGAGGTAACATCACTAATAATGGCGCATACACGCTGAGTTTTAACCGCGCTAATCAGCTTACTTCAGCCAAAGGCAACAGCTATTTATATGATGGTCATAACCGCCGCGTAAAACAGGCAGATGCTAACGGTACAAGTTATTCAATGTACAGCCAAGATGGTACATTGCTGTACAGAGAAAAAGGCGACACCATAACCGGCAGCGGCACTAACTATATTTACTTAGGTAAAAAACTGATTGCCAAATATGGTGATGTAACACCGCAAACAGTGAATGAAAGCCGTCAGCATGCTCGTCCATTTGGTGAATCGATAGAAGCCCCCAAAGATGATGTAGGGTACACAGGGCATAAATTCGACACCGACTTAGGGTTGAGTTATATGCAGGCACGATACTATGATCCAGTTATCGGGCGGTTTTATAGTAATGATCCGGTTGGGTTTAAGAATGTTCACAATTTCAATCGTTATGCTTACGCTAATAATAATCCATACAAATATGTTGATCCCGATGGAATGGACACGGTGATTGCATTAAAAGCATATCCAATCGGGAATGCACCAATTGTAGGAAAGTTTGGGCATGCCTTTGTAGAATACAAAGATACGGAAACAGGTGAAACTAGAATAACCCGAGGCGGCCCCAGTGGTGAATATCCAGGTGGAGCATCTGGTGCTATCATGGATAGCAGTTATGAAGGCGTGAATTTGGTTGCCAATGATTCGCCAGCTTCTGTTAATGTAGACTTCAACCAACCAGGAACTGAAACTTTATCTTCAGTTACTGTTGAAGCAACAATGGGAGAAGTTCAAAAATCGGTTGGGGCTTTTAATAAGGGTGTAAATCAAGCTAAAATTCCTTACCAACCTAGGGGGCAAAATTCTAATACTTATGCTGGGAACGCTTTTGAACATTTAACTGGCCAGGAAGCAAAAAACACATCTGAAATTGCATTACCAGCGCTAGAGAAGGATTTAGATAAATGATTAAAATATCAACGATAGCAGGATTTCTTATTTTATTCATATTAATTGGATTTAAGAGTTTGGAGGTTAAAGCTATGGAATTTTGTCCAATAGACATTGAAATTGAAGCAAGAGAAACTTTGGGTCTCGGTGATAGTAAAAGTATTAAAATGAGTGAGTTACTGAAGGTAACACTAAAACTTAAGTTAGTATCTGAAGTTGCAGAGATAGACGATGAACCTTTGAATTGCCAAGCTCCTAAATTGGAAAAAGATCATATCGCATATATGGTTTATGGCGGTCATAATGAAACCAAAGATTATGTTAAAGCCTATCTGGTCGTAGCAAACTCAATAGATAGTGAAGTTTTATACATAGACAAGCGTTATATGTATAAAACACCCAAACCATTTTAAACTTTTGAACCCAAAGCCCCGTAAGGGGCTTTATTTTTGGCTAATAAAATAAACAAGACACCCATCCTAAATTTTGCACTTTTCGAAGTTAAAGGCTAGCCTTTATTTAGTGCAAAAAACAAGCAGAGTGTCTTATGGCTATCGCGAGAAAGCGTCAAGTAAGTTTGGTTGATACAAAATACTACCATTGTATTTCACGTTGCGTGCGTCGTGCTTTTTTGTGTGGTGAAGACCGCTTTACAGGTCAATCTTATGAGCATCGACGAGGCTGGGTTGAAGATAGGTTGCTCTTATTAGGAAAAATATTTTGTATTGATGTATGTGCTTATGCCGTCATGAGTAATCATACGCATTTAGTATTGTATGTTGATGATAAGAAAGCGAATAGGCTAAATGATAAAGCGATTATTATTCGCTGGCATAAACTCTGTAAAGGCACATTGCTAACGCAAAAATATGTACAAGGTGAAAAGCTAAGTAAAGTTGAACTCATCTTTTTCAATCAAACGGTTAAATAATACCGCGAACGCCTAGCAAGTATCAGCTGGTTTATGCGATTACTAAATGAAGACATTGCCCGCAGAGCGAACAAAGAAGATAACTGCACAGGGAGGTTCTGGGAGGGCAGATTCAAATCGCAAGCATTACTAGATGAAGCAGCACTTGCAGCTTGTATGGCCTATGTCGATTTAAATCCCATTAGAGCTAAAATGGCTAACACACCAGAAGAATCAGACCGTACCAGTGTACAAAAGCGCTTAACATGCGCCGCAGAAGGTAAACAGCCTCAACAGTTATTACGTTTTGCAGGTATGCCACGTCAGATTATGCCAAAAGGACTCCCGTTTGAGCTTAAATCGTACCTCGAACTTGTTGAATTAACAGGACGTTGTATACGAGAAGACAAGCGAGGATATATTGAAAGTACTGGAGAATAAACAAGACACCCATCCTAAATTTTGCATTTTTTAAAATTAAAGGCTAGCCTTTATTTAGTGCAAAAAACAAGCAGAGTGTCTTATGGCAATCGCAAGAAAGCGTCAAGTAAGTTTGGTTGATACAAAGTACTATCACTGTATTTCACGTTGCGTGCGTCGTGCTTTTTTATGTGGCGAAGACCGTTTTACAGGCAAGTCTTATGAGCATCGACGAGGCTGGGTTGAAGATAAGTTGCTCGTATTAGCAAAAATATTTTGTATTGATGTATGTGCTTATGCCGTCATGAGTAATCATACCCATTTAGGAAAAATAATTTAGGAAAAATAAACAAGACACCCACTCTAAATTTTGCACTTTTAGAAGTTAAAGACTAGCCTTTGTTTAGTGTAAAAAACAAGCAGGGTGTCTTATGGCTATCGCGAGAAAGCGTCAAGTAAGTTTGGCTGATACAAAATACTACCACTGTATTTCGCGTTGCGTGCGCCGTGCATTTTTATGTGGCGAAGACCACTTTACAGGTAAGTCTTACGAGCATCGACGAGGCTGGGTTGAAGATAGGTTGCTCTTATTAGGAAAAATATTTTGTATTGATGTATGTGCTTATGCCGTAATGAGTAATCATACGCACTTAGTCTTGTATGTTGATGATAAAAAAGCGAATAGGCTAAATGATAAAGCGATTATTATCCGCTGGCATAAACTCTGTAAAGGCACATTGCTAACGCAAAAATATGTACAAGGTGAAAAGCTAAGTAAAGTTGAACTCATCTTTTTCAATCAAACGGTTAAATAATACCGCGAACGCCTAGCAAGTATCAGCTGGTTTATGCGGCTATTAAATGAAGACATTGCTCGCAGAGCAAATAAGGAAGATAACTGTACCGGCAGGTTTTGGGAGGGTAGATTCAAATCGCAAGCATTACTAGATGAAGCAGCCCTAGCGGCCTGCATGGCGTATGTCGATTTAAACCCGATTAGAGCTAAAATGGCTAACACTCCAGAGGATTCAGGCCATACCAGCATCAAACAGCGTTTAACGTATGCAAAGGATGGTAAACAACCAAAACAACTACAGCGCTTTGCAGGCATGCCACGTCAAATAATGCCAAAAGGGCTGCCGTTTGAGCTTAAATCGTACCTTGAACTTGTTGAATTAACAGGACGTTGTATACGAGAAGATAAGCGAGGGTATATTGAAAGTACACACTTGCCTTTACTAGAAAGGGTGAATATATCTTTAGAAAACTGGTTAAAGCTTACAACCCAATTTACGCGCGTATTTCATGGCGCAGTAGGCAGGCCAGCCTCACAAGAAGGTTATTGTGTAAACTTAAAGCGAAAACGGCGAGCGAATATCAGTAACTGCGAAAAGCTACTAGCATAAAGCTTCAACTATTCAGTAAAACTATTCATTAATAAATCATAACTGCATCATGCAGGCATTTTCATACGTGTAATTTAGATTAAGAGTGTAGTGGCATAGTGATTTTGGCCACTATTTACATACAAACTTGTATAAAACCAAGTGGGGCTTTTTTATGCCTTAGTTTTATTAAAAACGTCCACTAATGTTAAACTACAAAAAACTTAATTACTTAATATAGCTATGGCATTTTACATTCCTTTATTACAACCTCACTTTAAGCACATTGAAATTGGCGATACGCTTACATTACTTTGGAGTGGATGTGGCAGTATTGTGCAGTGCCAGCTTGATGATAAAGCCTGCGTTATTAAAGCGATTAAAATACCCAGTTATATACACCATCCTAAAATTAAACAAAGCGAATTTGCACTTAAAAGAAAGCAGCACTCGTATAGTGTTGAATACACATTTTATAAGCTTTATAGCCAACATTTACCAGTACATGCGCAAAGTATTGAATGTATAGGTGCAATTAATAAAGACGATGAATACGCGCTGGTGTTTAAAAACTTTACCAAACATGGGTTTACTCAAGCAGGGCCACAACATGTTAAAGCTATATTAAGGTGGCTTGCACACTTTCATGCGTTTAACTTAAGTAAACCCGCTGAAGGGTTATGGCAGCAAGGCAACTACTGGCATTTAAGCACGCGCCCAGATGAGTTTAATAAACTAAAAGATAACCTTGATAAAAAGTCCGATATTAAAAATGCTGCACATAAAATAGATGAGCAGCTACAAAGTTGTGCGTACAAAACGCTAATTCATGGCGATGCAAAACTTGCTAACTTTGCAGCAAATGAGCACGATAAAATACTCGGTTATGATTTTCAGTATATAGGTGCAGGTTGCGGGATAATTGATGTAATGTATTTTATGACCAGTTGCTTAAGTGATGCACAATTACACGGATGCGCTGATGAGTACCTTGCGTATTATTTTGATAATTTAAAGGCTGCTATTACAACTTATCACCCTAAAGCACCATCAGGTAAAATAGCTGACGATTGGCTCGCTTTATGGCCTGCTGCATGGACTGACTTTTATCGGTTTTTGGCTGGGTGGAGCCCTGAGCATCAAAAAATAAATAGCTATATGCTTAAGCAAGTAAACAGCTGGTTAGCGGGTAACATTTAATAAACAGGTTTTGCTAGTCTCTTGCATAAATATCAAGCAAAACAATACATTTTGGCACGATGTATGAAAATCTCTATAAAACTACAGGTCAAATGACCTTTTTTAATATAAAATACTGCAAATTCTTGTATCAGTAGGTTTATATCATGGCTATTCACGTTATTTCTCACCCTCTTGTTCAACATAAACTAGGCCTAATGCGAGCGCATGGTATTAGTACTAAAAGCTTTCGTGAATTATGTTCTGAAGTTGGCACCTTATTAACCTACGAAGCAACTAAAAATCTACAGTTAGAAGATAACGAAATTACAGGCTGGGATGGAAACAAGCTAAAGGTTGAACACATTAAAGGTAAAAAAATTACCGTAGTGCCTATTTTACGCGCTGGGCTTGGTATGATGGATGGAGTTATGCAGTTATTACCAGCGGCTAAAGTAAGTGTTGTTGGTCTTGAACGCAACGAAGAAACACTCGAGCCAGTACCCTATTTTGAAAAGCTAGTAGGTAATATTGATGAACGCCTAAGCCTAGTTATTGACCCTATGCTTGCAACGGGTGGCTCAATGATTGCCACAATCGATATGCTTAAAAAAGCAGGCTGTAAAGAAATCAAAGTCATTGTACTCGTTGCAGCACCAGAAGGTGTAGAGAGAACACTTGCCGCTCATCCAGATGTAGAAATATTTACAGCCTCAGTAGATAGTCACTTAAACGAAAAGGGCTATATTATCCCTGGTTTAGGCGATGCAGGCGACAAAATATTCGGCACTGTTTAGGAGTCTTAAGTGCAAAATAATGACACCTTTTCAATAAAAACTATTTTAACGGGCGCGCAAATGCTGTTTGTAGCATTTGGTGCACTGGTATTAGTACCGCTTTTAACGGGCTTGGATCCTAATGTTGCGCTTTTTACCGCAGGCATTGGTACTTTGCTGTTTCAGGTAGTGACTAAAGGCCAAGTGCCTATATTTTTAGCTTCATCGTTTGCCTTTATTGCTCCCATTATTGCCGCTGTGCAAATGTGGGGCGTACCGGCCACTATGGGCGGCTTAATGGTTGCAGGTTTTGCTTATATGCTTTTAAGCTTATTAGTAAAATTTAAAGGCGTTGCAACGCTTCATAAAATTTTACCGCCTGTTGTTGTAGGCCCAGTAATTATGGTTATTGGTCTTGCGCTTGCTCCTGTTGCTGTAAATATGGCGATGGGTAAAAGTGGCGACGGCAGTATTCAAATTATTGATTACACCAGCGCTATTTATATTTCGTTGTTCTCGTTAGTGGTTACGCTTATTTTTGCAGTATGGGGAAAAGGCGTATTTAAGCTTATACCTATATTAGCAGGGGTTGTAGCGGGTTATTGTTTATCGCTTGGTATGGGCGTTGTGCAATTTGACGCAGTGACTAACGCACAGTGGTTTGCTGTACCAAACTTCACTTGGCCTGAGTTTAAATGGCAGGCTATTTTGTTTATGGTACCTGTAGCAATCGCACCTGCAATTGAACATATTGGCGACATGATGGCTATTAGCCAAGTAACCAATAAAGATTTTTTGAAAAAGCCTGGGCTTCACCGCACTTTATTTGGTGATGGACTTGCTACTTCTGCAGCATCGTTATTTGGTGGCCCGCCTAACACTACATACTCAGAAGTTACGGGCGCTGTAATGCTTACCAAAAACTTCAATCCTAAAGTAATGATGTGGACAGCCGTTATTGCCATTATTTTAGCGTTTGTAGCTAAAATGGGATCTGGTTTGCAAACTATTCCTGTGCCAGTAATGGGCGGCATTATGATCCTACTTTTTGGCTCTATTGCTGTAGTGGGTTTAAATACACTGGTTAAGTCGGGCGATGATTTAACAGCACCACGCAACTTAAGTATTGTTGCACTTATTTTGGTGTGCGGTATTGGTGGTATGCATATTGGTGGCAGCCAATTTAGCTTAGAGGGCGTAAGCCTCTGCGCTATTTTAGGAATAGTACTTAACTTAGTACTACCAAAAGCAGAACCTGAAAAAGTTTAATTTTGTACATTAGGTAAATGGATTGCACCATAATGGCGCATTTTGAATGCGCTATTTTTTTAACCTATTAATAAATATATAAAAATAATAATGGTCTAGTACCTGCATTTAACTCCCAGACGCATTGTATGCAAAGGAGTAACTATGTCAGAGGCCAATATTGTGGATATAACCCCGTTTTTAGCAAAACACCAACTGCCTTTAAAGTATCAATATTTGAGTGAGCAATATTTTGTTCCACTCGCGCATGACATCCTCGAATCTAAAAAAACAAATACTCCTATTTTTGTTGCCATAAATGGATGCCAAGGCTCAGGAAAAACAACACTCGCTGATTTTTTAGTTACCTGGTTTTCTAAAAACACTCCGTTTAATAGTGTTGCATTGTCGATTGATGACTTTTATTTAGCAAAACAAGCACGTACTGAGCTTGCCAAAGATGTACATCCTCTTTTTACTACTCGCGGAGTACCGGGTACTCACGACGTAGCGTTAATGAATAGCACAATAACTAACTTACTTGCAGGTGAGGTAAACATACCGCTTCCGCGTTTTAATAAACACGAAGACGACTGCGTGCCAGCAAGTGATTGGCTGACAAACAAAAAGCCCGTTGATATTATTATTTTAGAAGGGTGGTGCGTAGGTAGTGAGCCACAACCACTGTTTTCATTGAGTGAACCGCTTAACGAATTAGAGCAACAACTTGATAAAGAAGGCGTTTGGCGCCGCTGTGTAAACAGCTGTTTGGCAAACGAATATAAAGCTGTTTTTAACCTAATTGATTATACCGTTATGCTAAAAGCACCGAGTTTTAGTGATGTTTTTACATGGCGACAAGAGCAAGAACAAAAGTTAATAGCCAAAAAAGGTGAAGGCTCAGGCACCATGACTAACGAGCAATTGGTGTATTTTATTTCTCATTTTGAGCGCATTACGCGTGAGAACTTAAACACACTGAGCGCTAAAGCAAACGCTTTAATTGAACTTGATAGCAACCGCGATATTAGCGGTATGCACCTAACGAGTGATGACACACTTCAACCCATTATTTTTACAGATTTGGACGGTACATTACTCGATCACGCCGATTACAATACCAATAATATCAGTGAGTTATTACAGCAGCTGCAAAATGCACATATTCCTGTGGTGTTTAATACCAGTAAAACTTTTTGCGAAGTTATAGAGCTTAAAAACGATTTAAATATTCAACAGCCTTTTATTGTTGAAAACGGTGCAGCGGTATTTATTCCAGAAGATTATTTTGAACTTAAGCCTATTGGTTGCAAAAAAATAGGCGCTTACTGGTGCTACGCAATGGCAAAGCCGCTATCGAGTTTATTAGATGATCTAAATACTTTAAAGGCAGATTATAAAGCACATTACAAATTGTTTAGTGACTTATCGAGTGAGCAAATATCAGAACTTACAGGGCTCGATGATGCGCAAGCAAGACGCGCACAAACCCGCGATTATTCAGACCCTCTTTATTGGTATGGCAACGACGAATTACTCACAGCCTTTGTAAACGATGTTGAAGCACTCGGCTACGATATAAAAATTGGTGGGCGCTTCATTCATATTGCCAAAAATACCGATAAAAGCGCTGCACAGCAGTGGTTAGTTAAACAGTTTACCCATCATTTCAGAAAGCCTCTCACGGTCATTGCATTGGGTGATAGCGATAACGATAAGCAAATGTTAGAGCATGCAAATATCGCCATTATTATCGCCAATCCGGCGAGTAAAAAACCGGTTAAATTGTCGCACAATAAAGCACGATACTCTCAATCGCCAGCACCGCTGGGCTGGATTGAAGAAATAACATCGTTGCCGTGCATTAGCAGTATTTTAAGTATTTCTGAGGAGCAAAAGTCTCATGGCTGATTTTTATCAAAATGGCATTATTACTACATTACATAACATTGCCGACAGACCAATTGAGGATCTAGAAAAAGAGCTACTTACTTTTAGCAAGCAGCGCCCAATGGGATTAATACTTCCTTCGTTATTTAGTGAACTCGAAGGCCCTGCACTGCAAAATATAGTTAGCGAATTACGCGAAGTACCGTATTTATCGCAAATTACCATAGGCTTAGATAGAGCCGACGAAGCACAGTATCGCCATGCACTTGGTTTTTTTAAAGAGCTAAACCAAAACCATAAAGTATTATGGAACGACGGCCCACGCTTACAAGCACTTGATAAAGAATTACAAGAGCTAGGCGTTGCACCGCGTGAGCTGGGTAAAGGCCGTAATGTGTGGTATTGCATGGGCTATAAATTAGCAACAGCAGAGGTGGAATCTATTGCGCTGCATGATTGTGATATTTTAACCTACGACAGAAGCTTACTTGCTCGCTTAATTTACCCCGTTGCGCATCCGCGTTTTAACTATGAATTTTGTAAAGGGTTTTACCCGCGTACTGCGAATGGCAAAATTAATGGCCGTGTATCGCGCTTATTAGTAACGCCTTTGCTTCGCTCCTTTAAAACAATTTTAGGCAATACCGACTACCTTGAATATATGGACTCTTTTAGGTACCCACTTGCAGGTGAGTTTTCGTTTAGACGCGATGTTTTAAACGATATTCGCATTCCAAGTGACTGGGGCCTTGAAATAGGCGTACTGAGTGAAATGTATCGTAATTACTCCCATAACCGCTTATGCCAAGTAGATATTGCAGATAATTACGATCATAAGCACCAAGAACTTTCACTTGATGACCAAAGCGCAGGCTTGTCTAAAATGTCGATTGATATTACTAAGGCATTGTTTAGAAAGCTGGCAACACAAGGTGTTACTTTTACCAGCGAAACAATTCGTTCATTAAAAGCGACTTACTATCGTATCGGGCTAGATTTTATTGAAACCTATCACAACGATGCGCTTATGAACGGGTTAACGCTTGATGTACACCAAGAAGAAAAAGCAGTAGAAATGTTTGCACAAAATATTATGGAAGCAGGGCAACACTTTTTAGAAAACCCAATGGAAGCGCCATTTGTGCCAAGTTGGAACCGTGTTGTATCAGCAATGCCAGACGTACTTGAGCGCTTAAAAGAAGCCGTAGAGCTAGATAACGAAGAATATAGTTAACCTGCGTGCAGGTTAACTAGCCTATAAGTCTAAACAATAAATATTAGGGGCGCATGTGATTTCAGTTAGCGAATTATTTTTACAACGAGTAGAGCAACATCTTCATATTATTTATGAGGGGGTTGAGCTGCCTTTATCGGTTACTGAGCTAGCTCAGCAACTCATTAAAATTATATTAGGTAGCAATGCACTGCGCGACCCGACCCCCCATACAAACAGATGGGATGAACAAGATATAGTATTGATTGCTTATGGCGATTCTATTATTAAACACGATGATAGTGAATTTGCCGTATCGAGCCCAATGGAGGCACCGCTTAAAACACTACACAGGTTTATAAAAGAGCAATGTGATATGCAGTTAAATGCGCTGCATATATTGCCATTTTACCCGTACAGCTCAGATGAAGGCTTTGCCGTAATGAACTACGTGCAAGTTAACGAGTCGCTAGGTGATTGGAATGATATTCAAAATATAGCTAAAGATGTAAAACTCATGGCAGATTTAGTTATTAACCACTGTTCAAGCAGAAGTGTATGGTTTGAGAACTTTTTAAATGATTTACACCCGGGTAAAGACTACTTCAAAACGGCGAGCTTAACGGATGATTTAAGCCAAGTTGTACGCCCGCGAACCTCATCGTTATTAAATACTGTAACTACGCCAAGCGGCGAAAAACATGTGTGGTGTACGTTTAGTCACGATCAGGTTGATTTTGACTTTGGCAATCCTGATGTACTTAAAGAGTTTGTGGGAATAATTAGGCATTATTTAGACAATGGCGTGCGTTTGTTTAGGCTTGATGCGGTTGCATTTTTGTGGAAACAGCTTAATACAAGTTGCATTAACTTGCCGCAAACACATGAAGCAGTAAGGCTAATGCGAACACTTATTGAGCACGCAGAGCCCAGCGTAGTTATAATTACCGAAACCAATATTCCAAACCAAGAAAACCTATCGTACTTTGGTAACGCTAACGAAGCGCACAGTATTTATAACTTTGCCTTACCGCCATTGTTGCTTCATACATTACTTAGTGGTGATAGTACTGCAATAAAGCATTGGATGATGAGCATGCCGCCTGCGCAAAATGGTACGGCATACTTTAACTTTATAGCCTCGCATGATGGAGTAGGGCTCAGACCAATTGAAGGTTTACTACAACCTAGCGAAGTGGCGTCACTAGTAAGTACAACCATGCAGTTTGGTGGTCGTGTATCTATGCGTACAAGTAACGATGGCACACATACACCGTACGAGCTAAATATTGCTTTATTTGATGCACTACAAGGGACGCACAATGGCCCCGATAAGTTTGGCCTTGAGCGATTTATGTGTGCTCACGCAATTATGTTTGCACTTGAAGGTATCCCAGGGCTTTATATTCATAGTTTGTTGGGTACAACTAACGATTACGACCGATTTGAAAATTCACAGCATAACCGCGCTATTAACCGCCATCGTTGGCAAGAATCAAAGCTACTGGCTGCAATTGGTGAAAAGTATAGTCATCATCATAAAGTGTTTAACGGCATAAAAAGCTTATTGGCAGTACGCAAAAAGCAGAGTGCCTTTCACCCAAATGCTACACAGTTTACGCTGCATTTAGCGGGTGGGTTATTTGGTTTTTGGAGACAAAGCATTGACAGGCGCCAAAGCATATTTTGTGTTTATAACATTAGCGATAAACCACAAACACTCACATTGGCCGACTTAAACTTAATTAACACCCAAAAGTGGTTTGATTTGGTTGCAAATAAAACGATTGAAGAAAGCCAATTAACGATAGAGCTAGAACCATACCAAAGCGTGTGGCTGAGTAATATTAAATAAGACCTATTAAAAAGGCTCGCACTGCGAGCCTTTGTTTTAACTAGGGCGTGTTGATCTTTGTGGATTGAAATTTGTTCAATCTAGGGGCGATTAAATCGCGACGCGAGGTTTGTAACCTAGTGGGCTAAGTAAAAACCGAGCAACAAAGAGTTAATCGTCCCTAGAAAGAACCCTTCGGGCAGCGCATGTTTGGTATTTATGCTGCGTTATCGCCTATTTATGGGGAATAACCACACTACATAGGCTCTGCCTTGCCTAAAAACCAAACATACTGCTGCAAATTCACCCACCAATGATCAACACGCCCTAATAAGTTATTTTATTAATTATAAGCTGTAGCTTAAGTTAATGTAGCCAAAGCGGCCAATGTTATCGTAACTTGCGCTACCCGCGCTTGTACCACGTGAACCGTACGGAAGTTTACGGTTAAATACGTTATCAACACCTACTTTAACGCCTAAACCGCTATTAAAGTTGTAACCTACAGTCATATCAGTAATAAAGTATTTACCATAAGACATTTGATTACTTGGGTTAGGGTTGCTATCAAGTTCAAAATTTGTGTATAGCTCTACTTCACTCAAAAAGCGTGTTTCAACTGTTGAGAAAAAGTTATCCATAACATAACTTACAGATAAGTTAGTTTGCCACTTAGCTTCACCTGTAGTACCTGCGTATTCAATGTAGTTACTAGGGTCGTCTTGGAACGGGTAATCTTTACGTTCAATTAAGTAAGTACCAATTAAGCGTGTTTTAAAGCTACCTTCAAGCGCGTCAAAGTCGTAACCTAGTTCAAAATCTACCCCTGATGCCTTTTGACCGGCAACGTTTAGTACTGAGTTTTGAATTAAAGTAATTTCACTATTAGTATTACGTGTAATTAAGTTACAGTATTGATTGTTTATACCTGTTGCGCTATCAACACAGCGATCAAGAATGTCTTGCGCATTAATTGTGTCAATTGCATCTTCAAGTTCAATTTCCCAGTAATCAATAGTAAGTAGCGCATTTTCTAAAAACTCTGGTTGGTAAACAATACCTACAGTTGTACTTGTTGACTCTTCACCTTTTACATCGCGGTTACCACTGCTTAAACCATCTAATGAGGCTGCATCGTAACCTGAGTTAAAGTCACTCGCTACACCTAACGCGGCACAATTTGCAGTGCGGGTTGCTCCGTTTGATAAATCACCTAGGTTGTCAGCGCGACACGGGTCGTCTACATTGTAGAAAGTTTGGCTTGCTGCACCAAATACTTCACTAATGTTAGGCGCACGAAGCGCAGCAGATTGTGTTACACGTACACGTAGCTCATCATTTACAGTCCAATCAAGGCCAAGTTTCCAGCTAGTTGCTTCGCCAATCGTACTGTAGTCAGCATGACGTACTGCAGTATCAAACACTAAGTCTTGAATAAGCGGTAAATCAGTTAAAATTGGCATCGTCGCTTCAAAGAATACTTCGCGAACATTAAACGAGCCTTTATCTTCGCCCAGAGCGTTAAAGAAAGTACCTTCAGCGTTATCAGGCTCTTTTGTTTCGCTTTCTTCTTTACGGTACTCAGCACCAAATGCAACACCTACATAGCCCGCTGGTAATTCAAAAATAGCGCCATTAGCAAGTGAGCCAGAAATAACTGTTTGCTTAATAGTTGATGTGCCAACAGATACCGTATTAATGTAATCAATGGCTTGTTGAGATGGCGAACCAAACCCCATAATATTTACAGGAACACAGCCATCAGCTTGGGCTGCAGCACTACGACATACTACGTTACCATTTGTATCTTCAACTGCATCAAGTGCATTAAAGTAGTTGGCTACAATCATGTTAGCGCCGTTTTCACGCTCTAGATCAGTTTGGCCATAAACAACTGATGTATCTAATTCCCAATCTTCAAATACAGTACCTTTTAAGCCGGTAACAAAGCGCGTTGTTTCACGCGTATTGTTTTCAATGCGGCGGCCAAGGTCGGTCATCATGCGGTTAACCATGATCGAATCAACACCTTGTTCTTCCATACGCGCTTTGATGGCTGGGTCTAGGTAAGGGTTGTCGATTTTAATGCTGTTTTCATCGTCAAAGAAGAAAAATGCAGGTTGGCCTATGCTTTCACCTTGGCTGTTTACATATTTAGCATCAAAGTAAACGTTTAAGTCGTCGGTAACATCGTAGTTAACTTTAAAGTTTACGTTGTAACGCTCAAACTCAGGTTGAATTTCTTCAAATTGACCTAGGTTGAAAAAGTCACATTCTGCACATGAATACAAATCTACATTATTACCTATGTATAAATCACGGGCGCTGCTGTCAGGGTTAAAGCTATTGATAAACTTAGTTGAATCTTCGAGTGCGTAAACACCCGCGTTATTAATTGCGTAATAACCTGCATTTGGCGTTAAAATTTTATCAGGAAAGTCTAAGCTATTTGTATCTTCACCAGGTAAAACTTCTCTGCGTAAACTACTAAACGAAGTGCTAGTCCAAGGGTGATCAAGCGCGTTTAATGAATCCTGGCCTGAGTACTCAATAGCAAAAGCTGCATTACCACGATCGTTATCAAAGTTAGAGCCGTATGAGAACGTCGCTTTTTCGTTGTTGTAGCTGCTTAAATCGGCAAAACCACGTGTAACGCTAAAGTCCATGCCTTCAATGTTGTCTTTTAATATAAAGTTAACAACACCTGTTACCGCATCAGCACCGTATACAGCAGATGCACCACCAGTAATTATCTCTACACGTTCAACCCATACACTTGGAATCGTGTTGGTATCTACAGATTGAGAACCTGCAGAGCTTGATACATGACGCTTACCATTTACAAGTACCAAAGTACGATCTGTACCCATGTTACGTAAATCAAGAATATTTAAACCCGCAGTACCAATAAAACGGCCTGAGTTAGCCATAGAATATGTATTGCCAAGTGCAGGTAAGTTATTTAGCGCTTCACCAATGTTTACTGCGCCAGTGTTCATTAGCTGCTCGCCACTGATAACTGTAACAGGTGCAGGCGCAATAGCACCTTCACGTAAAATACGTGAACCCGTTACTTCAACACGTTCAATTTTTGTTGCTTGCTCATCTTGTGCAAGCACAGAATTACTTGCTGTTGCAGCAGCAGTAATTAATGCACATTTAATGCTAGTAGAAAGTAAATTATGACGTTTCATTTGATTCCCAGAGAACATTTTATAGTAATTAAATACAATGTAGTTTTATCCAAATGCAGTTTGTATTTGGATAAAGCCCTATAACTTTTTTATGAGGGCGGCGATTATTGCATGCTGATTATTTTATTAAAAGCAGCTAACTCACTGTAAAATAAGCAACTTGAAATAACCTGAAGAACTTTTATTGTGTTTTTTGGTATTAATTACAAAGGCCCTTTAAATGATTTACTGAGGTGTTTTTACATTTAGTTTTTCTTATATATTTTAGTTATTAACATTGGTTTTTATTTGTTAAATTTTAAGTTGTTTTTTAAGTCAATTTTTTGCGGTTTATAATTATTCACATATTAATTTTTATTTATATGAAGTTGTCAGCGAGTGTTATATGTACTTATTTGTAAAGTTTATGTGTGTTATTACTCTTTTAAAGTGATTTTTATTAGGTGTTTTTTATTCAAAAAAATCGTTATTTGAATATTTTTCACTATTGCGGCTTTAAAATGATTGATTTGTAAACCCCCTTTACAGCTCAAAGTGCTCATAACAGCTCGTAAAGTTACTTTGCTACGTAAACTTGATACAATTTAGGTGTTTTTAATTAATAGGTTTGACCATGAAGTATTTAGTTATTATTTTTACCTTTGCGTTTAGTTCAATGTCTTTTGCGCAGCAAGAAGTCGATCTTGAAGTAAATATGAAAAACACGGGCCTTGCATATAAACAAGCGGTGCAGGCAACTCAACTTAGTGAATTTAATACTGCGATTGATGAATTTATAAAGCTGGTTAAAGTGAGTAAAACAGGTAAGTTTTACAAAAAACATGAGCAGTCATTGCAGGGCCTTGATAAAGTGATTGCTCAAGCTGAACTTGCAAAAAAAGCAGCAAACGAGCAGGGGCTAAGTGCGGCAAAAGAACCACTGAAAAATATAGATAATTTACGTAAAAAATATCATGAGTTACACGAGCCTCCAGGGTTCTTTGAATTACTGTTCGGTTCATAAACCTAAACTATATGTATCTTTAGTAGCTACTTTTAAGCTAATTGCGTTAAAGGTATCTGCAGCAATAAATATAAGGAAACACAATGGAAATTTCAGTTTCAATGTTAGAAGGCCAAAAGCAAAGCGCTAAATTTGGCGACCTAGAAGTAATAAGCGATCAAAGCGTAAACGCTGGTGGCAATGCAGAGTATCCAGAACCGTTTGATTATTTTTTAGTAAGTATGGTTTTATGTGCAGGTTTTTATGCGCGTAAGTTTTGCGAGCAGCGTGATATTTCAACGCAAGGTATGACGCTTACTCAAAATAACGAAAATGTAGATGACAACGGTAAAAAGCTATTTTCAATTGAGATTAACTTACCAGAAGGCTTCCCTGATAAATATAAAAAGGCGCTTATTGCAGCCGTTAATACCTGTACGGTAAAAAAAGTAATTCAGGCAGTACCAGAGTTTTCAGTAGTGGTAAAATAGTCCCCCTAAATTAGGTAGCTTAAGCAAGCTACCTAATTATATGTTGAGCATCCCCGTTTAACTTATTTCTTTTTCAGTCCTTGTACTGCTTTAAAGCGTGGGTTTTTTTTACAAATTACAAATACGCGGCCTTTGCGTTTTACAATTTGACACCCCGGACGTTGCTTGGCACTTTTTAGAGAGCTTAATACTTTCATACCTTTTCCTTTTTAACAGTCGATAAACTTTTAAAACGACGATTAAACTGCGCAACGCGGCCATCTGTAGCGGTTGTTTTTTGCTTGCCTGTATAAAATGGGTGCGAGTCACTTGATACATCAATAGGTACGTATGGATATGTATTACCGTCTATTTCTATTGTGCGGCTCGTTTTTATGGTTGAGCCAATAATAAAGTAAGAATCGGCAGCGGTATCGTGAAAAGCAACCACGTGGTAATCAGGATGAATATTTGGTTTCATAATGCGCCTCAATAAATGATATGTGATAATATATCATTTAAATTTAACGTATTTATTCTCCCATTGCAAATTATTTAAATGTTCCTCAAAAAGGCCGTAATTGCTGGCTATTTGCGCAAACAAATCAAAAAATAAGCACTTGAATCAAAAATGCTGGCTATTGGCGTTTAGGCTGTTATAACTATATTTAAGAGTTAAAACGTTAACAAATACGGTTATAAAGTTATTACAGAGGTTATGTATGAGTGACGCAACACAACAACAAGAACAAATTGATCAAGGGGTGATGGAAACCCTAAGAGAGCGCGACCACAGTACCTTGGCGCAACAAGTAAATCCTTTAACCTGCAACCACAATGATATTGTAGAGTTACTAGCAAGGTATATGGCACTAAGCGAGCAAGAAGATGATGAGCTGTTTGATGATTGGTTTGATAACCTAACTAAAGAGCAACATACTGTTTTAAAAGTATTTGAAGTTTACCGTGGACAATATGAGCACCAAAATTAAAGTGTTTATTTTTGTAAGTATGCCAAATCCAGTGGTTATTTAAATAAAACTAAATAGCCACTACTACTTTTTCATTAAAGAGTAGCTATGTTGTATCAACCACTACTCCCACCTGTTTAAATCATAGTTTTTTGCGGATTGAATCTTATCTTTATTTAGGCACGACTTACTGATATTTATAAATATTTATTTATTGCTATTTTTAGGTAATGTTCTAGTTTGAATAGGCAGACTGTTTATAGTTTAAATAAGTTTATCGGATTATATACTCGAAAATATTCGCTCCAGTTTCGTAATTTATAAAACATTTAAAATTAATAGAGCTTTAATGATTAAACCTGAGATTCCAAATAACGAAGCTGAGCGATTACACGCGCTTAGAGCATTAAAAATTCTAGATACGTCTCATGAAGAGCGCTTTGATCGTGTTACTCGTATTGCCAAGCGTATGTTTAATGTTTCTATTTCATTGGTTACTTTGATTGACGAAGACCGCCAGTGGTTTAAATCAAGGCAGGGGCTTGATGCGCCTGAGCTTCCTCGCGAAACCTCATTTTGTGGCCACACCATAAATCAAGACGAGTTATTAATAATCCCAGATACAGCTCAAGACGAAAGGTTTTTTGATAACCCCTTTGTTACAGGCGATCCTAAAGTACGCTTTTATGCAGGCTTTCCTTTAAAATTAAGGGAAGGAGTCATTATAGGCACTTTGTGCCTTGCCGATAATAAACCTAGACAACTCAATGATGAAGAAAAACAATTACTAAGAGATTTAGGCACGTTAGTCGAGCGAGAAATTCAATCAATTCAACTAGCCACAATTGATGAGTTAACAAGAATCTCTAATCGACGTGGCTTTTTAAACCTTGCCGAACATACGCTAAATGTATGTAGGCGAAACAAAGTATCAATGTCGTTTATTTTGTTTGATCTCAATAAGTTTAAACAAATTAATGATATTTATGGACACCACGAAGGCGATTTTGTATTAAATAAATTTGCACAAATTATGCTTAGTTCATTTCGTGATTGTGAAGTAATAGGTCGACTTGGCGGAGATGAATTTGTTGCGATGTTAAGCGATTCAGACGAGACAAAAGCAGAGTTTGTTTTACAAAGGTTTGCGGATGCAATAGAGCATGCTAATAATACCTTAAACAAGCCATACAAAATTGATTACAGTGTAGGAGTAACACACTTTAAACACGATACAGGTAAATCAGTTGAGGATATGATTCAAGATGCTGATGTTGCAATGTATCAGCAAAAAAAGCAGCAATCACTTTAGTGAACTATTTAGTTTAATTGCTGCTTGAACTTCACTTAACTTCCTCATGCTAGTATGAATCTTATAATATGCCGTTATTCGCTATTGCAGTCATTTTTTGCCGCGGGTGATGCTAAAGACACATTTGGTTGCCAAACCCTGTTCCATATTTTATGAAGATTGTTTAAGTTTGGTCTTTGACTTATTTTTTCAAAGTTACCAATGCTCACTTTTGAATCATTTTTTTGACCCACTACAAAATTAAACACATAGTTGCACTCCATGCCCATACGTAAATCAGAAAGTACAATATTGCTTTGCTGTTGGCGCACCGAATAAAACCCTTTAGTAAACCACTGCAAGCGTTTTATAGCCCATTCATCGCTAATATTATTTAACAGTGAAGGCGTTGTTTGATAAGCCGTTAATGTAATATCGCTGGGCGCGTCAAATACTGATGCATAACCTTCGTAGTATTGTCCGTCAGACATCACAACAATACGCCACAGCAAAGTGGTTAGCGGAGCAGGCGTACTAACATACGCATTGACTGGTATTTGTCTGTTGTTGAGAGCCGTTTTTACTTTGTCATCAATATTTACTTTTAAAATTAAAGCGCAAAATAAATATAGACTACTTAAAACTAAGGTCACTGCATTTATACGATAAGCCGTTGCTGCTTTTATTTTGGGTATTAGCGTACATATTACGCCAATTAATAAAGGAAGCGTGTAAGCGGGGTCAATAATAAACACACTAGAAACCGCAAAGGGGTACTCAGTAAAAGGCCAGAGTAGTTGTGTACCGTATACCGTTAGGCTGTCTAATAGGGCATGTGTAGATAAACTTAAAAATACTAGCCAAAACCAGCGCACTTTATAAATTTGCATTCCCGCGTGTACTTTTAATATTAGCCATACAATGAGCGGGCTAATTAATAAATGTATTAATAACGAATGGCTAAAGCCACGGTGATAAGTAAACGCTTCTACAGAGCCGCCATAAGGCAAAAATACATCTAAATCAGGAAGTGTGCCTAAAATGGCACCCCACAAAACGGCTTTTCGACCTATTTTATTGCCTAATACCGCATAACCTACAGCACTACCTAATGCTATCTGCGTTAAAGAATCCATTTTGATTAATACCTTTAATTACTACTTTTATTATTTATACTTTTTGATTATTAAAAAGCGTCAAAAAATCGGTTAAAACGTTTAATAAGCATATCAATATTAATATACAGAACTTATAAACTAGGCCTAGGCTTTATGAAATCTAAAAAAGCCACAATTCGCGATGATACCGCACTATTTTTTATAATACATGGCTTTGATAATTTCTTGATTATTTGGAGAATAAAACACTGATTCATCATTAGTTGCGTATTTACGTGTGATTTAATAAGTCATCTACTTGGGTGAATAGCCAGTTTACGAACGCCAATTTTAAATCTTTTAAATTACTAATAGAGTTTGTCTAATCGGTTGTGTGCTCAAGTAAACCAATAATGCTGTAGTGAGAAGTTATATCAAGCGTTTTATGCAGGTATTGCTTAGCAAAATTGCCAATTAAAAAAGTAAGATGATGCAGCATAAAAGAGCTACTGCATTTATACGTAACTTACCGTCTGGCGCATGTTTTAAAGCTTAGTTGCTTCTTCTCCTGTATAAAATATTTAGCCCTTCGTTACCATAACCTACAAGATAAATTCGAGATTCAGCAAGCATAAAGTCTTAGCTGTTAACCTTGAAACTAAAATTAATGACCTCATACTTGTTATGAGGTCATTAATTGTTAAGTGACAGTCATAATGAGAAGTAAAAGGTGTATTTCGTAAAACTATAGGGCGTGTTGATCTTTGGTTGTTGAATTTGCAGTAGTAAGTTTGGTTTTTAGGCAAGGCAGAGCCTATGTAGTGTGGTTGTTCCCCATAAATAGGCGATAACGCAGCATAAAAACCAAACATACACTGCCCGTTGGGTTCTTTCTAGGGGCGATTAACTCTTTGTTGCTCGGTTTTTACTTAGCCCACTAGGTTATAAACCTCGCGCCGCGATTAAATCGCCCCTAGATTGAACAAATTTCAATCCACAAAGGACAACACGCCCTAGTGAAGTTTGTATTTCAAAACCGATTATTTTATAAGGATAAACCATGACAAAACGTGTAATAGAAATGCCAGAACTCGGTATGGGAACATTCCGCTTAGAGGGCGACACTGCCTATAACTCAGTAAAAATGGCGCTCGAAGTTGGGTTTCGCCATATTGATACCGCACAAATTTATGGCAACGAAGAGCAAGTAGGCCAAGCTATAAAAGATAGTAATATTCCGCGCAGTGAAATATTCTTAACCACCAAAGTGTGGAATAACAAATTAAATAAAAGCGACTTTATCCCAAGCGTTAAAAAGTCACTTGAAAAGCTACAAGTTGATTCGGTCGACTTACTACTAATTCATTGGCCATCGCCTGCTAACGACGAGCCAATGAGTGAATACCTCACTGAATTACTAAAAGCGAAGCAGCTTGGTTTAACTAAGCACATTGGTGTATCAAACTTCACCATTGCAAACTTAAATGAAGCAATGCAAACACTCGACTCGCGTGAAATATTTACCAATCAGGTTGAGGTTCACCCATATTTAACTAATACTAAATTACGCGCATTTTGTGCTCAGCACGACATTCATGTAACAGCATACATGCCATTTGTAGTAGGTAAAGTACTAAAAGATCAAACCATTATCGACATTGCTAAAAAGCACGATGCAAGTCCAGCACAAGTTGTTCTAGCGTGGGTTAACGCCAGCGGTATGACGACAATTCCATCATCAACCAAGCGTAAAAACTTAGAAGATAACTTTAACGACCACGTTAAATTAGATGATGAAGACATAGCCCGCATTGATGGCCTAGATTGTGGCGACCGCCAAGCAACACCAGAATTTGCGCCGCAGTGGGATCAGTAAACTTACCTCAAACGCAAAGTTAAACTAAATATTTTAAGGTGTAGATTATCTACACCTTAACTTTTAAAAAGGAATACACATGTTAACGGTTATAGCTGCACTGTCGTGCAAAAATATTGATGCAGATGTGATGCTTACAGCACTTGAAAACTTACAAAAGTCATCGCGCCAAGAATTAGGGTGCTTACGTTATGAACTATCTGTAAAAAGTGATGATGAACATACCGATTACGTTGTTAGCGAACAGTGGGCGTCTGATGAGCACTTTGAAGCGCATAAAAACGAGCCACACTTTAAAGCGTTTGGTACGCAAGTTACTGGACTTTTAACCAATAGTAGTATTGATGTATATAAATCAATTGGTTAAATTCTTTTTATAGTGCCTTTTATGGTACATTTTAAAATACTTAGCTAAATTACATCTCATAAAGTAAATACTCAAATAGGTGCTGTTAACTTACATCACCTTTTATTCTTATACTCCAACCTGCCTAAATCCCCAACTTCGCCAATATCAATGAAACCTATTAGGACTCTTTTTTGTTAATTCGCATTCGTAGTGCGTCGAAATCAAAAGAGGTTCATAACTTTATTAAAAGTCGTTTTGATATCACAACCCACTCTAATAAATAGCCTATTTAATTTGTTGTTTACATTAAAATTCTCTGGTGTAAATTATAGAAATATAATATGGCATTTTAGTCAGCCATAAATAGTCCGAGTGGTACTGAATAAGAGACTCAAAATAGCTAACTATTTATATATTTTTTGTGTGTTATATTTTTAGAGCTGAGTTAATTAAACCAATAATGGAGACTTGGGTATGGAAATTAATAAATCAAATCAATCTATTCTTATTTTTGTAATTCCTTTATTAACTGCGTATTTTGGATCAAAAGTTATATTTCACTTATTTGCTTTTGAGTATCTTGTGTTTACAGATACTTTTGACATTCTAAAGCTACTCATTGATATTAGTGTATTTGGAGTGTTGTTCTATATTAGTTCACTGGGTGTTGGTTACTTCATCAGAGCTAAAACATAAGTTTTTTAATCATTAGCTGGTAAATTGCTAGCTAAAAAAATCACAGCCAATAAAGCCTTAACAGCTTTAAACTGTATAATTTATATGGAGATAATAATGAAAAAATTAATCGCAATAGTAGCGTTGTTAGGCTTTGCCTCATTTGCACAAGCTAATGATAGTTTTATAGTGAATGCCAAATTTTATGATAATAAAAACTTAATTGGTTCACCTATTTTAGTAGTCAATTCAAACGAAGAGGCGTCAGTTTCAGTTGATAATTCGTATAGTTTTGCTCTTACAGTAACGCCAATTGATGATTCTACTGTTAGTTTAGCAACTGACCTAAAACTAGGTGGAAAACATATGGCTCCCTCTTTAGTTGTTGAACTAGGCAAAGAAGCAAGTATTAATATTGATGGTAAAGAACTTTCAGTTTTAGTAAGCAAATCAAGCAGCTAATAAGTTAAAAACTAGGAATATAATTAATGAGAAACTCAAGAAATGAGATAGTAAAATATGGAGTCTCTTTTGGTACGGCCCTAGCAATTGCTATTTCATGGAGTGCTAACGAGTCTGTGTTATGGGCAATTTTGCATGGTTTTTTATCTTGGTTTTATGTTATTTGGCATGTAATCACGCGATAAGTGCTTTCGCGTGTGCACTGATTGATTATGTAGATTGCGGTCAATGTGAATACTCGAGCAATTACCATCTAAAACAAATAAGTCAAAAATATAAAAGGAATAATTAATAATGAAAGGTGCTGGTGGAAGCTCTGGTGGTATTGGGCATTTTTTTATTGGTTTAATTATGATGTGCGGTGGCTTTTATATGCTGCTAAACGCAATTTCGGTGACCTCTAATTTTGGACTAAGTTCTCGCATTTATAGTGTTAATGCTTTAGGTGGCTTTGGCGTTACAGCCGGCATGGTTATGATCCCATTTATTTTTGGTGTGGGTCTGATTTTTTACAACTCTAAAAATATTTTAGGCTGGGTGCTATCTCTAGGCTCGTTAACCGCACTAATATTTGGCGTTATATCGAGTGTGCGATTTAGTATGCGAACTATGACGTCGTTTGATTTGATTGTTATTATAATTTTAGCGTTTGGCGGCTTAGGGCTATTTTTACGATCGCTTAAATCTATTGATACTTAAATAATTACCACGCTTTGTTTTAAATACAATTTTAATTATAGGCATTTAACATGATGTTCTAATGCCTAAGCTAATACATTAATAATATAATCCTTCCTATTTACTGCTTAACCAGTAACGTATTTTAAAGAGATTTATGTGAACAACTCAATACAGCTAAAACTAATTGCTACTCACTTATTAGCACAAAGAGATGAAAACCCAGCACGTTCAAACTTTCCTAAAGAGTTAGTACTAGATACGACTGACGATGCGATAGAAGTACAAAAGTTGATGATTTATTTAAATGAGCAAACTGTATATGGCTGGAAGTGTATGCTGCCTTTAGATGATGGCTCAATTATATTAGCGCCTCTTTTACATGCACCTATAAAACAAGCTGAAAATTGCCCACTGTATACAACAAACAACAAAGCGCTGATAGAACCAGAAATTGCATTTATTTTGCAAAGCGATTTACCAAGTAATAAAACCTATACAAATGAAGACGTAGATACTGCATTTGCCAGTGCCCATTTAGCACTTGAGCTTATTCAAAAAAGGTTTGATGAGGGCACTCCAAGCACTCACATTGAAAAGCTGGCCGATGGCCTATCTAATCAAGGCGTGTATTTAGGCCCACAAATAGATAAAGCCAAAGCGTATAACGCAAGTACTGTAAATATTAACGTTAAGCAAACTGAGTTGGAGTTAAACCTGGCGGGTGTGCACCCTGCAGAGCTTGCGCAGCTTCCACTTTATTGGGCGGTTAATTACTTATCAGCAAAGGGAATTAATTTAAAAGCAGGGCAAGTGTTTATAACAGGTTCTTATTGTGGTGTTGTTGAGCTTAATACCAATGAGCAAACATGTATTACGTATGAAGATTTAAATACATTTAATGTGACATTTTTATCCCATTAAGCGTAATACTCATTTTAACGGTCATAATAAAACAACCCACTAATTAGTGGGTTGTTTTTATTTGGCTAAATTTTAATTATTTGATTTTAGAGAGTAGTGCAGGATTTATTACGAGATTTCGTACGCCGTGAGCGTGATCTTCGTTAAAGGTGTTACTTTCACACCATTTGCCAACACTGTTTATATCAACCTTTGCTACTTTTGGTTTAACTGACCATGTTACCTGAAAAGGAGAGCCTGCTTCGTTGTAACTAGGACCAGTAGTTGAACCGCTATAAACAACAGGTTTACCCGTATTTGTAGGTGTAGCAATAGCTTGATAGTAACCATTAACAGATGACACGGCGCTTATTTGAGCAAAATCAAGTGCGTTAGCGTCGTTTACTAATACATATACTTGAGCTTCAACACGTAGTTGCGGATTTTTAATCGAATCACTTAAACAACTCCCCAAGGTAGGGCCAGGTTTTACAATTGCTGACGTATGAACGTTATGAACCTCAATGGTATCGCCAACTAAAAGCGCGCCGTGATCGCTCGGACAAATTTCAATTTTTGCTGGTTTACTTTCACTTTTAGTTAAAGAGCCTGAATATAAGTAGCCACTTTTAAAGCCTTTTCCATTACCATTTCCGGCATATTTACTAAACTCGCCACCGGTATGTTCAGCATTTTTATGAAAGTGTATATTACATAAGTTCATATTTGATGAAGTTGGGGCATGAGAGAAAACTACGGTGTTTTCGCCTTTATAATTATCAATATTACGTGGAGATTGTGGGCCAAAGCCTTTATTTGCAGTGTTTTTAGCAAGTGCTGCACGCTGCATTTTTATTATGTCGTCATTTGCTATTTCGTGGTTAGCTTTAGCTAGCGTATTAAAAGACAGGATAGTGATTACAGCAGAAATTACACTTATTTTTGTTTTGATTGTCATTGAGTCAGTGCCTTTAAATCATATTTTACGTAACAATTAAGTTAACAGATCTTGTTTTTCGTAAAATAATCCTAAAATGATAAATAATCAAACTAATGCAAAACTATTTTATAGATAAATCGTATTTTAAAATAAGTGCATCTATATAGCGGGTGCGTAATGTGTGTTGTTTTTCATGATCGGCGCCATGCCCTAATGCTTTGTTTAAAAGCTTCATGGCGGGGTGCAGTAGCGCTCTTTCTTCTTGGTTTAAGCTCGCTTTACTGCGCAGTTCTGTAATGTCGTCAACTAATAGCCTGCCAATATCTACCGAGACTATTTCGTCTATTAATCCATTTTGAGTAAGCACGCCGTACTTACTGCATAAAAACTGTTGCCAAATTTGCTGCAAGTGCTCGTCTATTTCGCAGCCAAATAGCTCTTCGCTAAACGTAAACCCTTGCTGAGCGAGTTTAGTTAGGCTTGCAGTATATTGCTGTGCAAAATAATTAAAAGCATGGCTTGATGATTCTATTTTTTGTTTTAAAAGACCTTGACCCCAATTAACACAGCCGCGCGGGTAATAGTCGTCATATTCTTCGCATTCATACAAACCCGAATATGAGCTGCAGCTAAGTTGACTTTTAATACAGTAACTTGGTTTTGGGAAAACACTTCGCTCTTGCCAAGCTAAAAGTGTATCTGCATCTATATTTAATGCTTGGCACAGTTCATCGGTGTTATAAAAATGAGTTGCTAAGTAATCAGATAAACGCATAAAGCCTCTGGTATAGTTAAAAATAAAACACTGTTCATATATACAGTTATTCATTTTGTATTACCAAACTTAATAACACAAGAGATTTTATAATTAAATGTGGGTTTACACCTCCAAAAGTACCGGCAATTATGTTACAAATAGCGCAAGTTTTATAAATAATGATTTTTTATGCGCACCCTAGACCAAATTAAACAAGCAAGTCTTATTACAGCTATTAAAACGCCATACTTAGCAAACGGTGAAATAGACCTCGCAAAGTACGATGAACTCGTAGAAATACAAATTGCAGCAGGCGTTGACGGCATTGTAGTTGGTGGCACAACAGGCGAAGGCCAGTTAATGAACTGGGAAGAGCATTTAATGCTTATAGCGCACAGTGCAAACAAGTATGGTGACAAACTGGTTATTGTCGGTAATACCGGTAGTAACAACACCCGTGAAGCGATTAAAGCAACTAAATATGGCTTTGCCAGCGGTATGGATGCAGCACTGCAAATTAATCCATATTACGGACGTACGTCTATTGCGGGTGTTAAAGAGCACTTTAAGCGCGTACTTGATATTGGACCTGCCTTTATTTACAACGTAGCAGGGCGAACAGGTCAAGACCTAACACCTGATATTATTGAGCCACTCGCTAAACATGAATATTTTATTGGTGTAAAAGAGTGTGGCGGTAATGAACGTATTGCCCATTATGAACAACAAGGTATTGCATGTTGGTCGGGTAACGATGACGAAAGTCACGATGCGCGCCACACACATAAAGCGCACGGTGTTATTTCGGTTACTTCTAACTTAATACCTGGGTTATTTCGTCAGTTAATGGATACGCCAAGTAACGAGCTAAATGCGTCGTTACAACCATTAATGAACTGGTTGTTCTGTGAACCAAACCCCATTGCTATTAATACCGCGTTGATGATGACAGGTGCAGTAAACCCTGTATTTAGATTACCGTATTTACCGCTTAGTGATGAGCAGCAAGCTCAAGGCGAAGTATTAATTAATGAGTTGAATAACAACGATGTTGTTGGCGGCACAGCTAAGTGTATAAAGCAGGACGATATAGCCCTCCTTTCCTAGCAATATGAGCAAGCACTGAACAAAGTGTTAGTTCAGTGCTTTTTGTTAATGATTATTTACTTCTATTGCTAAAATCGGTAAAATTCCTTCCCTTATATCTTATAAAATATGCAGAGCTGTGAAATTTGTTGTTGAAGAACTCGCTATATGGATAAAGCCCGAACAGCGACAAATAAAAGAGAGTAATTGGTTTGATTCCTCTGTATTAAATCTTAGTTGGGTGCCTGCTATGCAGCGACGCCGAATGACTTCCTTTATTAAAATGGCACTCTTTAGTGCTCATCAAGTAAGCACTCAAGGTAACTACGTTAATTTACCGAGTGTTTTTTCTTCTCGCCACGGTGATTTTCACAAAACGTCTAACTTACTTATTGATGTAGTAAATGATCAGCCACTGTCGCCCACTGGTTTTGGGTTAAGTGTGCATAATGCCGCATCGGGACTTTTTGGGATAATACAGGGTAATACAAGTGCTACAAATGCTATTGCTGCAGGAGCCGAAAGCTTTATTTATGCACTCGTAGATGGCTTTGTAAGACTTGCTGATAACGATCAGCAACACATGTTAATAGTTCATACCGATGAGACTCTCCCCGATATTTACGCTCAGTACGCCGATGAACAGCAAATAGCACACTCTATTGGTTTAATAATAAGAGCGCCGCAAAAAGGCGAACCCCATTTTAGTTTAAACAAAGTATTTAATACGGGCATGGAAAAAAGCGACTTACCAATGAGTATTCAATGCGCTAAAGCTTTGTATGAGCGAAGCAATACATTACTTGTTCATAACACGCTTGAGCACGATTGGCAGCTTACATACCATGCTTAAAAATGTACAAAGGCTATGTGGGTTGATTTGGCGGACTATTGCTACTGCATTTTGCTTTTCAGTTTTTGGAATGGGTGGTTTAGTATTAGCCTTTATTGTTTTTCCTGCTCAGCGCCTATTTCAAAGTGACTCAGTTAAACAAAAGATTAAGGCTCGAAAAACAGTACATTACAGCTTCAAATTGTTTGTTAGTTTAATGCATGTAACGGGCGTTATTCGATTTCATGTTAACGATAAAGCAAAAATTGAAGGCTTAAAAGGGCAACTGATATTAGCAAACCATCCTTCTTTAATTGATGTTGTTGTCTTAATTTCGGTAGTAAAAAATGCAGATTGCGTAGTAAAGGCGCATTTATTTAAAAATCCTTTTATGCGCGGCGTTATTAAAAGCACCGGCTATATAAGTAATGACGATCCGCAGGAGCTATTACGAGAGTGCGAGCGCAGTTTGCAAAAGGGTAATAACTTAATTGTATTTCCTGAAGGGACACGGACAGAGCCTCACAAAACATTAAAGTTTAAACGAGGCGCTGCAAATATTGCAATTAGATGTCATGCGCCCATTACTACTTTTTTAATTAAAATGAAGCCAAACACTTTAACCAAGGGCACACCTTGGTATAAGGTCGCGCCATATCAGGCGCATTTTACAATGGGGCTTGCGAGCCAGCAGTTTAATTGTGCAACGTACGACAGCGATATGCCTGCGATGCAATCACGCCAATTGACTAAAGATTTACAACATTATTTTACACAAGAGCTAAAAAATATATGAGCGAATTAAAAGAACAAATAAAACAACTGATTATCTCAAGCCTTGACCTTGAAGACATGACCACTGCTGACATACAAGATGATGACGCTTTATTTGTAGATGGCCTAGGACTAGACAGCATAGATGCATTAGAGCTTGGTCTTGCGATAAAGAAGCAATTTGATGTGAAAATAGATGCAAACTCTGATCAAACTAAAGCGCACTTTGCCTCAGTTAATTCTTTAGCAAAATTTATTGAACAAGCACGTTCTTAATATATAAAAGTAGGAAGAAAGATGAAAACCGCTGCTGAAATTTATGATGTATTACACGGCATTTTAGAAAACGAATTTGAAATAGACCCAGAAGATATTAGCTTAGAGGCTAACCTGTACCAAGATCTTGATTTAGACAGTATTGATGCAGTTGACTTAGTTGTGAAATTAAGAGAAATCACAGGTAAAAAAATTGAGCCTGATGCCTTTAAACTTGTGCGCACAGTGCAAGACATAGTCACCGAAATAGAAAAGTTAGTTAACTAATACTATGTTAAAAGCAGTTTTAACAACGTTAATTATGATTTGCTTGGCTTGCTACCCTATTATTGTGTACGTAGGCCTTACGCGTTTTAATAGTCAGATTATTACAGTATTACTGCTATTTTTACTCGGGCTTAGACTTTGGTTAAGCAGAGCCTTGTTTGATAAAATGCCGTGGTTAAAGCCCGCTACATTTTTAGCTGCCATTACTATTTTGATTTCCAAGGTAATGGATAGCGATTTAGGGCTGCGTTTGTATCCCGTAATCATTAATTTAGTCATGTTAGTTGTGTTTGCGTATTCTTTGTATAAAGGGCCTTCTATTATTGAAACCTTTGCGCGCATTACTGAGCCCTCACTTGATGAAAACGGTGTAATTTATACAAAAAAAGTAACGCTAGTGTGGTGTGTTTTTTTTGTATTAAACGGTGGCATTGCCCTGTACACCAGTATTTTTAGTAGCCTAGAAACCTGGGCTTTTTATAATGGTTTTATTGCTTACTTAGCTATGGGCACATTGTTTGCTATAGAGTGGCTAGTCAGACAAAAAGTAAAAAGGAACGCCGGTGTTTAATGCTTTTCAAAGTAATGCGATAAGAACATGTTTTAATCATACTGATAATGATATTTCGGAGCGTCAGTTTGTTAGTGATATAAACGAAGTTTTAGCAAAGCTATCAACGTTAAATGCTAAATCATCGGTTGTTTTATACACCACAGACACCTACAAATTTGCCGTGTACTTATTTGCTTTGGCACTACACGGAAACACAGTGATTTTGCCGCCTAATGGGCAACCTGCAACGTTAAACTCCTTGCTTAAACAAACACCTTTTTTTATTGGTGAGTCTGAATTAGTAGCCGATTTAGAGGCTGATTTTTTAGATATAGGAACCTTAGTCAATCAACCTCACTTTGTATCTATTGAAACAATTAAATGGCCTCAAGAAGGCACAATTGTTTTTTACACGTCGGGCTCGTCGGGTAAAGCAAAGCCAATTGTAAAAACGTGGCAGGTAATAAATAAAGAATTAAGTACATTAATTAATAGCTACGCACTGATTGATAATCCTATTTTTATAGCGAGTGTTTCGCATCAGCATATATACGGCTTATTGTTTAGATTGTTGTGGCCATTACGTGCAGGAAAGGTTGTAAATACAGAGCTATTGCATTATCCAGAACATATAGCTACAAAGCTCAAGTTATTTAAAAAAGTAGTGTTTGTTTCAAGCCCAGCGCAGTTAAAACGGTTATGTATTGATAATGTTTTAGTGGATGATAAGTCTCATTTACAATGGATTTTCTCATCAGGTGGACCGCTATTAAACGAAGATGCTGTATCGTTGTTTACGCAATTAAATAAACCAGTTACACAAGTTTTTGGTAGTACCGAAACCGGTGGTATTGCATATCGACAAGTTACTTCACTTGAAAAGGTTAGCCTTTGGCAGCCTTTTTCGGGTATTAAAGTACGGGCTTTGGACGATCAGCGTTTAATTTTAAACTCACCGCTCGTTCGCGACAAAAATTACCCTTTAGATGATAGAGGCGAAGTACTTAAAAATGGTCAATTTAGATTATTAGGCCGATTCGATCGAATTATAAAATTAGAAGAAAAACGATTAAGTTTAGATGAACTAGAACAACATTTGTGTACTAGTGAGTGGGTAAGTGAAGCTAAAGTAATCGCCTTGCCTGGTGAGCGGTTAATTGTAGGCGCTATTGTTGTGCTTACGCATAAAGGGCAGATATTTTTTAATGGTGACGGTAAGTTAGCTACAAATAATTTATTAAAAGCGCATGCATTAGCGCGCTTTGAGCGAATTTGTATCCCTAAGAAGTGGCGTTTTGTAGATCAATTACCATACAACTCACAGGCAAAGTTAAATTTAAAAGCATTGGAGAGTCTTTTTGCAAAAGTTGACTAAAACACAGCCTGATTTACTGTCTTGTGAAAAAGCAGAGCAAAAGTATAAATTAAGCTTACTAGTTCCTCATGATTTAGATTATTTCAAAGGACATTTTACGGATGGCCCAATACTCGCAGGTGTTGTGCAATTAGACTGGGCTGTGGCTGCAATTTGCAAACATTATAATGTTCAGCAACCTGTTAAAAATGTTGAAGTATTAAAATTTCAGGTAGTGATTACCCCAGGTATAACAATCGAATTATTGCTAGAGCAAAAAGCAGAGAATAAATATACCTTTTCGTATAATTCAAACAAAGGACAGCATGCATCTGGCCGTGTTATTTTTGATAGCCTGATAAATGAATAACTTTTGTATTGTTATCCCAAATTATAATCACATTACGGTTATTGATGATGTACTGAGCCAATTATCGTCATTTAATCTTCCTATTATTATGGTTGATGACGCAAGCAACGTCGAAGCTAAAAATGTGTTTAGTAAGCTTGATGCAAAACACGCGCAGTTGAGTGTAGTTACCCACGACGATAATCAAGGTAAAGGCGGCGCGGTACAAACCGGCTTAAAGCAAGCATATAAGCTAGGTTTTTCGCATGCGATACAGGTTGATGCTGATGGTCAGCATGACTTATCTGATATTAAAAAACTAATAGCGCTTTCAAACGCTCAGCCTAAAGCGCTTATAAGCTGTTGCCCAATATATGACGATTCAGTGCCTAAACACCGTTATTTAGCACGTTATTTAACGCATGTTTGGGTATGGATTGAAACGTTAAGTTTTACAATTGTAGATTCGATGTGTGGCTTTAGAGTATATCCGCTTGAGCAAAGTACAAAGCTAATTGATGAGGTATCGCTTGGAAAACGCATGGATTTTGACCCCGAAATTTTAGTGCGTTTATATTGGCGCAATGTGCCTTTTGTATTTTTACCTAGCCAAGTAATTTACCCCGAAAATGGGCTTTCTCATTTTCAGCCATTACACGATAACGTGCGTATTTCGTGGTTACACACCCGCTTGTTTTTTGGAATGTTGATTCGCTCTCCTGTGTTAATTTGGCATAAATTAAAGAGGCGTTATGGCCGCTAAACACTGGTCTAAAATGCAAGAGCGCGGTAATTTCTTAGGTATTCAAATACTGTTATTTGCTCATAAATTACTGGGTAGAAAAGGGCTGTGGATTGTTTTGTTTCCTGTGGTTTTTTATCTTTTTTTAACAGGAAAAGTAGCGCGTGTAGCATCTAAAGCGTTTTTAGCGCAGGTTAATGTTTACCAAGGCAGTAAACAACCTGTTACGTTTAAAATGCAATTAACGCACTTTTGCAGTTTTGCAGATAGCGCATTAGATAAAATTGATGCTTGGCTTGGGCGAATAACCCAACGTGATATTAAATACACTAATGAGCATTTATTTGCTGAGCTAGATGAGCAAAATCAAGGGGCTATTTTTATAGGTTCCCACTTGGGTAATTTAGAGGTGTGCAGGGCACTTAGCCAGCACCGCAGCAGTAAAAAAATAAATGTACTGGTGTTTACCCATCACGCTGTTGAATTTAATAAAATGCTTAAAAAGATTAACCCAGATGTGTCGGTTAATTTAATACAAGTGACTGATATGGGGCCTGACTTAGCTATTTTACTAAAAGAAAAAGTAGAGCAGGGAGAAATAATCGTTATTGTTGGTGACAGAACAAGCACAACAACGGCTTCTCGGTCGGTACAGGTACCGTTTTTAGGCAAAAATGCCCCATTTTCACAGGGGCCTTTTATATTAGCCGCGCTGCTTGATTGCCCTGTTTACTTTTTGTTTTGTTTAAAAGATAAAAAAAGCAAAAAGTATCAAGTGATATTTGAACGTTACAGCCAGTCATTAAAAATGCCTCGACGAGAGCGACAGCAGGCGCTAACACTTATTATTACTGACTATGCACAGCGTTTGAGTTATTACGCAGCTTTATATCCTTATCAGTGGTTTAATTTTTACGATTTTTGGAAAAGTGATCAGCAGGTAGTGCGCGATCAATCAATGGAGAACAAGTGTGACTGAACAAAATATACAGCTTTTTGGCAATCAGCGATTATCAATTGAAGATATTGTTCGAGTTGCCTTTAATGAAACACAAGTGCAATTAAATAGCTGTGAAACTTTTAGCGTTAAAATTAATAGCGCTTTGCGTTTTTTAGACACACTTTTAAAAGAAGATGGCGTGATTTACGGCGTTACTACTGGTTACGGTGATTCTGTAACGGTGGCTGTACCCCTTGATTTAGTTGATGAATTACCTCTGCATTTAACTCGCTTTCACGGCTGTGGACTCGGGGATGTATTTAATAAAGTTCAAGGGCGTGCAATTTTAGCGACCCGCTTAACATCACTTTCTCAGGGCTACTCTGGTATTAGCTGGGAAATGCTGCATCTACTTAAAGATTACTTAAATAACGATATAGTGCCTGTGATCCCGCAAGAAGGGTCAGTAGGTGCCAGTGGCGATTTAACACCGTTATCTTACGTTGCAGGTGCGATGGTAGGCGAGCGTGATGTGTTTTACAAAGACCAAGTACGTAACAGTGCTGAAGTTATGAAAGAAGTTGGCTTAGAATCTCTAACACTAAGGCCAAAAGAAGGTCTTGCCGTTATGAATGGCACAGCGGTAATGACTGCATTAGCGTGTTTAGCGTTTGATAGGGCTAATTACTTAGCTAAACTGGCGAGCCGTATTACTGCATTATCAAGTTTAGCGCTTAAAGGAAATAGCCATCATTTTGATGAGATATTATTTTCAGTTAAGCCACATCCTGGGCAGCAGCAAATTGCACGTTGGATAAGAGACGATTTAAACCATCACGATCACCCTCGTAATGCAGACAGACTTCAAGATAGGTATTCAATCCGTTGTGCACCCCATGTTATTGGTGTTCTGCAAGACAGTCTGCCGTTTTTTAGGCACATGATAGAAAACGAGCTTAATTCAGCAAACGATAACCCAATAATTGACGGCCAAGGTGAGCATGTATTACACGGCGGGCATTTTTACGGAGGCCACATTGCAATGGCAATGGATAGCATGAAAACAGCCGTTGCAAACCTTGCTGATTTAGCAGACAGACAAATCGCTTCTTTGGTTGATACTAAGTACAACAATGGGCTACCTTCAAACTTGTCTGATAGTGCACCAGAGCGCCGTTATATTAATCATGGTTTTAAAGCGGTTCAAATTGGCTGTAGTGCTTACACAGCAGAGGCGTTAAAACTAACCATGCCGGCCAGCGTTTTTTCTCGCTCTACAGAGTGTCATAATCAAGATAAAGTGAGTATGGGAACTATTGCGTCTCGCGATTGTTTACGTATTTTACAGCTAACAGAACAAGTGTTAGCAAGTACGTTATTAGCAAGTATTCAAGGTGTTAGATTGCGTATAAAACAAGGCGATCTTGAGTTTTCGACTTTAACGCAAAATATGCAAAACATGTATACCGATATAACTGATTACTTTGAAAACCTCACTGAGGATAGACCAATGGAAGCCGTGCTAAGGCAAACAATAGGGTATATTCAAACTAAACGTTGGGCGTTGTATGAATAGTAAAGGTGCATTATTAACGCATGTGGTAGAAATCGAAATTCCATTTCATGACTGCGACCCAATGAATGTTGTATGGCATGGTAACTACCCACGTTACTTAGAAGTAGCGCGCTGCGAGTTACTGCGTTTATTTGATTATGATTACCCGCAAATGCATGAATCGGGCTACGCGTGGCCTATTGTTGATATGCAAATAAAGTATGTCGCCTCAGCAGTATTTACTCAAAAAATTAAAGTAGCGGCTTATTTAAAAGAATACGAGAATAGACTACGGATTGATTACGTAATCACTGACTCGCTAACTAATAAGCGCCTTACTAAAGCCTCAACCACGCAAGTTGCGGTTGAGGTTAGCTCCAAAGAAATGCAATTTGAATCACCCGCTATTTTATTTAATAAGTTAAAAGCGGTTTTGAATTAAATTTTTATTTTATAGGCGATTAAATGAATTTTTTAAAATGTTTTACATTGAGCATAGCTATTAGCTTTTTACTGTTTTGCACTGTAGTAAATGCAGCAGCTATTAAAGGTGAGTTTAAGCAATATAAGCAATTTAATGGATTTGCTAAGCCTTTTATTTCGTCGGGTGTTTTTTCGTTAATTGATGAAAAGCTCATTTGGCAAGTGAAAATGCCTGTTGAGAGTATGCTCATAATAGAAAACGGCAAAGTGCTTGCACAAAATGCCAATGGTGAGTTAATACCACAACCTGGTAGCGAGCAATTTGTAGGGTTACTGAGTGACTTACTCAGCGTAAATATGAGTGCGCTGGAAACACGTTTTGATATTGCTAAAATGCAAGACAGTTGCACACAGTTAACACCAAAAGAAGCGATGTTACAGCAATTATTTAGTGATTTTATTTTATGTGAAACTGCTAAGCAAGTGAGCAGTATTACACTAAATGAGCACTCAGGAAATAACACAAAAATTGAGTTTACTTATTCCAAATAAAATTATGTTTTTAAATAATGCAGTGGTTAATTAAGGGAATAGTGCAGTGACAAAACGAATTACCGTTATTGTAGGGTGGTTTAGCAGTTTAATTTTACTTTTTGCTGCAGCTTTTTGGCTGTCTAAACCAACGTTTAGCGCCGATATGTTTAGCTTATTGCCAAAGTCGCACTCCCAAATTGCACATGCGGAAGATGTTTTTTTTCAGCAAAATGCTAACCGTATTATGTTCTCGTTTGCAGGAAATAATAAAAATAAAGCATTTGATGATTTCCAAAAATGGCTCGACGATAATGCAATTAAAAGCACATTTAACTTTCCGTCCGTTAACGATTTAGCGCAAACATTCTCACCTTTCAAACATGCGTTATTAAGTGATACTTACAAGCAAATATTAATCAAAAAAACAACGTTTGAATATTATTACCTTGAGCAATTAAATCAGTTAGGCAACCCATTTGTAAGTGCTACCTTAAGCAAAGATACAAGTTTGAGCTTAGCGGCATTTATAGAAGATAACTTAAAACAAAGCCAATTGTTTACGCTTGAACAAGGTCGTTTAACTCGACGTTTAAAAGGCGTTGAATACAGTGTCATTTTGGCAAACTTAGCGCCCGAAAATTTAGGGGTTAATAAATCAATTGATTTAGCTGGCTCGATAATTAAACAGATTAATATACTTAATAAAACCTACCCTGATTTAAGCATTACTTACTCTGGTGTGCTATTTCATACGGCTGAAAATGCTGAACAAGCTAAATACGAGATGAGCCTGTTTGGTGGCATTAGCTTATTAGCCCTTATTGGTATGGTATTTTGGGTATTTAGGCGTTTAAACAGTATTTTATTAGCAAGCTTTACCGTACTGAGCGCACTTATTGGTGGCGCTATCGCTATGGTGTTGCTGTTTAATACTATTCATTTATTAACGCTTGTTTTTGCAGTTACCTTGATTGGTATTGCCATTGATTATGCATTCCATGGTATGACTGACTTAGCAAAAAAAGAGCATGAAAAAGGCTACAGCAAAGGGACACAATCTGCGCTTTTACTCTCTCTTATTACGACTACGCTGGGTTATTGCTGCTTACTAGGTGCACCACTAACGTTATTATCTCAAGTTGGTGTGTTTGTTATTGCGGGTTTAGTGAGTGCTTGGCTATTTACAGTTTTAGTTTTGCCATTGTGGCAATCTACACTCAGGTTATCGCCTTCGAGTTTATTGATGAGTCAAAAGCTCATTAAGGTTTTTTTATACTGCAATAGTTTAAAAAAACCAATACTCATTACGTTATTAGTCCTTATAAGTGCGTTATTTTTGATAAAACCTATTAGCTTTAATGACGATGTAAAGCTATTAAATGCAAGCTCCGAACATTTAATGCTAAACGAAAAAAAGCATTTGTTATTACTTGGGCAATGGGATAGCCAAATTGTTTTTATGTTTGCAGATAGCGACGAAGCGCTATTACAAAAACAAGAACAATTTTTAAAACGCTTAACCCAACTAAACCCTAATTTTAAACATAATAGCATTAGCCATTGGTTGCCTAGTTTACAAAAGCAGAGGGATAACCAAGCCTTGTTTGAACAGGCAAAAAACAAAGGGACTTTGAATATTGCTGAGCGCGTTACAGGGCAAGTGCTAGCAAGTACAAAAGCGCCCTTATTAACTTATGAAACACTCGCCACGAGTACATTTAAACCATTACTGCTTTCTCAAATGGTTGTTGAGTCAGAACAATCGATAACGTGGGTGTCTATTTCGGGTATTTCATCTGATCAACTAATTAATGAGGTTGAAAAAAACAATGGAATTTACCTTTATAATAAACCTAAACAAATTAGTGCTTTATTAAGTGATTACCGTGAATATTTACTATTAAGCCTAGTGCTTGCGGGTTTTATTAGTTGGCTGCTTTTTAGTTGGCGATTTACGATTAAGATAGCGCTGCTGCAGGTGACCATTTTATCTGTTGTGGTGTTGAGCATGCTTTGGGTATGTAATGCGATTCAAGGTAGCTTGTCGTTATTTAATTTACTCGGTGCGTTACTTGTTATTGCCTTAGCAATTGATTACCTCGTTTTTTATCAAATAAATAAGTTAGAGCCCAAAAATGTGTTAGCGATTAGCTTATCGGCTGCGTCATCAATGTGGGTATTTGGCATGTTGAGTGCATCTGATACACCGGCTATTTTTAGCTTTGGGCTGAGTGTAATGGTAGGGATTTTAGCTATTTACTTTTTATCACCGCTGAGTGTTTTAAAGCCTCAAAAGGAACAATAATTTGAATAACCTTGAGCAGTACGATGTTGTTGTTATTGGCGCTGGGCCTTCTGGTGCATTGGCTAGTAGTCTTTTAGTTCAAAAGGGATGGCGGGTACTGGTACTTGAACAGCAGGCGTTTCCACGTTTTTCAATTGGTGAAAGCTTACTGCCGCAATGTATGGCGTACTTAGAAGACGCGGGCTTAATCGATACACTACATAACAATGCAGCGGCTTTAGGTTTTCAGTTTAAAGATGGCGCTGCTTTTCATCGGGCAGGGCAAAATACAACTATAAATTTCACTGAAAAATTTACTAAAGGCCCAGACACTACGTATCAAGTGAAAAGAGCCGACTTTGACAAATTATTAGCAGACAAAGCACAAGGACAAGGCGTAGAAATCAGATATAAGCACACGGTGGTTGACTACTGTGATGAGCCAAATGGTGCATCATTAGTGGTACACAATGAGCAGCAGCAAGCTTATCGCGTTAATGCCCGATTTGTATTGGACGCAAGTGGCTTTGGGCGTGTATTACCAAAATTGTTAGATTTAGAGCTTCCTTCTAACTTTCCTGTTCGAAGCGCTTATTTTAGTCACTTTAAAGACAATATTAGTGATACAAGCTTCGATCGAAATAAAATTTTGATTACCGTACACCCTCAATATTCAGACGTGTGGTATTGGCTTATTCCCTTTAGTGATGGTACTGCGAGTATTGGGGTTGTGGCGCAGTCAGAGCGTTTTAATGATGATGAATCTAGCGATTTACTAAATCAATTTATAGAGCAAGACCCTTATTTAAAAACACTGTTAGCACAGCGTGAGTTATTAACTCCAGCAAAAAATATAAAAGGCTACTCGGCAAATGTGAGTAAGTTATATGGTAAGCACTTTGCTTTATTGGGTAATGCGGGGGAATTTTTAGACCCGGTATTTTCATCAGGTGTAACAATTGCACTCAAATCTGCAAATTTAGTTGCCCCACTTGTTGATCGCTATTTAAAAAACGAAGTCGTCGATTTTGACGCTCACTACGCACAGCCATTACAAGCTGGAGTCGATTGTTTTAGAACATTTGTAACAGGGTGGTACGATACGCGTTTTCAGGATGTGATATTTTACTCTGAACAAAATACTCAGGTGCGAGAAATGATTAGTGCTATTTTAGCGGGCTACGCATGGGATACAAATAACCCATTTGTTGCACAAAGTGAACGCCGTTTAAATGTGTTGGCTCAGTTATGTCAAAATTAATTAAGTATGTGGTGTGTAGTGTATTTATATTTGCTGTATTGAGCGCATGTACGAGTTTTACAGCATCTAAAAATAGAGTGTATCTATCACCTAATATTCAATTAAATATTAATAGTGTGCCAGCACAAATGTTTGATAAGTCTTGGCAGCATGTTTTGTATATTACGAATCAGCAAAACACACACACTGTATTTGCCCAATTAGCTATAAATGACAAAGGTGCAATTAAGTTATTGTTAATGACAGTGCAAGGCTTTCCGATTATGGAGCTTGAAAAACCTTTAAATGGCCCAGTAAAAACACGAAATATGCTGGCGGTAGAAGGGATAGACCCTCATTATATTTTAGCGGATATTGCATTAGTACATTGGCCAGTAGCATTTTTACAAAAGCAGTTAGAGGGTGCTTTAATAGAGCAGGTTGGCTCTAATCGGGAAGTATTTAACGATGAAGGTACATTTATCACCATTGACTATAGTGATGAGTCGACAACGTTGAACAATATTTTACATCAGTATCAAATAACATTTAAAAAGGTAGAACAGTGACATATTGGCTGAATGATTTAGGCATTGTGAGTGCGATGGGCATAGGCCAAGATGCAACCACAACAAGCTTAAATAAATATAACCCTGCAACTCCTTTATTAACTTTAAATAAAAGTTTAAGTGCTGAGCAAACTCCGCTGTATGTCGGGCAAGTTCAGTCTATTGCTTTATCAAATAATAAACGTATCAATACATTTATTGATCTAGCTTTAGAGCAGATTAAGCCAACCTTAGATAAACTTTCGCATATTGATAAGTCGCGTATCGCAATTGTAATGGGTACTAGTACATCAGGTATTCATGATGGCGAAAGAGCGCGTAAAAACTATGAAAGTACAAAACTCTGGCCTGATGACTTTAGTTACAGTGATCAAGAGTTAGCTACACCCGCTCATTATATTGCACATAAAATAGGGGCTCTAGGGCCTTGTTACAGTATTTCTACTGCGTGCACGTCGAGTAGCAAAGCGTTAATTAGCGCCCGAGCTTTGCTAAATGCTGATTTAGCCGATGTGGTAATTTGTGGTGGTGCGGATAGTTTGTGCCAATTAACAATTAATGGCTTTGACTCGCTCGCTTCTTTAAGCTCGGGTTTATGCCAGCCTTTTTCTAGCACCAGAGACGGCATTAATATTGGTGAAGGGGCCGCTTTATTTGTAATGACTAAAAATAAGCCAATAACAAATAACGGCATTATGTTACTAGGCAGTGGCGAAAGCTCAGATGCGCATCATATGTCAGCCCCCGATCCTAATGGGATGGGCGCCCAAGCCTCAATGGAAAAAGCACTAAAAAGCGCAAAGTTATCCTGTGGTGATATTGATTATATTAACGCTCACGGTACGGCTACTGTAAAAAATGACGAAATGGAAGCACTTGCAATTAATCGCGTGTTTGGCAACAATACCCCGCTTAGCTCAAGTAAGCATTTAACAGGGCATACTCTTGGTGCTGCAGGCGCCATTGAAGCCGGTATATGTTGGTTATTATTAAAAGACAGCGGCCAACATATGCTGCCGTATAACGCGATTAAAGAAGGCAGTGATTTGGCTGATATAAAAATAATAAAACAAGCGTTTAAGCCCGCTCTTAAATATTGCTTATCTAATTCATTTGCGTTTGGCGGTAATAATGCCAGCTTAATATTGGGAGTTAACGTTGACTAATTACCCTATAGAGCAAGTAGTCCCGCATGATGCGCCTATGATTTTAATAGATAGCCTTTTAACACACAGCGAAGATGAAGCTCAATGCGGCGTTACTATAACTGAGCAAAGCCCTTTTTTTAGTCCTGCAATTAACGGCGTACCTAGCTATATTGGTGTTGAGTACATGGCGCAGTCTATTGCCGCTTACGCTGGTGCGTTAGCGAATGATGAAAATAAACCTGTAAAAATTGGTTTTTTAATTGGCACGCGAAAGTATCAAACTTATCAACCGTGTTTTAAAAACGGCAGTAAGCTGACTATTGAAGTGAAAAAGCTATATCAAGAAGAGTCAGGTTTAAGTGTATTTGAATGCCAAATACTCGTGTGTGAAACTCTACTTTGCCAAGCAAAAATTAATGTATTTCAGCCTGAAAACCCGTTGGAATTTATAAGAGAAAATCAATGACAAAAAGAATTTTAGTTACGGGTTCAAGCCGTGGTATTGGTAAAGCTATTGCGTTAAAACTTGCTGAGCAAGGGTTTGATATTGCAGTACATTGCAGAGCGGGTGTTGAGCAAGCTCAAGCAACATGCGATGAAATTAATGCATTAGGTAGAACCACCAGTTTATTACAATTTGATGTATGCGACAGAGAGCAGGCCAAAGCACAAATAATAGAAGATATAGCTCAGCATGGCGCTTATTATGGCGTGGTGTGTAATGCAGGTATTACTAACGATATGGCATTTCCTGCTATGCAAGGGGAAGACTGGGATTGTGTAATACGTACAGGCCTTGATGGGTTTTATAATGTAGTACACCCAACTGTAATGCCTATGGTACAAAGCCGTAAAGGTGGGCGAATAATTACAATGTCATCGGTGTCAGGTATTGCAGGTAACCGAGGACAAGTAAATTATAGTGCAGCAAAAGCCGGTATTATTGGGGCCACTAAAGCACTTGCATTAGAATTGGCAAAACGCAAAATCACAGTTAATTGTGTGGCACCTGGTTTAATAGAAACCGCGATGACTGATGAATTACCTATTGATGAAATGATGAAAATGATACCCCTTAAACGCATGGGGAGCGTTAAAGAAGTTGCGGGAACAGTCGCTTTTTTAATGTCTGATGATGCAGCTTACATAACACGCCAAGTGATTTCGGTTAATGGTGGCATGGTTTGATTAAACGCGTTGTTGTAACAGGGATGTCGGTGGTCACTGCATTGGGCGATGATTGGTCTGAATTCAAACAAGCCTTAATTAAAGGCGAAAATGCTGTTGTTACTATGCCAGAGTGGGATATAGCTGACGACCTCAATACTCGTTTAGCCGCGCCAGTTAAACACTTTGAGCGACCAGGTCATTACAAACGAAAACAAATCCGTTCAATGGGGCGAGTGTCACTTATGTCAACTCGTGCTACTGAATGCGCACTTGAACAAGCCAAACTACTCGAGCACGAAAGTCTAACAGATGGCTCTACGGGTATAGCGTATGGCTCATCTACGGGCTCTACTGAGCCATTACTCGCCTTTGCAAATATGATGGAAACGGGGTCGATGTCAGGTGTAACAGCCACGAGTTACATTAAAATGATGGCGCATACTGCCCCTGTAAATGTTGGTGTGTTTTTTGGTTTAAAAGGGCGTGTTATAACAACAAGCTCTGCTTGTACATCGGGATCTCAAGGAATAGGCTTCGCCTATGAAGCGATTAAGTTTGGCCGACAAAAAATAATGGTGGCTGGTGGAGCAGAGGAATTATGCATCACAGAGGCTGCAGTATTTGATACGCTTTATGCAACATCTACAAAAAATGAAACACCAAAACAAACACCAAGACCTTTTGATAAAAATCGCGATGGCTTAGTGATAGGCGAAGGCGCGGGTACACTTATTTTAGAAGAATACGAACATGCAAAAGCGCGCGGAGCAACAATATTAGCTGAGGTGGTTGGTTTTGGTTGTAATTCTGATGGACAGCACGTTACTCAACCAACATCAAAAACAATGCAACTAGCGATAGAAATGGCACTGCAAGATGCCAATTTAGAACCAGAAAAAATTGGTTACGTTAATGCTCATGGTACATCAACAGATAAAGGTGATATTGCCGAGTCTCACGCAACGTTTAAAGCATTGGGCAGCAAACCTATTAGCTCGTTAAAAAGTTATTTGGGGCATACATTAGGTGCTTGTGGTGCAATAGAAGCATGGGCAAGCATTAATATGATGGCAGATAACTGGTTTGCACCAACAATTAATTTAGATAACGTTGATGACGAATGTGCTCAGCTTGATTACATAAGGCATCAAGGGCGTGAGATTAATACCGATTACGTGATGAGTAATAACTTTGCGTTTGGTGGTATTAACACCTCTTTAATATTTAAACGCTATAAAGTAGATTAAACACGTTAAAAGATAAGTTATAACTAACTGTTAGCTCGTTTTTACTGTATAATTTGCGACCCTTGATAATGTGGCCGTAGGTTATACAGCATGAATTTTAAATCTTTTAGTTTCGCTCCTGAAATCATCCAGGCGTTGGACGAACTTAACTATCACACCCTTACGCCCATTCAGCGCGCAGCAATTCCTGCTGTTCGTAAAGGTAAAGACGTTTTAGCCAGTGCACAAACTGGTACCGGCAAAACTGCCGCGTTTGCTTTACCTATCATCCAAAAATTGGTTGAGTCTGAACTCAGCACAACTAATGCACCTCATGCATTAGTACTTGCTCCAACGCGTGAACTTGCAGAACAAATTGCAAATAATTTTAGAGATTTTGCAAAGCATACATCACTTAAAGTCGTTAGCTTATTTGGTGGTGTTAGCACAGCCGGCCAAGCAAATGCTTTAAAAGAAGGTGTAGATATTGTTGTTGCAACGCCAGGTCGTTTATTTGATCATATTCGTTTAGGTAACTTAAGCCTTGCAAGTGTTAAGCACCTTGTTCTTGATGAAGCTGACCGTATGCTTGATATGGGCTTTATTGAAGATATGCAAAACGTTATTAAAAGCTGTGCAGAAGAGCGCCAGATTTTACTTTTCTCTGCTACATTCCCTGCAGCAATTAAACAATTTGCATCTAAAGTATTGAAACAAGCTGAAATAGTCCGTGTTGATCAAACTAACAGTACAGCAAGCACCGTTGAGCATGTTGTTTACCCAGTTGAAGAACGTCGTAAGCAAGAGCTACTTTCTGAATTGATTGGTAAGAAAAACTGGCAACAAGTGCTTGTCTTCGTAAACATGAAAGAAACAGCTGATGAGCTTGTTAAAGAGCTTAACCTCGATGGTATTCCGGCAGGCGTTTGCCACGGTGATAAATCTCAAGGTAACCGTCGTCGTGCTTTACGTGAATTTAAAGAAGGCAAGGTACGCGTATTAGTGGCTACAGAAGTCGCTGCTCGTGGTATTGATATTGATGGCTTACCTCGTGTAATTAATATTGATTTACCATGGCTTGCAGAAGATTACGTTCACCGTATTGGCCGTACAGGTCGTGCTGGTCGTCAAGGTCAAGCAATCTCATTTGTTAGCCGTGAAGAAGAAAACACTTTGTTTGAAATTGAAACGCTAATCGGCCAAAAAATCAAACGTGTATATTTAGAAGGTTATGAAGTAAGTAACCGTGAAGTACTCATTGATAAAATTGGTAAAAAACCAGCGCATTTACGCCGTACACGTTCTAACAAGTTATCAGGACAAGCAACCGGTGAAGCGAGAGCAGTAAATCGCTCACGTATTTCAAGCGTTCGTAAAAGCTTAAAAGGCGAAAAACTGTCACTTAAAAAGTCATAGTTAACGCCGTTTAGTTTAAAAAACCTGAGTTTACTCAGGTTTTTTTGTGCCTGGTGATAACACCTCATCAATAATATTTGCGTATACATAAGCCGCTTGCTCGTCCTCTTTATTTGCTATTATGGACAAACCAACCGGTAAACCACTTACTTTTCCGACCGGTAGGGTTATGTGCGTTGTGCCAGCAATAGCAGATAACGAACTACTACTGCCATTAAAATTATCACCATTAACTAAGTCTGTTTTCCAGGCCGGTGATACTGTAGGCGCTATAACAATATCAAGCTTGTTGTTTTTATATACATTAACAATGGCTGTCGTTGCTAAAGTGCGATAGCGTTCTTTAGTCTCCTGGTATTTTTGTTTGTTAGTTAAATCAATAGCCTGCGATTGAACTAGGATGTCTTGCTCAAAGTGGGGCATTTCTGTTTTTTTATTTTGAATATTAAAATTAATAAGTGCTTTTAGGCTTTTAACAGCCACTTGTGTTGGAGTGTTTGCGAGGTAATGATTAATTTCGGCTTTGAAGTCGTAAAGTAAAATATAGTATTCATCAGCAAATAGCGTATCTAAGTTATCAGTAATATCTACATTAATAACAGTGTGTCCAGCCTGTTGTAATGCTTGTAACTGCTTGGCATAAAGGCGCTGCGTTTCAACTGTAAATTTGTCGCTAGGCAGTGCACCAATAATAAGTGACGATTTTGATTTTATATTACCTGTTTTTAATTCAAACCCTGTAGTTGTTGCATCAAGGGAGTCCTCACCTTGCAAAACAGATAAAACCAGCAGCGAATCTTTAAGAGAATGCGCCATCGGCCCTACTGAATCTTGGCTACTTGAAAGAGGCACAACACCTGAGCGTGATACTTGGCCCATACTCGGTTTTATTGCATAAACTCCATTTACTGAAGCTGGGCACGTAATTGAACCGTCTGTTTCAGTCCCTAATGCTATGGGCGCAAAGTTAAGTGCTACCGCAACAGCAGAACCTGCGCTAGAACCACATGGGTTACGTGTTACATCGTGCGCATTATGTGTTTGTCCGCCTACGACACTCCAGCCTGAAGATGAATAGGATGAACGAAAATTTGCCCACTCACTTAAATTAGCTTTACCTAAAATTATAGCGCCCGCATTACGTAGTTGTTTAACAACAAAAGCATCATTATTAGTAACGTTATTTTTAAGTGCTAAAGAGCCAGCCGTTGTAGGAAGTGTGCCTTTAGTTTCTATATTATCTTTAAGAAGTACAGGTATTCCATGTAATGGCCCAGCCCAAGTTCCATTGACGGCAAGTTCATCTAACGTTTTAGCTTGAGCAATCGCTGTAGGCTCTAAACTAATAACCGCATTATAGTGTGGATTAAGTTTATTAATTCGGTCTATATAATTTTGGGTGAGTTGCTGTGCATTAATAGAATTATTTTTATATGCACTGTGAATTTCATCGATGGTTTTTAGTTCTTGTGCTTTAGCGTTAAAAATTGCCAATACACTAAGCAACGAAAAGGTAAATGTTTTGATCATTATTGAGGTGCTTAAGGTGTTATTATTTTCTATACATTTAGCACAAAAAAGCCTCACAAAGTGAGGCTTTTCGATAAACAGCTTAAAAAAGAGGTTTAAGCGTTTTCTAGCATAGACAGTGCGACCGCTTCAGCCGCTTTAATACCATCAATACCCGCTGATAAAATACCGCCAGCGTAGCCTGCGCCTTCACCTGCAGGGTAAAGCCCTTTGGTGTTAATACTTTGGAATGTTTTATCACGCTTAATACTAATAGGCGACGAAGTACGTGTTTCAACGCCGGTTAATAAACCGTCGTTAGTTGAAAAGCCACGAATTTGTTTATTAAACGCTGGTATCGCTTCGCGAAGAGCATCAATTGCAAATTGTGGTAGCACTTTACTCAAGTCGGTTAACTTAATACCGGGTGTGTAAGAGGGTTGTACTTCACCTAAGTTTTCTGATGATTTACCTTTCAAAAAGTCGCCAATTAACTGGGCTGGTGCATCGTAGTTGCTACCACCAAGCTCATACGCTTGCTCTTCAAGTTTACGTTGTAAGTCTATTCCGGCAAGTGGATTACCTGGGAAATCTTGCTCCGGTGATATGCCTACCACAATAGCGCTGTTAGCGTTGCGCTCACTGCGTGAATATTGGCTCATACCGTTGGTAACAACGCGGCCCTCTTCAGAGGTTGCAGCGACTACTGTGCCACCTGGGCACATACAAAAGCTGTAAACTGTGCGGCCATTGTCGCAATGATGAACAAGTTTATAATCGGCAGAGCCTAAAATTGGGTTTCCTGCATTTGTACCAAAACGACATTCATCGATCATTGATTGTTTATGTTCGATTCTAAAACCGACTGAGAATGGCTTTGCTTCAACATAAATCCCCTTTTTGTGGATCATATCAAACGTGTCGCGTGCGCTGTGACCAACGGCTAATACAACATGGCGAGTGTTTAGTTGCTCGCCATTTGAAAGCGTTAAACCTGTTACTTGCCCGTCGTCTAAATGAATATCGTCAACACGTGTGCTAAAGCGAATTTCGCCGCCTAGTTCTATTATACGAGCGCGCATTTTTTCAATCATGGTGACAAGTTTAAACGTACCAATGTGTGGCTTACTTACGTATAAAATTTCATCGGGTGCGCCAGCTTCTACAAATTCAGTAATGACTTTACGACCGTAATGTTTTGGATCCTTTACTTGGCTGTATAACTTACCGTCTGAGAATGTACCTGCGCCACCTTCACCAAATTGTACATTTGATTCGGTATTAAGTGTGCGTTTACGCCAAAAACCGAACGTGTCTTTTGTACGTTCACGTACCTCTTTACCGCGCTCTAATATAATGGGATTAAAGCCCATTTGAGCAAGTAATAAGCCTGCAAATAAACCACAAGGGCCAAAGCCAATCACGACAGGGCGCTCTGTTATATTTTCGCTGGCTTGGGCTACAAATTTATAGTTTGTGTCTGGCGCTACTTTTACATGTTGGTCTTTTTCAAATGCTGCGAGTAAATCAGCTTCGTTATCTACTTCTATATCGAGTGTATAAATAAGTAAAATTGCAGTTTTTTTACGTGCATCATAACCACGTTTAAACACATTAAAGCTGTGCAATTGTTCTGGTTGGATTTTTAGTTTATTTACAATTGCTTGGCCAATTGCATCTTCGTCATGATCAAGTGGCAACTTTATTTCGGTTAAACGTATCATTTATATCTCTTTTAGGTGTCATAGCGGGTTTTTAATTACCGCTCACAATAAGGGGATGTAGGGCACAGTTGGTGTGCAAACATAAGGCGCGTATTTTACGTTAAAATAGGGTGATATGGCACTTATTTATTGTATTTTTGGGGTGGATGGGTATGATCCGCAGCTGTTATTTAAAATCTTAGGTATTAAAATAGTATGGCGTTTGTAGTTACCGAAAATTGTATAAAATGTAAGTACACCGATTGCGTTTCAGTGTGCCCAGCAGATGCATTTTTTGAAGGCCCTAATTTTTTAGCTATTAGCCCAATTGATTGTATTGATTGTGGCTTATGTGTCCCTGAGTGTTCAGCTGATGCTATATACCAAGAAGATGAATTACCAGAATCTCAAAAAGAGTTTACTGAATTGAATGCTGAACTTGCACTGGTCTGGCCGCGCATTACAGAGGTTAAACCTGCACCAGAGGACGCTGATGTATGGAATGGCATAGACGATAAACTTAAACTACTCGAAACATAATACGTAACAATTAGTTACTCCTTTATCATTAAATAGTTAATTTTTTATTTCAAAGTATTAACAAATGTACCTGGATAAATTACAATCCCCAGCTTAAGTTACTCCCTATGAGTAATTACAGTCTAAATGGATGTTTATGCAGTACTTTATAACTATAATAAAAAAGTTTACCTTCCTATTTTTAAGTTTCGTTTTATTACTCTCAAGCCTTGATGTAGCGGCTAGTAAACAGCAAGTATCCTTATCTCGTATTGATTCAAATATCACTATTGATGGTGTTATGGATGAAGCGCACTGGCAAAATGCGACACGTATACCTCTACTCTACCAAGATGAGCCTAACGAAAAAGGCACACCTCCTGTAAAAACTGATGCCTTTATTTACGAAGATGGCACAAACTTATATGTTGCCTTCATTGCAGAGGATCCAAACCCTGAACAAATTCGTGCATCACTTCGTGACCGCGATACGCTATGGGAAGACGACGTAGTCATTCTTGTTATTGATACATTTAATGATGAACGCAGTGGTTATGAATTTCATGTGAATCCCCTTGGTGCACAAGGCGATATAAGAATGACCGATACTGATGGATGGAGCTCAGATACCTCATGGAATGCTATTTGGGATAGCGCGGGACAAATTAACGAGAAAGGTTACATTGTTGAAATGCGTATTCCTTTTAAGGCACTGCGCTTTCCTGAAAATAAAAAAGAGCTAACGTGGGGTTTTTCAGTCATGAGAAACTACCAACGTGATGTTTTATATCAGCTATCAAATATGGGATTTGATAGAAATATAAAATGTAGCCTTTGTCAGTTTGATAAGTTAGTGGGTTTTAGCGATATTGAATCGAGTAAAAATATTCAATTAACCCCTACATTGACAGCACTTCGTAATGATAATAAATCTGAATTACCGGGTAACTGGGATAATGGTGATATAGATACCGAAGTGGGCTTAGATTTGCGCTGGGGTTTAACCAAGGACGCTGTTTTAAATGCGACTATCAACCCAGATTTTTCGCAAGTAGAAACAGACTCTTTAGAGCTCGATGTAAATACAACCTTTTCTATTTATTATGCTGAAAAACGTCCTTTCTTTTTAGATGGAGCTTCTTACTTTAAAAGCAGCTTATTTGAGCTTTTATATACACGTACAATTGCAGAGCCTACTTTAGGTGCAAAATTAACGGGTAAAACGGGTGATCATAGTTATGCGTTAATGCTCGCTGATGACGACAATAGTAATATTTTACTGCCAACGAATCAGGGCTCTGGCTTTGCAAGCTTAAACGAAAAAACGAATGCGGCCGCAGGGCGTTATCAATATGACCTAGGTCAGCAGGGTACTATTGGCCTTTCAAGCACGCACAGAGAAAGTGATGACTATCACAACACTGTATTATCAGTGGATGGTAGCTACTGGTTTAATCAATCGGATACTCTTTTGTATCAAGTATCATCTGCTGATACACGTAACTCTGAATTTTTAATTCAAAATTATAACTTATCTGAAACTCAGTCAGATGAAGCATATGCCCTGGAACTTACCCGCGATAAACGTGATTACAAATTATTTGCATCTTATGAAAATATTGGGCAGGACTACCGCACCGATTTAGGTTATCAAGCTAAAGTTGATTATGAAAAAGTAGGCTTTGGTGGCGGACAAACATGGTACAGAGATGAATCTGATTTACTTACCTCATGGTCATACGAAGCTGACTGGGATAAAACGTGGGCGCAAAACGGCGACTTACTTGAAGAAGAATACGAAGGCTTTTTAAGCTTTAAAGGCCAAAAACAATCTATTTTTGAAATTGGTTTAGTGCACCGTTATGAAAACTTTAATGGCAATTTTTACAATCAAAATATTGGTTATATTTACACAGGGTTCAAACCGACTAAAGATTTAAAGCTCACCTTATATACCGAATATGCAAGCCGTATTGACTATACAAATGAACAGCTTGGTGATGTGTTTAACGCTCAAACACAAGTTATATGGGATATTAACGACCACTGGCAGCTCGATGTAAAACATAACTACAGTCAATTAGACAACCCGCAAGGGAAACGTGTGTTTACTGCTAACTTGGTCGACTTTAGACTTCATTATAAATTTAGCATGCGTTCAATTCTTAAATTAATTTTACAATTTGAAGACATTGATAGAGACGAAAACGCCTACTTTTACCAAGTTAGTCAAATCAATAAAGACTATGGCAGCCAGCTTGTTTACTCATATAAAATTAATGCGCAAACACTGTTTTATTTGGGTTACTCAGATAGAGGTTACCAAGACGATTCTCTTAAAAATATTGAGCGAGATCAGCGTACATTTTTTACAAAAGTTAGCTATGCATGGCAGCTTTAAATAAAAATAATAATTGTACCTGCGATAGTTGTTACATTCCTAGGTTGTGTAGCAAGGCATGATTTTGAAGAATAATTTTAGGAAATGGTGTATTGAAGCATCGGGAATGTCAGAAAGGATTAGCAAATACAGATACTAAAGGCTGTAATGGTGTGGCCTAGATTGACGCGGAAGAAAAAACAAAAGAGAGCTTATCGACGGTATGTATTAAATTTTAAACAATTAGAACCTTTTTGTTTATTTTTGTTAATGCCACCTATACTATATATCAAATATAGTTAGTTAATCCGTTATTGTTACAAATTTTTGTTATTCTAATGGCTTAGGATTATATCAATGCTTGCGTAGTACTAAATGCAAGCGATATAATCCGCTTTTGGTAATAGGTTTAATAGGAGAAGCAAAATAGATGGATTTTTTTTATGAGTAAACTTAAACCGTTCGGTTTTATTTTTCTAATTATAATTCTATTTTGTTTTTGCATAAACATAGAATTAACGAATCAGATTAATCGTATAAATTTATTTAGTACTAGTGTTGATATACGAAGTTTCGAAATAACGAATACCACTCTTGATATGGCTCCTTGGTATAATCCGATCTTAAATGGCCACTATATAATTGAGCAGCCCACTGCTGACTTTTTGCTTATTAAAACCACTGACACCCAGTTTGTAGCTGCTGATTCAAGTAAGTTAATTATAATGACACTTGCATCACCTATTAATTTTTTACTTTTATGTATCTTAATATTTGGTTCTGGCCTGTACTTACGTAGAGAACGTAGGAAGCGTCATTATAAAAATCAAATAGCGGAGCTTAATCTTCAAGCCAATAGCTTACTCACTGCATTTAATTTGCAAGTAAAACCGGCAGAGAATCCTTTGGGTGTAAGCAGCTTAAGCCAATCAATAAATAGTTTAAATACGCATGTGGCTAATTATGTAAAACAAACACAAACCAGTATATGCCAAGACAAACTGACGCTATTAATTGACCGCCATGCTTATATTGAACATATCGACAGACAAATTAATCATGCGAATCAGGAAGATCTCAAGTGTGCACTCCTGTTTATAGACCTTGATGGTTTTAAACAAGTAAACGATTCGTTTGGTCACAGTTTTGGTGATGAAATATTAGTTCAAGTTGCTAGCCGACTTGCGAATGTTTTACGCCACCATAAATTAAGTAACATAAATAGTGCTAACCAATTAGAGCAAAACTTATCAAGGTTAGGAGGAGACGAGTTCTCCATTTTTATAGAATTACTTGATGATAGCGACAGAGTTGTTGAAATTGCTAAGCACGTGCTAAGTGAGCTTGAAAAAGACTTTGTGCTTGGCAATAAAATAGTAAAAATTAGTGCCAGTATTGGTATTGCGGCTTACCCAGAAAGTGCATCAACGCCTCAAGCGCTTTTACAATTAGCCGATGTAGCTATGTATAGAGCTAAAAGTGATGGTAAGGGAATATTTAAAGTTTACTCGCCAGAAATGGGTAACAAAATGCGCCGTTACCATTATTTACTTGAAGAGCTGCGTTTAGCGGTCGCTTGTAAAGATTTTTACTTATCTTTTCAGCCAATTGTGCATGTTGAAGATTGTATGATTGATTATTTTGAAGCGCTTACCCGGTGGGACCACCCAGTTGAGGGTATGATCCCCCCTTCAGAATTTATTCCAATAGCAGAGGAGTCTAATTTAATATTAGAACTTGGCGATTGGATTATGCTTGAATCATGTAGGCAAATGGCTGCATGGCACAATGCAGGTATGCGTAAAGTAAAAATATCAGTAAATGTTTCGGGCATTCAATTAAAGCACCGTGACATTTATGATTGGGTAATGAAGAAGCTCAAAAAAACCGGTTTACCGGCTACGTCTTTAATGCTTGAAATTACCGAATCAACATTTATTAAAGCCAGTCCTAAAATAATTAAAGAGCTAAGTAGGCTAAGAGAAGAGGGTATCACTATTGCTATTGATGACTTTGGCACAGGTTTTAGCTCGTTGAGCACATTAGCGGATTTACCAATAGATGTTATTAAAATTGATCGCTCGTTTATAGCTCAAGCTAATAAAAGCCAAAAATATAATGATATATTAAATACAATTAGTGAGCTTGGACAAAAGCTTGGCCTTAAAATTGTAGCAGAAGGCGTTGAAGAAATAGGGCAGTTTGAACTTGTTAAAAAAATGGGTGTGAGTTCTGTTCAGGGTTATTTAGTAAGTCGACCTGAGTCATCAGCTAATGTAGGTAATAAAGTATTACGCAATAACACTAGTAACCTTTCAGCATCGGGTACAAGTGCTTGGGATATAGTTAGTTAGTTTACAAATAAAAATGCCACTCTAAATAGAGTGGCATTTTTTGTTTAATCAGTAATTATTGTATTAAAGATCAAATGTGCGAGAAACGGCAAGTACGATACGCTCATCAGCATAATCGTAATCTAAGCTTGTGTTTTCAGCGGCCACTTCAATACCAAACCCTTCATAACTAGTTTGATATGCTAAACGGTAATGATTGTATGATTTTTTCTCGTTTACGTCCCACGCCCATTTTTGTCCATCAAGCGAGTTTGAAATATCAAAGCTTGCACGTAGTGCATGATTTGGAGCCAGCTCATAGGTGTGTGCAATCATTGAGATTACATGGCCTCCACCTTGACCAAAATAATCCCAGCTGTACCAAAAGTTAAGCTCAGTTTGGCCGTATTCACTTGCATAACCAAACTTAGTGTAAGCTTCAGCGTAGTTACCATCGCTGTTATTACCTTGATAAGTGTAATAAGCAATACCGTAGTCAACGCTCAATTGCTCATTAAGCTGCACATACTTACCTACATAAGCATCAAGTTCAAAATCAGTGTCATCACCAAAATCAACATTTGAAGCCCATACGCCTGCGTATACACCGCTATCAAAAGCATAGTCTAAACTGCCTTGAATAGCAGGATCGCTATCAGTTTGGCTCACATCGTTAAATGTATAATCAGAGGCTGCTGTGATTGTTGTTGACCAATCAGCAGCTGCGGTTGTTGATAAAAGTGCAAATGGTAGTGCTACTACAAGTTGTTTTAGTTTGTTATTCATTGTTTATCCCTAGTGTACAGTGTCTATTTTTGTGTAATCAATTTTATTTTCTTTTGGTGAACTATCAATATTCGTTACTGTTTTAAATTTGTTATAGCCAATAAATGCGGCACAAACAAAGAACAAACCAATGACTAACGCGCCTACCCATTGAATTTGTAAAAATTCTAATTTAAACAATAACGTAAGTAGTGATAGAGCAACAACATTTCCGATCATGTATTTCATTTTGCCAAAACGCTTTACGGTAAAGTTTAGGTTATCTGTGTATAAGCGCACTAACGAATCAAGTGAGTTAATTACAAATACAATACCTACAAACACCATCGCAAAGTTTTTAATTCCCTGAGTCGAAATGCCTGCTTCGTGGTATTGGTATAGCACGCTAAACCAGATTGCAATTGGAATTGAAGGAAATATTAACATTGCACCAAGTACTTGGTATGTTTTAAGACCCCCGACAAAACGTGATGTAAATTGACCAATCATTATGCTCCACGCAAACCACCAAAATAAATAAAACTCATGATAGTCATTAAGTGGTAAAACAAATTCATTAAGATTAGCGAAATACGTTCCGATTGATCCTAGGTTATCTGTAAATGCTGACATCTCATTGTCGCCCATTGCAAAAGCGCCAACCCACATAAAGGCAATCAATGCTAAAAACAGCCACGTAGTAGAAATACTTAAAATACGAACATATTTAATATCTGTACTCGAGTACACAGCAAAACAAATAGCAGCGAATACGATTAGATAAAACTCAGGAGCTACACTTGAATCATCAGCCAATCCAGGTAAATACCAAGATAAATTGTTCAATAATAAATAAGCGGTGAATGCGCATGTACCAATAATTACAACATTATTGATAAATTTAACCCAAGGAATTTCGAAAAATTTCACTTTAGGTTCTATTACACAGAAATAAAAGCACGTAAGAAAGTAAAATCCCCAGATCAAAAATCCCCAGTAGCCAAACTCAATAGCCAGTGGATTTGCAAACGCGTATTCTGGGCTTGCTTTTATGTCTGCATAACCTGCAAACTCAGTTAAAGGAAACATTATAAGACCTACATCAAGGCCTGACGTAAATAGTATAGCGATAAAAGTAAACGTTTTTACCGGTGTTACACCTACTACGCGAACATTACCCCATTTAAGTAAGATAATAATAACCGCTAGTAAAGTAAAAATGATGCCAGCATTAAGCCAAATAGTCATTGTTACCCTCCAGTAATGAATAAAAATAATTCATAAGCACTCCGTATTTTATTGTTTTATTCTCGCATTAACACAACGTAACCTATTTACATCGTGTGCCACTGCAAGGCACGCATTGGTTTAGCCCGACGAGACCAAACCTAAGCATGTGGCTAAAGTTAGATCTCCGTACTACGTTGTGTTTCATGCCAGTTTGTTGTTATGGCAACATTCACATCCGATTTCTGTAATGGTTCTTTACCTAAAATTATGTCAGCTGCTTTTTCGGCAACCATAATAGTAGGCGCATTCAAGTTTCCGTTAGGAACTGTTGGGAATATAGATGAGTCAACAACACGTAGTCCTTCAATACCATGTACTTGCGTATTTGAGTTAACAACGGCCATATCATCCTCACCCATTTTGCATGAGCAAGAAGGGTGGTAGGCACTTTCTACGGCTTGGCGTACAAAGGCATCTATTTCTTCATCTGTTTGAATATGTTTACCAGGTTGAATTTCTTCATCGCGGTATTCATCAAAGGCACTTTGTTCGATTATGTCGCGTGTTAAGCGAACGCACGCTCTGAAGCCTTCAATATCGTCTTGGTGTTCAAGGTAATTAAATAAAATGGTTGGTGGTTGCTCAGGGTTCGCAGAAGCAATAGTGACACTACCGCGACTTTTTGGTTTGTTATGACCAACATGTACCTGAAAACCATGACCTGCAAATGCACTTCTACCATCGTAACGCATAGCCGCTGGTAAAAAGTGATATTGAATGTCTGGCCATTCAACACCTGGTTTTGAGCGAATGAACGCACACGATTCAAAATGATTCGTTGCACCTAAACCCGAACGCGTTAATAACCAGCGCGCGCCAATCAAACCTTTTGATACAATGCCTAGCTTGCCGTTAAGTGTGATAGGTTGCTTACACTTGTATTGAAAGTAAAACTCAAGATGATCTTGTAAGTTTTGACCAACACCTGGTAAATGATGCTGTACTTCAACGCCTGCTTTTTCAAGCACTTGAGTATCACCAATACCAGAGAGTTGTAAAATATGTGGAGAGCCAATTGGCCCTGCACTTAGTACAACGTCTTTTGCAGCATGTGCAGTTTTAACGTCGCCATTTACTTTGTATTCAATGCCAGTGGCTTTTTTGCCATCTAAAATCACGCGTTGTGCTAGTGCACCTGTAATAATTGTTAAATTACTACGTGATTTAACAGGGTCTAAATACTCACGAGAAGCAGAGCTGCGCACGCCGTCTTTTACGGTCATGTGCATTGGGCCAAAACCCTCTTGCTGCGACGCATTATAATCATCTGTAGAAGCGTAACCGGCTTGTACACCTGCTTTGATAAAGGTGCGGTAAAGCGGGTTTTTCATTTCGTTGCCGTTATTAACGCCAAGCGGGCCTTTGCCACCACGGTAAGTATTTTCACCAAGGTAAAAGCTTTCTGCTTTTTGAAAATACGGTAAACACGATTGGTAATCCCAACCGTTTGCACCGTGTTGCTGCCATTCGTCAAAATCTTTTGCGTGGCCACGTACATATACCATGCCATTAATAGATGACGAGCCGCCTAACACTTTGCCTCGAGGACAATGCATCTCACGGTTATCTAAATGAGGCTCAGGCTGCGTATGAAACTGCCATGCGTATTTGTCACTATTCATAGGAATAGATAACGCGGTTGGCATTTTTATAAAAATACTTTTATCGCTACCGCCAGTTTCAAGTAGTAACACGCGGTTACTTGAATCTTCAGATAAACGGTTTGCTAAAACACAACCCGCCGAACCCGCGCCAACAATAATATAGTCGTAATGATTACTCATAGTAGGGCGCCTTAAAATGGGCTTTCTATGTCGGCCATACCAACATAAATAGACTTAGTTTGCGTGTATTGATCAAGAGTTTGTATACCATTTTCACGGCCAATGCCCGATTGCTTATAACCGCCAACTGGCATTTCAGCAGGTGAGTTACCGTATGCATTAATCCAACAAATACCGGCTTGTAACTTATGAATAACGCGGTGCGCACGTTTAATATCGCTAGTAAATACGCCTGCGGCTAAGCCTAGGTGAGTCCCGTTAGCGCGTGCAATAACATCGTCTTCGTCGTCAAAAACAAGCACGCTCATTACAGGGCCAAATATTTCTTCTTTAACAATAGTCATGTCGTCATTACAATCAATAAACACAGTCGGTGCCACAAAATAGCCATTTGGTGCAGATTTAGGTGAAAGCGTTGTACCACCGGTTAATAGCGTTGCACCTTCTTCAATACCTTTATTAACGTAGCTCATTACTAGTTCTTGGTGCTTTTTAGAAATAAGTGCGCCAAAGTTAGTATTTAAATCTTGTGGGTCGCCAGCAATAATGTTTTTCTCAGTGCGCGCTTTAAGCTCATCAATAAACTGCTGATATACATTTTTATGAACGTAAATACGTGTACAGTTAGTACAAATTTCGCCTTGCGTATAAAAGTTACCTAACATAGCAGCACTAACCGCTTGCTCAATGTTGGCATCATCAAATACTAATAGTGGAGATTTACCACCAAGTTCCATCGTGACATCTTTTAAAGTACCGGCAGCACTTGCTACTACTTTTTTACCTGTGCCTACTTCACCCGTAAATGATACTTTATCAATATCGCTATGCTGCGTTAGCCACTGGCCTACATCGCCCGCGCCTTGAACAACATTAAATACACCTGCAGGTACGCCAGCTTCAACAAAGACTTCTGCGAGTTTAAGTGCGCCCAGTGGTGTTTCTTCTGATGGTTTAAATATAAATGCATTACCAGCTGCAAGGGCAGGGCCCGACTTCCAACATGCAATTTGTAGTGGGTAGTTCCATGCACCAATACCCGCACAAATACCTAATGGCTCTTTACGTGTGTAGTAAAAGTCATCACCAACCATTTGTTGTTGGCCTACTTGTGCTGGCGCAAGGCCTGCAAAGTATTCAATTACATCAGCGCCGGTTTCAATATCAACACAATTTGCTTCTTGCATTGGTTTACCGGTGTCGAGTACTTCTACAAGTGCTAGCTCATCGTTGCGCTCGCGTAAAATAGCCACTGCTTTTAATAAAATGCGGCTACGTTCAATGGGTGTCATTGCTGACCACTGAGCAAAACCTTGCTTTGCACTGGCAATGGCTGCGTTTTGAATAAATTCGTCGGCAATTTCTACTGCGTAAATAACCTCGCCCGTTGCTGGGTTTGTTACATCAAATGTTTTGCCGTTCTGGTTTGCAAGAAAATGGCCGTTAATAAAATTTTGATAGACAGGTGTAGTCACGCTAGGCTCCATATTGCTTGATAAGTGAAAGTACGTAGCTTTTTGCTAACTTTTCACTGTGTTTAAACTGATTATTGTCTGATTTACTCAGTACTGCTCTTAACCATAGGCCATCGATCATTGCGGCGCTAAGTTCTGCAGCTTGCTTTGCTTGCTCAATAGGCATTAATTGCTTAAAAGAAAATGCTAAATTACTTTGCAAGCGTTTACTGTTTACGTTTTGTAGTCTGTGTAATTCTTCATCATGCATCGATTGCGCCCAAAAACTTAACCACGTTCGGGTTGTATCATTACGCTGTTGTACAAGCGCAAAGTTGGCTTCGATAATAATCATTAAACGTTCAATGGCATTCGTTTGGTTGTTTACTTTACTTATTAAGCCTTGTTTTAAGCTTGTTAGTAAGTATCTAACAGTGGCTTCAATTAACCCCTGCTTACCACCAAAATAATGACTAATAATACCTGACGATAAACCGGCATTTTTACTAATGCTGTTTATAGTTGTGCCTTGTAGTCCATTAGTTGCAACTGACTCTATAGTCGCGTCAATTAGCTGCTGACGTCTGACAGGTTCCATTCCGACTTTAGGCATAATTTTTATTAATTGAACGTTCAATAAACATAAGCTTAAGGTAATAGCTCTAACAATTCAAGGCTGAAGTAAATATCTAGATGCCAAAATGTAGATTAATCATTAATAAAAGCGCAACTAATGCGATAAAGAAGATAAGGTTTTACTTTGTTTTATTTTATTTAAAACAAAGGCTTGTGAATTTTATTTTGAAATTAAATAATAGTAATGATTTGTTTACAGCAACAAATGAATAAAATGTTCAATAATCATTAGTGCAGTAATAGTTAGAGTACTAATGGTATTAATTTAATACAAAAGGGCACTAAACCTGCAATTGCTTAGTGCTCTAATAAATTTATATAGAGAGTAAACTTTGTAGTTTTATCGTTTTAAAGCGCTTGGTTTTGAAAGGTCAGGCATTATTAATAACGCCTTTAAAAAGTAGGGGGTAACGTCTTAGTCTATTGCCAATATAGTCATCAGCTAAAATTTGCTGGCAAATAAAGTCTATATCTTTGCTTGCTTCAAAAACCCAATCAAAGCGCTCTATAGCCAGTAAAAAACCACGCTTTAAATGAGTTTGAGCACGGTACTGTTCTAAATTGTCTTGAATAATTGAGACTTTGCTTGGATCAGCTCTAAGCTCTTCTACTACTTGGTTTATAAAAGTAGTATTGAGCTTACTGGTAGGGCGGTGTCTGCGTTTTCGTGGGTGCATTAGCTCTCGTTTGCAATGTTATATAATTTTTTCAAAAAGTCGTCTTTATGCTTTTCATGTTCGTAGTCAAGGTGGTAAGTATTATGAAAACCAAAGCGCAGTTCAACGCCGCTACCTTGTAGGTATACTGTGTAGCCATCTACGTCTGAATAAGCAGTAACACCTTGATAATGCTTGCCTTCATTAGTCATTTCACCTTTTTGAATTATACGTTCATATACGGCTAAAATCTGTTTATTGTCGATTTCGTTTTTCATGTTTTATGCCCTTCGTTTAGTAACTCATACGATACAGATATGAGGGTCGATCATCTTAAAAACAATAGCTAAAAAAGTGTGATATTGCTTTGTAATTTCGCTTTTTTAAATTATGCTCAAAACTCATTTATTGTTGAGCTTAGAGCATGATAGACAAGGCGTTACTACTAAAAACTCGTGAGTTATCGGATCAATTAATTGCATTGCAAACTCCAATTAGGATACTCGATGCTATTAATTGGGATAAACAAACTAAAGAGGAGTTTTTTAGACAGAAATGTCAAAAAAACCCACTCATCGATCGTGCATATTATCAACAGCGCGACCTTGGTTTTGTACCTAGCGAGTTACGCCAAGCATTTTCTACTTTGCACCGTAACATTATTAACCAATTGGGGCAGTTAAATCCGATTGCTCAATATATGGGAAAAATGTGCACCGAGTATAAAACGGTATTAAGTATGCTTGAGTATCGTGGAACGCCAGAGTTTCATGACTTATCAGTGGAGTTATTTGGACACCCTAAAGACTTATTCCATGCTGGTGAGCCCTCACTTTCTGAGCTAGCTAATATGCTAGATAAACCGCTGCAAAATTTACTTATAGCCGACATACTGCCTGACGACCCTAAAAATATTGATGCTGTTGATGCTGTGCGTATTTTGTCTGAGCAAGTAAATGCCAGTATGGCAGGCATAAATGTAGAGGTAATGCTTAGCGATGGTATTGTTAGTGATGCAGCCGCAGGTGCTAATAATATAAAGCTTAATCAAGATGTTAAGTTTTCTCAGCGTGAACTTGATATATTGGAAGTTCACGAAGGGTGGATACACGTAGGTACCACTCAAAATGGTTTAGCACAGCCGTATTTAACATGTTTGAGTAAAGGCACGCCTAGCTCTACTATTACCCAAGAAGGCCTAGCGGTATTAACCGAAATTATTACTTTAAAATCGACCCCAAGGCGCTTATCTAAATTAGTTAACCGTATTCAGGCCGTTACAAAGGTAATAGATGGCGCTGAGTTTGTAGACATTTACCGTGATTACGTAGCGCAAGGTTTATCAAAAGATGACAGCTACACACTCGCGCAGCGTGTATTTAGAGGCAGTACGCCAACAGGTTTGCCTTTTACAAAAGATATTGCCTACATTAAAGGCTTTGTATTGGTTTATAACTTAATACGCGTTGCAATACAGCTTGGTCGAATAGATAGACTCCCTTTATTACTGGTAGGTAAAATATCGATAGATGATTTTAGATTAATATCGCAGCTTCATGATTTAGGTGTAATTGAGAGCCCACAATTTGTGCCACCACACTTTAAAGACTTACGCGGTTTGGCAACTTGGTTGAGCTTTGGCCGCTTTATTGGCGATTTATCGTTTGAAAAGTTAGAAAACGATTATAAACCGTTATTTTTATAATTAATCAACATAACCTACCTACATAAAAAAAGCCCATAACGGGCTTTTTAAATAAAGTACTTTAGGTTTTGCTATCGAGCGTTGGTGCTTTCAAATATTTTGTCAGCTGAGGCTGCAACAAAACCAGTATAAAGCTCACCGTCGGCTTTAGGGTAACGAATAGCAAACTCATAAAAACAGCTAGGGATGCTCATATCACCGTCACTAAAGGTAACAGAGTATTCATCAGCAAGTGTTGACGATTGCTCTAGTAACACCTCTGGTGAGCCTTTAACTTCACCGCCTGACGTATTAAGCGAAAAGCCGGCGTCTTTTAGGGCTTGGTTAACATCATGAATGTTATCAAACTTAGCAAGCGTATTAATATTTACTGTAAAGTGATTGGCGCGGTAACCCCACGCCGACATCCACGCTGCATACTCGCTTTCAGCTAGCAGCTGCTTATAAGTATCGGTGCTTACTTGCCAATGCGTGCCTGAATACAAAAAGTTCTCTGCTGTTACTGCGCTTTCGTCAATTTTGTCAATCATGTCGGTTACGATGGCTTGTAACTCAGGCGAGCATTTTTCTACTAGTAGCTCAGAGATAAACACTTTTGGCTGATTAGGATCGCTATGCTCGTAGTGCTTTGCGTAAAGTTTTTTAGCTTCAAAGTGGTACTCACCACATTCTTTGTAACCAATAGCTAAAAAGTGAGCAGCGAGTTTTTCAAGACCTACTTTTTCAATATTAAATGTACGCAGCGCAATATGATCGTTAATAATGTCATCTTTTTGCGTTGACCCTAAAAGGTCATGAATTTTATCTGCCGATGGTGTTACGTTTAAGTAGTTTTTCCAAAGGCTCTCAAATAATGTGTTTACATCAGTATGCATGTTAAATCCTTAAATCTAAAATTTTGGTTTATTACTTATTCAATTATCAAGCCTGGCGCTAGGGTTTGCGGTAAGCTCACTTTGTCTGACTCAACAGATGCCACAGGGTATGCACAATAATCGGCGGCATAATAGGCACTTGCTCTGTGATTACCACTGGCGCCTATGCCGCCAAATGGAGCCGCGCTAGAGGCACCCGTAATAGGGCGGTTCCAGTTAACAATACCTGCACGAATGCGCTTTAAGAAGTGAGTGTAATCATCTTCACTGTCGCTAAGTAAACCTGCAGATAAGCCAAAGCTTGTGTTGTTAGCTTCAATAATTGCGCTGTCAAAGTCGTTGTAACGATACACTTTAATAAGCGGTCCAAAATGCTCTTCATCTGGCATGTCGGTAATGTTTGTTACATCAATAATGCCTGGGCTTACAAAACCGGTGCCTGATTTTAATTGCTTAAGTTCAACAAGGATTTGCGCGCCTTTTGACACTAATTCACTTTGCGCAGCGACCATACCCAGTGCTGCTTTTTCGCTTATCATTGCACCCATAAAAGGCTGCTCTGTAGCAAAACTGTCGTCTACAACTATGTTTTTAGTCGCGCTTATTAGCTTTTCTAAAATAGCATCGCCATTGAGCGATTTTTCAATAAATAAGCGGCGTGCACACGTACAGCGCTGACCTGAGGTAATAAAGCCTGATTGAATAATATCGTGCACAGCAGCGCTTACATCACTCACGTCTTTTACAATAAGAGGATTATTACCGCCCATTTCAAGTGCTAAAATTTTGCCAGGGTGCCCTGCAAATTGCTTATGTAGTAAGTGACCTGTGTTTGAGCTACCGGTAAAAAACAATCCATCTATATCTTTATGAGAAGCAAGCGCTTTGCCTGTTTCAATTTCACCTTGCACAAGGTTAATAACACCTGCTGGTAAGCCCGCTTTTAACCAAAGTGAGAGGGTGAATTCTGCAACGTGCGGTGTTAGTTCTGATGGCTTAAATACTACGGTGTTGCCTGCTAAAATTGCAGGAACAATATGCCCGTTTGGTAAATGCCCCGGAAAGTTATACGGGCCAAAAATAGCCACAACGCCATGCGGTTTGTGTCTAATAAGCGCTTTAGCACCGGGCATTGGGTTTTCGGTTGTACCGGTACGCTCATGGTACGCTTTTACAGATATAGCTACTTTGCCTGTCATTGCACCCACTTCGGTGCGGGTTTCCCATAATGGCTTACCTGTTTCGCGTGCAATAATGGTCGCAAATTCTTCACTGTGTTCTTTTAATTGAGCGGCAAAGTTTTCTAAAATGGCTATACGCTCTTCAAGCGGCTTATCTGCCCATTGTACCTGTGCTGCTCTGGCTGCTTTTATAGCTGAATCTACTTGATCAGCGTTTGCGCCATTACCTTGCCATACCACATCGCCATTACTTGGATTGATTGACTCAAATGCTGGACCTTGCCCTGCATGCCACTGATTATTAATTAGGTGTGTATTCATAAATTATTTACAGGCGGAAAAATCGCGCTGCATCTCCTTGGCTTAAATTAAGTGCTTTAGCCACATCTTGGCTAATGACGAGAGTATGTTTTGCATGATTGTAATGTGCGTCTTTGGTAAATGTTGCTCTAAAGCCACTTACGCCTTGATTACATACAGCCAGCGTATCAGAGCTATTTTGTGATATGTGATCAAGCTCACCAATAGTAATAGGGCAAACTTGAGAGTCGCGAATGCTGCGAATATTACCAAGCTTTGCTTCAACCGTTGGGCCTGCGTCAAATAAGTCAACGTAGCCTCTGTGCTCAAAACCTTCTTTTTCTAATAATTTTAGCGCAGGTTTTGTTTTTTCATGCACATGCCCAATAACTGCTTGGGCTTTTTTGCTAAGCAAGTTCACATAAATAGGGTATTTAGGCATTAACTCGCTAATAAATACCTTATCGCCTAAGCCAACTAAGTGATCCGCTTCTGGAAATTCAATACTAAAAAAGTGCTCTTGCAGCCATTGCCAAAAAGGAGAATGGCCGTCTTCGTCGCTAACACCGCGCATTTCTGCGATAACAGTATCGGCAAAACGCTCGCTATGCTGAGCCATAAACAAAAAGCGTGAACGTGATAAAAATCGACCTGTTAAACCTTTACGGCTATTTTCGCGCAAAAATAATGTGCATATTTCAGAGCAACCTGTGTAGTCGTTACACATGCTTAAAATATCAACGGTGTTATATACATTTAAAGTAGGCGAGTGGTGTACTGTTTTACCTAAATGATAATGATATAAAGGCACCGATAAACCTACTGCGGCTTCTATAGCGGTTGTGCCAATAACGTCACCTGTTTCACTGTCCTCTAAAACAAATAAATAGCTTTCATCAAGTGGCTGGTTAATGTTTTTGGCAAAGCTTTTTTCAGCACGTTCAATTTTTTCTTTAAGCTGTGCATCGTCCACAGGTAAAGAGGTGAACCCATGACCGGACTCAATCGCTATTTGTTTAAGCGCGTCAAAATCATTGGCAGTAATAGGACGTAATACTTGCATTTATTGCTTGCTCCAATAGCACGCCAGTAGGCGTGCTAATTTAAACTATATTAACCGTTTACTACATCGCTAACGGCTTTTTCAAAGCGCGCTAAGCCTTCTTTAATATCTTCAAACGGGATAACTAAAGACGGTGTAAAGCGAATTACATTCATGCCAGCTACAAGGTTCATTAAACCATTATTAGCACTGGCTACTAAAAAGTCGCGTGCACGTCCTTCAAATTTGTCATTTAGTACTGCGCCAATTAATAAGCCTTTACCACGTACTTCGCTAAATACGTTGTATTTTTCGTTGATTGCGTTTAATCCGTCACGGAATAATTGCTCCCGCTCTTTAACACCGTTTAGTACGTCAGGTGTATTTACTGTATCAAATGCCGCTTCGGCTACCGCACAAGCAAGTGCGTTTCCGCCATAAGTAGAACCGTGAGTACCAATTTTTAAATGCTCAGCAATTGGTGTACGAGTGATCATAGCGCCAATTGGAAAACCACCACCCAATGCTTTTGCCGTTGTTAAAATGTCAGGAACAACCCCTAAACCTTCATAAGCGTATAAATCGCCTGTGCGACCAACACCTGTTTGTACTTCATCAAAAATAAGTAACGCGTTATGTTTAGTACAAAGTTCACGTACTTTTTTAGCAAATTCATCTGTTGGTGAAATAATACCGCCTTCACCTTGTAATGGTTCCATCATAACAGCACATGTTTTATCGCTGATCAGCGCTTCAAATGCTGCTATATCGTTAAAATCACAATGTACTATGTCAGCAGGTTTAGGACCAAAGCCGTCCGAATATGCAGCTTGCCCGCCCACAGTGACTGTGAAAAATGTTCGACCATGGAAACCTTTATTAAATGCAATTATTTGCGTTTTTTCAGCGCCATATACGTCCAGTGCATAACGACGCGCTAGCTTAAGCGCTGCTTCGTTTGCTTCTGCGCCTGAGTTTGCAAAGTAAACTTTATCAGCGAATGTTGCTTCAACCATTTTTTGAGCTAAACGAAGTGCTGGCTCATTAGTCATAACATTCGATAAATGCCAAATTTTTTCGCCTTGCTCTTTTAATGCTTTAACTAATGCAGGATGACAGTGACCCAAACAGTTAACGGCAATACCACCAGCAAAATCGATAAACTCGTTATCATTTTGATCCCAAACGCGTGAACCTTCACCACGAACTGGAATGATTGCTGATGGATTATAGTTTGGTACCATTACGTCGTTAAATAAGTCTCTTGTTACTTGCATTTTTACACCTAAATTTAATGGGCTTAGATAAAAGATTAGTTGCTAACTCAAAGAAGAATATAGCCTTTATTCTTCAGCAAACACGTTATTATTTCTTGTGGAGGTCATTATCGAAGGTTAGCTATTAAAATTGCAGTGCTATTTTGTGAAAAATGATTAAAATAAAAGACAAAATAACGAAGAAAATAACCATTATGATAACTCCACAAGATGAAAAGCTACTTTCTGTACTAAAAACAAACGCTAGAGCGAGTATTTCTGATCTTGCTCGAATGCTTGACTTATCTCGTTCAACGGTACAAAGCCGTATGCTCAAACTAGAAGAAACGGGTGTAATTAAAGGCTATAGCGTTGATTATGGAGATGACTACCTCAGTAAAATGGTATCAGCTCATGTGTCTATAAAAGTAAGACAAAAACTAACAACTAAAACAAATATTGAGCTTAAGCAAATTGATGCAATTTCGCAGCTCTATGCCATAAGTGGTGAGTTTGATTTAATTGCTGTAGTACAGGCTCAAAATTTAGAGCAGCTTAGCCATTTACTTGACGATATAGGAAATCTGGATGGAGTAGAGCGCACAACATCTTCTGTTATTTTAGAAACTAAATTTAAGCGCTAGAGTCAGTGAGTTTTTGTTTTAGTCGTTAAGTGAACACTCGGTATACTTTAGGTAAGTAATAGAAAGGCTAGGGTTTGTTGATCTTTCAAGGTTGAATTTTCAGTAGCCTGTTTAGTATTCAGGCAAGGCAGAGCCTATGCAGTGTGGTTACTCCCCATAAATGGGCGATAACGTAGCATTAATGCCAAACAGGCGCTGCTCAAAGGGTTCTTCCTAGGAGCTATTTACTCTTTGTTGCCTGCATGGATGTAGGTAAGGGGCGTGAGCAAGACGCGGAAGCTTTGCTCGGTTTTTACTTATTCTTACATGGGTGTAAGCCATTAGAACAACGCAGGAGCAGTTATTGAGCCCACTAGGTTACAAATCTCGCGCCGCGATTAAATAGCACCTAATTTGAACAAATTTTAATCCTCAAAGATCAACAGACCCTAGATATAAATGCATTAATTTAAATATTTAAGTGTACTTTTTATAAGCTAATAGCAGTAGAACATAGATTTAAATATTGAAGCCATTGATAAGATACAAAATTTTGTAAGGAGAATTTATGCTTTTTTAATATGCATGACTATACTCATTTTAATTTGTACAATATTTAGTAATGGATTATGCCTGCATATTTTTTTACCCTCTTATTGGGTTTAACTGAGCCTCTTCAGTTTGGGACAAACTTACCCACCAGTGCACCTAATAATGCAGTCAACCAAGTTGAGTGTATTTTATTTGAAATGGGAGCCCCTTTTCAGCTACAAACCTTGCCATGGTTACGTGCACGTCGAGAAGTAAAGTTAGACCGCTTAGATGGTTATTTCACAACTCATTTAATGCCTGAAATGAAGGCCTATGGGCGCATATCATCCCCCATATTTTTAGAAAGCTGGTACTGGTTTACTCATCCAGAGAGCATTAATAAACCAAAAAATAAAATGCGTTATGGTGCAGTAAGAGGGAGTTACCAGGCTAATTGGTTTAAAACTCAGAATATTATTGCTGAGGTAGAAGTAAATTCATTAGAAGAAATAGTAAATGTTATGCACCATAAGCGGATTGATAGAATTCTACTTGATTTAGACGATTTTGAATTAGCAGCCTCAAAGCTAGGCATTAATGAAGATGAGTATCAAAGAGAATTTTTTAGGTATGTACCTTTGGGATTATTTGCTTCGCATTCACTTATTAAACGCTTCCCTAAATTTATGCAGCAGTTTGATGAAAATATAAATACTTGCGCGCAGGCTCCATTTTCACTATCAAAAAGTGAAGAAAAGCAAATACTTGATAGATTGTCCAGTAGTGCTAAAACCTTACTAAACTTACCTAGTTTAGTAGAACAAGTTCAAATAAGTAATGAGTCTCCCTTAAGTGAATCTGAAATTAAAAGACTAGACCAGCTATGGATAAAAGAAAGTAAACAAGTAAAGCACCCTGATGGATTAGCTATGCTTAATTTACCGTTATCTAAAGTATTTAAAAAATGGCAATCTCAATTCAAAGGTGTTGTTACTGAGCTAATATTGACTGATAACCAAGGAAAAAACATCGCTATTAGTAAGCTAACCAGTGACTACTGGCAAGGAGATGAAAATAAGTTTACTAAAACATTTAAACAGTCAAAAGATTTTAACTTTGATAGCGTCACATATGATGCATCAACACATCATTTTCAAGTTCAGCTAAGTTTTCCTGTTTTAGATGATAATAATAGTCATATTGGAGTGTTGATTTTAGGTGTTGATGTAGAAAAAGCACTTCATTCGTCAAATGAAAAGAGTAATTAACTCATTACCTTTCACATAAGTTAGCTAAGCTTTAATGCTTTAGCTTAGCTAACTAGATGCTATGGAAGTGTTTTTTCTGAAATAGGTTTTTTTCTTATAACTTCTTTTTTGGCTTTATCAAGCTTTATAAAATAAGCATTACCGCCTATGCCTTTAAACTCTTCATCTGTAAATACAATCGTGTTGTCATCAAAAAAGGTGACTGCTTCTTTTTGAGTAACAATCCCTAAATCTATTTTTGATACATCACCAGAGAAAAACTTATCACCTTCAAAGTTTTCAAATAACCAAAGACTGGTTGAATCAAGTAAGACTAATTTTTTACGATCGGGGCTGAGCGCAGCAGAGGTTATCCAGCATAGTTTTTCAAGCGTGGTACACGTTTTAAAAGAGTCAATTAGTTCAGCATCAAAATTTGCTGCATGATCGCCCACTTTATACACTTTAGTAATACCATCGAAAGGTTCTGTGCGGTTTTTAGTAAATAAATATAAATGACGACCTAGTGCTACAAATGCTTCTAAATCAAAATTACGGTTATTAGGTTTTATTGGGCTTCCATCCATTTCAGGGTAGGTAAACTTAATTATTTCGGCTTGGGTCGTATCTGTTTTTATATCTATCGGGTTTTCTATTTTATAAATAGTCAGCCATCTACGATCGTTTTTGTTATTACCAAAATCCCCTAAAAAAAAGTGCCCAAATTTGTTTTGGGTCATGTCTTCCCAATCAATGTTTTTAGCATTTTCAACCAAAATTTCTTTGGCGATAGAACCATCTTTGTTAAGGCGGTAAAGCTTGGGTTCATTGCCTCCATCGTTAATAGCCCATAGACGTTTTTGTTTATCAAATTCAATACCTGAGATTTCTTTTAATTTAGGATCAACTGAGATTTCTTTTTTACTATAAAGGGTATAGATTGAAGAACCAACAAGTGTGGCTATTATTAAAAAGATGATGGCTATAGTTATTAAAATGCTTTTTTTCAACATGAAAATTATGATATTTCAGAGTATTAAGATGCTGTGTATTATCGCTGATGAAAGTACAGAACAAAAGAATTTTATAAATTTAGGCAATACTTTTGGATTATTTAACTTTAAATTCGATTAAATAAATAATATGTGATGTACGCTTAGTTGGTTCAAATATTGCTCTGTACTACTGAGCTTTTTAAAAAAGATTGTTTATATACTAACCGCACTTTTTAAGTGCAGAAAAAATGAATTGTTGCACTGTAATAATGCGTAAATAAAGTTTTGGTTAACTTACAACGTGTTTAATGATTTTGAATGGAATCCACATCGCCTTTTTGTTTAGTTGTATGGCCTGTGGCAAAGATTAAGTACCCTTTTTGGTTTAGTTGGAGCCTGCTATGTTGAATAAACGTTTTTTTAAAACAAAAGATGAAGCTGAAGTAACCTTTGAATTTTCTCATCCAGAGGCAGAAGAAGTTTGCTTACTAGGCGAATTTAATGATTGGCAACCTGTGCCAATGAAGCTTAATAAAAAACAAGGTGTGTTTAAATTTAAGCAACGCTTACCTATCGATCAACAATTTCACTTTCGTTATTTAATAAATGGAGACATTTGGGATAACGACCACCAAGCTGATGGTTATATTGGCAATACATTTGGCACAGAAAACAGCATAGTAAATACTCAACGCATTAATTAAGGCGATTCAATGGATGCTCTTTCGCAGTTGTTTTACCTGCATGGTATTGGCTTTGAATTCACTAAGTATACAGGTGAACAGGTGTTTTTTAGCGAAGACACGCGTAAACGTGCTTTGCAATGTTGCGGTGTTGATACAAATAACGAAGCCGAAATAACTCAACTAACTTATGATTTAGATGCATCGCTTTGGCTGGATTTAGTACCCAGTGTGAGTTTGGTTGACCAAAAAAAATGCGCTTTAAAGCTTCGTATAGACGAACGTCAGCAGTATTTAGCCGCCAACATTAATGTCCCTTCTCTTGGGATGAATATAGCGGTTGAGAACCTTTATAATTTGGTAGTTACAGGTGAATATTACTTACATGGCGTTCGCTATATTGAGCTAGCACTACCCATAGAAACTATGCCAATTGGCTATCATGACGCTAATGTTCAGGTAGGTGAGCAACACGCTATTACACAAATTTGGTGCGTGCCTGAGCAAGTCTATCAAGTTGAAGACACAAAGCGCACTGGATTATCTATTCAGCTTTACACATTAAAAAATAAAGCGCATTTAGGTATTGGCGATTTTGACGATTTACTAACGCTTACAAAATTATGTAGCTCGCAAAATATGGATTACATATTACTTAATCCACTGCATTTGTTATTTGCTGATATGCCAGAGCGTGCAAGCCCTTATAGCCCTAGTAGTCGGGCTTTATTAAACCCTCTTTATATTTCTATAGTATTAAGCGAAGACGCACAAAATAACGCAGTTCTACATGACCTCATGCAACGAGACGATGTAATTACACTTATAAAAAGTAATGATCAATTTATAGATTATGAAAATGTAAGCCGTATAAAGTATGCGTTATTTGAAGCGCTTTATAATCAGTTTGAATTAACGGCAAGTGATGAGCGTCGCCAAGCGTTTACTGATTTTTGTAATACTCATTCAACTACGTTAAATACCCTCGAATCAGATAACTTAACATTTGATTATTACCTGCAGTGGCAAGCGCATACGCAATTGGCACTGTGTCAACAAAGTTGTGCAGAGCGAGGTATGGCTATTGGCTTAATAAATGATTTAGCTGTTGGTTGTGCGGGTGATGGGGCCGAGTTTAAAAATCAAAAGCCACTGTTTAGCCAAGGTGCAAGTGTAGGTGCTCCACCAGATCCATGGGCCGAAGCTGGCCAAAACTGGGGGCTTCCAGCACTAAATCCTCAAAGTCTTAGTAATAATCACTACCAATTCTATCGCTCGCTCATTCGCGCAAACATGCAAAATGTAGGTGGACTTAGAATTGACCACGTAATGGCTATTAGGCGCCTATGGTGGTGCTTTGAAAGCAATGGTGAACAAGATGGCTGTTATGTTTACTACCCGTTTGAGAACTTACTCGCCATTTTAAAAATTGAATCACATATTAATCAGAGTATTGTTATTGGAGAAGATTTAGGCGTTGTGCCGCCAGAGGTAAGGCAGGCTTTGGCATCTAGCGGTATTTTTTCTAACAGCTTATTTTATTTTGAAAAACAACACAGTGGTGAGTTTTTATCGACAGATGAGCTAGCAACACAGTGTTTGTTAATGATAGCCAATCATGATGTACCGCCTTTTACAGGTTGGTGGCAGCATGCTGATTTAAATATTAAGCAACGATACAAGCTTATTACTTGCAATGAATACGAGCAATTAAAGCAACAACGAATAGAAGAGAAACATAGGATACTACGATTTATTAATCGCCATACCAATACAACCGAGCTTCTATTACATAGTAATTCAGTCGAAGTATATAACGCACTAGCATTATGTTTGGCGGGTTCTCAATCGCGTTTATTTGCAATACAAATAGATGATTTAGATGAGCAGAAGTATCCGGTTAATATCCCCGGGACAGACAAAGAATATCCTAATTGGCGACGTGTATTAACGCATACCAGTGAAGAAATTTTTACCAAAAATGCCTCACTTTTAGCTGCTATCGATTCAATAAGGAAAGGTTAAATGAGCAGTACAACTAATGAAAATAGTTACGATGCACAAGTGCATGCATTAAATACAGGACGATTTAAAGACCCATTTAGCTTTTTAGGGGCACATAAAACAGATGCTGAGGTTGAAATCCGTCTTTACTTACCTTGTGCAATAAACGTAAGTGTTACATTAAATAATAAAAGCATTGAGGCGCAGCGCTACCAACAAAGTGACTTATTTATAGCTAAAGTTGATGCTCTACCCACCGCGCCTTATCAATGCATTGCTAAGTACACAAATAGCAGCACTACCTTTTATGATGAATATAGCTTTGAAAGCACACTTGATGCAGAGGCAATGTATTTATTTAACGAAGGCAGCCTTGAACATGCTTACTCTCATTTTGGTGCACATTTTAGTACTCAACAAAACGTAGAGGGTGTGCGCTTTTGTGTATGGGCACCCAACGCAGCAAGTATTTCTATTATTGGTGAGTTTAATTTTTGGCAAGCTAATCGCCACTTTATGCGTTTTCATCCTGCAAGTGGTGTATGGGAGTTATTCGTACCAGGCCTTAAAGCCGACATGTGCTACAAATTTGCAATTACCGCGCAAAGTGGAGAAGTACTCGAAAAAGCCGACCCCTATGCCTTTAAAATGCAACAAGCACCGGGTACTGCAAGTGTTCTGCAGTATAAACCAGAACCTATAAAGCTTGGCGAAAAGGCACTTCAAAACAGGCAAAAACGCAATCATATTGATGCGCCAATTAGTATTTATGAAGTGCATTTAGGCTCATGGCAACGCGCTGAAAACAACCGTTATTTAAGTTACACAGAGCTTGCTGACAAACTCGTTAGCTACGCCCTTGAAATGAATTTTACTCACTTACAACTTATGCCAATAAGTGAATACCCGTTTGATGGTTCGTGGGGGTATCAGCCTGTTGGTTTATTTGCACCTACTAGCCGTTTTGGCGACTACAACAGCTTTAAATACTTTGTAGAGCAGTGCCATAAAGCGAATTTGGGTATTTTACTTGATTGGGTACCAGGGCATTTTCCTAGTGATCCGCATGGTTTGCACCGATTTGATGGCACTCATTTATATGAGCATGCCGATAAGCGCCAAGGTTTTCATCCTGATTGGAATACCTACATTTATAACTACGACCGCCCTGAAGTTAAAAGCTTTTTGATTTCAAATGCTATGTATTGGTTACATCAATTTGGTTTAGATGGTCTGCGTGTAGATGCCGTAGCCTCTATGTTGTATTTAGATTACAGCCGAAAAGAAGGCGAGTGGGTTGCTAATTGTTATGGCGGGCGCGAAAACTTAGGTGCAATTGAGTGCCTAAAGCAAGTCAATATGCGCAGCTATAAAAACAACTCAGGCATTATGATGGTGGCTGAGGAGTCAACAGCGTGGCCGGGCGTCACGCAAAGTGTTGAGCACAACGGTTTAGGCTTTGGATATAAGTGGAATATGGGTTGGATGAACGATAGTTTGCATTACATGCAGCACGACCCTCTTTATCGTCAGCATCATCATCATGAAATGACTTTTTCGATGGTATACGCTTTTAGTGAAAACTATATATTGCCATTAAGCCACGATGAAGTAGTCCACGGTAAAGGATCGTTAATTGAAAAAATGCCAGGCGATGATTGGCAGAAATTTGCTAATTTACGCGCTTACTACGCATTTATGTGGGCACATCCGGGTAAAAAACTCTTGTTTATGGGCGGTGAAATTGCACAGCGAAAAGAGTGGGGACACGATCATTCTATCGATTGGCATTTACTTGAGCACCAAAGCCATAACGGTATAAAGCACACCGTAAAAGCGCTCAATACCGTTTATAAAAACCAACCCGCGTTGTATGAGCTAGATTCGAGCGCGGCTGGTTTTACCTGGATAGATAACAATAATAATCAGCAGAGTATTTTAAGCTTTGTTCGCTATGCTAAAAACGCAAAAGACTTTGTGGTTGTTATTGCTAATTTTACCCCCGCGTCCTATGAAAACTACGTTATTGGCGTACCGAGTAAAGGGCGTTATAAAGTTGTTTTAAATACAGACGATACTCAGTTTTTTGGCTCTGGCGTTGAGGTAACTAAAGATTCATCGCAGATAGTTCACGCTATAAATGAATCAAATCATGGGTTTAAACACAGTATTTCAATTGCCTTTGGTGGCTTAACAACTATTTACTTACAAAAGGTTGATGATGAGTAACCAATTTGATGTAGCCCCCGGTAATGTAGAACCGCTAGGTTCTAGTGTTATTAATAATGGGGTTAACTTCGCGCTTTATGCGCCAGGTGCAAGCCAAGCCTATGTGTGTTTGTTTGATAAAAGTGGCCATTCAGAAATTCTAAAAATGGCGATGAATATTAACGAAGGGGGTATTTGGAGTATTCATATTTCGCCATTAAGCGCCGGCGCACTTTATGGCTTTAGAGTTGAGGGTGAATATAACCCTAAAAATGGCCAACTATTTAACGAAAATAAACTACTGATAGACCCATACGCAAAAGACTTGTTTGGTGAGTTTACATGGAGCGAACGCCATTATGGGCAAATGCCAATTGGCACTAAAAGCACCGTAAATAATGCGATTGATATACCTAAGTCAAAAGTAGCACCCCCTACGTTGTATGCGCATAAAAAGCCAAACCACCGTTGGTCAAACACGGTTATTTACGAGTGCCATGTTAAAGGCACAACGTGTCGTCATCCTAAAATACCTAAATCTCTACAAGGAAAGTTTTTAGGGTTAAGCCACCCAAGCTTTATTGAGCATTTACAAAGCTTTGGCATTACAGCAGTTGAGCTTTTACCTGTTCATTCTTTTATTAGTGAGCAATTTTTAACAGGAAAAGGGCTGCAAAACTATTGGGGTTATAACACGCTTAACTTTTTTACCCCCCATAGAGACTATTTAGTAAACGACGATATAAACGAGTTTAAGCAAATGGTGCGCGAGCTTCATGCTGCCGACATAGAAGTTATTTTAGATGTTGTTTATAACCATACAGCAGAGGCTGGGGCCGATGGCCCTATATTATCGCTAAGAGGCTTTGATAACTTAGCGTATTACCGCACAGTGGAGGGTCAGCCTAATGTATACATAAACGATACCGGCTGTGGAAATACCATAAATATTGATCACCCTAAAACACTGCAACTTGTACTTGATAGCCTTCGTTATTGGGTTGAGGTAATGGGGGTTGATGGTTTTAGGTTTGATTTAGCGACCATTTTAGGGCGCTCAAAAGCAGGCTTTAGCTCTGCGCATACTTTTTTACAAGCAGTAGCCCAAGACCCTGTGCTTAATAAGGTTAAGCTAATAAGTGAGCCTTGGGATATAGGTCCTGGTGGCTATCAGCTTGGGGCATTTCCGCCGCCATGGCGAGAATGGAACGATCAATACCGCGATGTAATTAGACGTTTTTGGCAAAGTGAAACGGGCATAATTGCCAACGTTGCAAAACGTTTGCATGGATCGTTTGATATTTTTGAGCACAGCCAACGTGGACCGCTTAATAGCATTAACTTTATAACGAGTCATGATGGTTTCACGCTTGCCGATTTAGTGAGTTATGAAGAAAAACATAACGAAGCTAATGGTGAGCAAAACAGAGATGGGCACAGTGCAAATCACTCGTTCAACTGTGGAGTAGAAGGCTTTACCAGTGACTCAAAAATAAACGCACTGCGTTTGCAACAACAAAAGAACTTTTTACTTACTTTGATACTCTCAAAAGGTGTTCCCATGATTGCCGCTGGCAGCGAAATGGCGCACTCTCAAGGGGGTAATAACAATGCTTATTGCCAAAATAATCGCACTAGCTGGCTTGCCTGGAAAGATTCTCAGCTTAATCATTCGCTAACACGATTTATTGACGATGCTTTAAAAATTAGACGCGGGCACAGTGCGTTCAAACACAGTGTATTTTTAGATGATATAGACGAGCGTTTTACCGTTAAGTGGTTTACTGAACAAGGTAAAACCATGACCGACGCTCATTGGCATGAAGATACCAGACAGTTTTTAATGTATAGCTTACTTGATAAGCAAAACAATCATGCATTACTGATGGTATTTAATGCCAGTAAAAAAACAGTTTTTTGCCAAATGCCGCCTTCGCCTATTAATGCGCCGTGGCAAATGGTTTTATCAAGTGTAAATAATGCATCTGTGAGTAGTAATGAAGATGCGATGGTTGAAATTTCAGCACAAAGTAGTTGGGTTTTTAGTGCTAATTTAGAGGATGTAAGTCATGGCTAAACAAAGTGAACAAGTGTGTGTAGTAAAGGGCTGGCAAGAAGGTCCTGTTATAGATGAAAGTACGCTTAAAGATGACTTAACACGGCATTTTTATTATACCCTAGGTCGCGATAAGGTCGGCGAATCAAGACTGTATTTATACCATGCTTTAGCGCTGACTATTCGCGACAGACTTGTTGCCCGCTGCAGAGAAACGAACCAACAAATTAAGCAAGAGAAACGCCGCAAAACGGCTTACCTTTCTCTTGAATTTTTAATGGGACGTGCGCTGGGTAATGCAATACTAAACCTAGATTTAGACGACCAAGTTGCTGCTGCATTACAAGAATACTGCACAACAGTAGAAACGCTTGAAGATGCCGAGCACGACGCAGGCCTAGGTAACGGTGGTTTAGGCCGCCTAGCTGCTTGTTTTTTAGATAGCTGTGCAAGTCTAGCGTTACCTGTCATTGGTTATGGCCTTCGTTACGAATACGGCATGTTTAACCAATCAATTAAAGATGGTAACCAAATTGAGCAACCAGATAACTGGCTGCGCGAAGGGCACCCATGGGAGCTAAGCGCGCCAGAACATGCAAAACGTGTGAAATTTGGCGGCTACGTGCAAAGTTACACGGATAAATTTGGCCGAGAGCATCGTCAATGGATGAGTTCACAAGATGTATTAGCTGTCCCTTACGATGTCCCTGTCCCAGGTTATAAAAACAATATTGTAAATACGCTACGCTTATGGAAATCAGAAGCGACAGATGAATTTAATTTGACCGAATTTAATGCAGGCAGTTACTCAGAAGCCGTCGCTCAAAAAAACCTAGCTGAACAAATTACCATGGTGCTATATCCAAACGACAGTAGCGAAAATGGTAAAGAGCTTAGATTGCGCCAACAATACTTTTTATCATCTGCGAGTATTCAAGACGTAGTTGATCAGTGGGTTTCCCAACATGGCGAGAGCTTTAGCGACTTTGCTGATTTTCATGTTTTTCAGTTAAACGATACGCACCCAAGTATTGCTGTTGCAGAGCTGATGCGTATTTTAATTGATGATTACGAACTTGATTGGAACGATGCTTGGCAAATCACTACTAAAACAATGGCCTACACAAACCATACGCTACTTCCTGAAGCGCTTGAAAAGTGGTCTGTTTCGTTGTTTTCAAAATTATTACCACGCATTTTAGAAATAGTTTACGAGATAAACGCACGCTTTTTAGTACAAGTTGCACAGCAATGGCCGGGTGATGTTAATAAACAGCGTGCATTGTCGTTGATTGAAGAGGGCGATGAGCCGCAAATTCGTATGGCTTACTTAGCCATTGTAGGGAGTTACTCTGTAAATGGCGTAGCAGCACTGCATACCGAACTGTTAAAAGCGGGTTTATTTAAAGAGTTTTACGCGCTTTGGCCAGATAAGTTTAATAACAAAACAAATGGTGTTACACCAAGACGTTGGCTTGCGCATTGTAATCCCGTTTTAAGTAAATTAATCAGCGAAAAAATTGGTCATGACTGGGTTAAAAACTTTTCAACAATTAGCGACCTACGTCGTTTTTACGATGACAAAGCATTTCATGGGCAATGGCAAAATGCTAAACGCGAAAACAAACAGCGTTTAGTTGATTTAGTTAAGGCGCGCTGCGATGTTGATTTTGACGTATCGATGATGTTTGACGTACAAGTAAAACGTATCCACGAATACAAACGTCAGCTATTAAACATACTTCATGTTATTCATTTATATGACCGTATTCGCCGTGGTGATACCCAAGGGCTTGTTCCTCGCTGTGTTTTATTAGGTGGTAAAGCAGCACCGGGTTATTACATGGCTAAAAAAATTATTAAGCTTATTAATAACGTGGCAGAAGTTATAAATAAAGACCCGTTAGCAGCCCCGTATTTACGCGTCGCCTTTTTACCTAATTACAACGTAACCGCTATGGAAGTTATTTGTCCTGCAACCGATTTGTCAGAGCAAGTATCTACCGCAGGCAAAGAAGCGTCTGGTACTGGCAACATGAAGTTTATGATGAATGGTGCATTGACGATAGGCACGCTGGATGGCGCAAACATTGAAATTAGAGATGCAGTTGGTGCAGACAACTTCTTTTTGTTTGGGGCACAAGCTCATCAAATTGATGATATTAAGTCACGTTACAATCCTGAGCATTTAATCGCGCAAAATAGCGATTTAAATAATGTAATGCAACTGCTCGAAAGCGGCCATTTTAACTTGTTTGAACCGTGCTTATTTGACGATATAACAAATGCAATTAAAAGCCCACACGATCCATGGCTTGTTGCGCACGATTTTGAAAGTTATGTAGCAGCTCAAAAAGAAGTTGATAAAGCTTACGCAGATCAAACCTACTGGACACAAATGAGTATTTTAAATACGGCAGCCAGTGGCATGTTTTCAAGTGATAGAACCATAAGCCAATACAGTGAAGACATTTGGCATTTAGAACCCCTCAATATTAGTGAAACAGACTTAACGACAACTAAAAGCCATGCCACTAACAGCCTAGACTAAATGGAGAGAGTATTATGCCCAATTATGCAAATCGCTACATAAGTAGCCTAACCAGAGAAACTTACGCGTTAATACTGGCAGGCGGACGCGGTTCTCGCCTGCATGAGCTAACCGATTGGCGAGCAAAGCCAGCAGTTTACTTTGGTGGTAAACATCGAATTATCGATTTTCCACTATCAAACTGTATTAACTCGGGTGTGAGACGTGTTGGTATTGCTACACAATATAAATCACATTCATTAATACGTCATGTAAACCGCGCGTGGGGGCACTTTAAAAAAGAGCTAGGAGAGTCGGTTGAAATACTACCTGCATCTCAGCGCCAAGGTGATGATTGGTACTGTGGCACCGCAGATGCTGTTTTTCAAAACATAGATATTATTCGCCACGAACTGCCTAAATATGTGATGATTTTGTCTGGAGATCACGTGTACCGCATGGACTATGGCGCTCTATTGGCTGAACATGTGCAAAAGGGCGCAGATATGACGGTATGTTGTATTGAAGTGCCTGTTGAAGAAGCTGCAGACACATTTGGTGTAATGACCGTTGATGAAGAAAACAGAGTGTGTCGTTTTGATGAAAAACCAGCAATGCCTAGCTCCGTACCTGGCAAGCCAGGTACATGCTTAGCATCAATGGGAAACTACATTTTTAATACTGAATTTTTGTTTGAGCAACTTAAAAAAGATTCTGAGAATGAAGGTTCTGGCCGAGATTTTGGTCACGATATTATTCCAGCGATTATAGAAGAGCATAATGTATTTGCCTTCCCATTTAGAGATCCAAACCAAGAAGGGCAACCTTATTGGCGCGATGTAGGTACCCTAGATTCGTTCTGGGAGGCTAATATGGAATTGGTAATGCCTGAGCCACAACTCGATTTATATGACCCAACGTGGCCAATATGGACATATCAAGAGCAACTACCACCTGCTAAGTTTATTTTTGATGACGAAGATAGGCGCGGTATGGCCTTGGACTCAACCGTGTCGGGTGGGTGTATTATTTCGGGCTCTGCGGTTAGAAAGTCACTCTTGTTTTCTAATGTCCACGTTCGCTCATTTTGTACTATTGAGCAGTCGGTAATTTTACCCGGTGCGGTTATAAATCGAGGTTGTAAAATTAAGCGTGCGATTATAGATAGAAGCTGTGAAATACCTGCAGGTCTCGAAATCGGTTTTGACAAAAAAACAGATGAAGAAAACGGCTTTAGGGTATCTAAGAAAGGCATCGTTCTTGTTACTCGTGATATGCTCACTGAGCTTGCAAAAAAGTTAGAGCGCCAAGCGCGTGAGAATAAAAAGCTAGCGTAAAACACGTTAAATATTAAGCACGACAACAAAGCTTGCTCATTTATGAGCAAGCCCACACAGGTTAAAGGAAGTAGTAAATTAATGCATGTATTAATGGTTGCAGCAGAGAATGACGCGTTACCAGGCGCAAAAGTAGGTGGTGTGGCAGATGTAGTACGCGATGCCCCAAGGGCACTCGCAAAACAAGGTATAACTGTTGACGTTGTTATTCCTGACTACGGGTTTGAGCCGCTTGAGCGTATTTATATAGGTGAAGTAACCGTTGCATTTAATGCTCAACCCCATGTATTAAAAGTTTTTAAAGTACAACAAGCCGAAAATAATGTAAGCCAAATTGTTATTAGCCACCCGCTATTTAGTGAATCAGGTAGTGTATATTGTAACGATGCACCGGGGAGGCCTTTTGCAACTGATGCGACAAAATTTGCTTTATTTAATGCAGCTGTCTGCGAAGCATTATTACAAGGTGTATTAAAGCGCCCTACAGCGCTACATTTACATGATTGGCACAGCGCCTGCGTTGCAGTTTTACTTAAGTTTGAGCCACGTTATAGCTCACTTAATACCTTACCCATTGCCTACACGGTACATAATATTGCACTGCAAGGTATAAGACCTTTTAAACACGACGACTCAAGCTTAGAGGCATGGTTTCCGTCACTTAGTTATAATGGCCAGCAACTATGCGACCCGCGTTACCCTCATTGCTTTAATCCTATGCGCAGTGCAATAAATCTTTGCGATAAAATACATGTTGTATCACCAACCTACAGCCAAGAGGTTCTTGAACCTAGTAATTACGAGCATGGTTTTTTTGGTGGCGAAGGGCTTGAGCAAGATCTGCAAAATGCAGCAAGCCAGGGTAAGCTTGTCGGTATTTTAAATGGCTGCGAATATCCAAGCAATGCACTTGAAGGAGCAACTCTCGCCGATTTTTATAGCCAAGCCGAGAACACTTTATTTACTTGGATGGCAAATAGCGAGCAGTTACAAAGCGGTTACTATATTGCCCACCAACGACTACAGCAATTTAAAGCAACGGTTAATAATGGCCCATTAGTTACAAGCGTTGGCCGACTTACAGAGCAAAAAGTGTTGTTATTGTGCCAGCAGGTTAATGAGGCTTTAGCTATTGATAAAGTGTGCCAAGTTATTAATGAATATAACGGCAGACTCATTGTTTTAGGTTCGGGTGACAAAGAACTCGAAAGCATATTTACCAAAGCAATGGCGCGTAATTCTAATCTTTTATTTTTGAAGGGTTATGGTCAAGGTGTTGGCGATTTAATGTATCAGCTAGGTGACTTATTTTTAATGCCAAGCTCGTTTGAACCTTGTGGTATTAGCCAAATGTTGGCAATGCGTGCCGGGCAACCATGTTTAGTACACAGTGTTGGCGGATTAAAAGACACGGTAAAACATCATGAAAATGGTTTTAGCTTTAATGGCGACACGTTAGCAACGCAAACAAGTAATTTAATTAGCTGTTTAGACGAAACTCTCTTAATTAAAAAGCAGAATCCTAAAAAGTGGCATAAAATTAAGCACAGCGCAGAGCAAATGCGTTTTTCGTGGCCGCAAGTGGCAGCTGATTATATAACAACCTTATACCGGTAAATCGTTACTGTACTTTAAAGTTTAGTGACAATTGTGCCTGCTTAGGGTTTAATTACTTAGTATTATATAAAAACTAAGAAGTAGGTAATGTGTCTGTATTTGTTGCAAGGCAAGCAATATTCAATCGAAGTAAAAAAGTAGTAGCCTATGAGCTACTTTTTCGTGATAGTCCTAAAAATTATTTTCCAGATATTGCAGAAGGCCAAGCAACAGCAAGGCTTATTATGGAAAATCAATTAAATTTAGGTACACGTCATATTACATCAGGCAAAAAGGCACTTATTAATATAGGGCCTGAATCATTAAAACTCGATTTATGTGCTTTTTTACCATGCCAAGATGTTGTTATTGAGTTGCTCGAAAGCATTGAACCTACCGACGATAACTATGAACTGTGCCGAGGTTTATTTCATAGTAACTACAAACTCGCACTCGATGACTTTGTATATAAACCACAATGGGATCGTTTTTTAAAGCTTGTGAAGCTCATTAAATTTGATATTGCAATTACACCTCTTAGCGAAATACAGCCCATAATTAAAAAGTTACAAACACATAAACAAATAAAAATACTAGCCGAAAAAATAGAAACACAAGAAGACTATAAGCTCGCCTTTGATATGGGGTTTGATTATTTTCAAGGCTATTTTTTTGCAAAACCTACCATGATCAAACAAAATGACATTGATTATAATTATGGTTTAGTCGTCGCTATTTACGCCGAAATAATGAAAAACAGTCCAGATATAAAAGCTATATCTGGACTGTTTGAGCTTGATACTGCACTTGCATATAAATTACTGCGTTTAATTAACAGCGGTGTTTTTCCTATACAAAGCCAAATATCGTCATTAAAGCAAGCGCTTGTGTATTTAGGCCATGAACGCCTTAAAAAGTTTGTGAGCCTTATTGTTACTGCTCATACAGCGGGTAAAAAGCCTGCAGAGCTAATGCAAGTGTGTGTTGTACGTGCTCGTTTTTGTGAGTTGTTAGCAAAAAAGGTTAATAAAAGCCAGTCAGGCGAAGCATTTTTAACTGGGTTATTTTCACTGCTGGATGCAATCCTTGATCAACCAATGAGCTTGCTTGTTGAAAAGCTACCTTTCCCTGATGAAATAAAAACGGCATTATTAGGGGATAAAAACACACTTTATTATATTTTAAACGTTGTTAAAGCATACGAAACAGGAAGCTGGTGGGCACTTGAACAAGCTGTACTTTTGCTAAATATAGACAGTGCTATACTTCCTCCACTTTACCAGCAGTCAGTCGATTGGGCTGACAGTTATAAGAATAATATTTAACGGATAATAGCTTTAATGCGCAATTATAATATGGACTTTATTCGCGGCGTTGCCGTACTTGGCCTAGTTTACATGAATGCTTACGCCTTCGGCCTTTTTGAATACGGGTATACCTCCTTAACTAATCCTCCTGTTAGCGACTCAATTATTCACACCTTTAGCAGTTTGTTTGTAGACGGGCGTTTTAGAACACTGTTTAGTTTGCTTTTTGGTGCTGGGCTTTACATTCAGTGGCAACGTTACAAATCTGAATTGCAGTTAAAAAGCAGGCTCTATTGGTTAATCCTCTTTGGCTTAGCACATGGTTTTTTACTTTGGGCAGGTGATATTTTATTTGTTTACGGTGTATCTGGCTGGTTTGTTATTAAATATTTAGAGAGTGATAGCACTGTTCTTTTAAAAAGAGGACTTGAGTTTATTTTGTTATCGGGTGTAGCTACAGTGCTTATTGTATCTAACGTACCCGATGAAGTGATTTACCGTGATTCAGCACAGTTTATAGATTTATATAACCCACACTATATTGATTACTTTATTAGTAACCTCGCCATGAACACATTGATGCTTGTTATGGTGCCAATAATGACAATGTGGATGTGCGTGGGCCTTATGCTCATTGGCATTTATTTATATAAACAAGACGTTTTTAGTAAAGGCTTAACGACTCAGCAATTAATAGTTTGCGGTGCAATGACCCTTGTTTTTTGTGGAATCAGGCTTTATGCATCACAGCTTAATGGCAGCTTAGGATATGGGGTGCAAGAATTTGTAAATATGTTTGCGGCCCTAGGTATGGCTACGCTATATATTCATTTAATTGTTAAATTTTGCAATAACAGGGCACACGTCGGCATGCTTATTCAACAAGCAGGGCGCTTAGCATTTACTTTATATATTAGCCAAACACTCATACAACTGTTGTTATATAAAGTGCTATTTACCCACTGGGTGCTCAGTTTTGATCGTATTGACTATTGGTTAGTTGCAACGGCATTAGTTGCGCTGCAGCTCATATTTACCTTTTTATACAGCCGCTATTTTAATCAAGGTCCGCTTGAATGTGTATGGCGTAAATTAACTAAAGTAAAAATTAGTGCTTAAACGCCTATAAATAGTAAATTAGGGGCGAAAAAATAGTGTGGGTGGTTTACACTACTCGCCTTAAAAATTACTACGCTATAAGTGCCATGACCGAATTAAAACGTTTAAATAAATTTATTAGTGAAACAGGATTTTGTTCACGCCGCGAAGCCGATAAATATATTGAGCAAGGTCGTGTCAGCGTTAATGGCTACTCACCAGAAATGGGCGTAAAAGTAGCCGCTACCGATGTTGTATTAATTGATGGTAAGCCTCTTAAAGCCACGCCGAAGCGCGTTTACATTGCCTACAATAAACCCGTTGGCATAACGTGTACTACCGAAAGTAAAATTCAAAGTAATATTATTCGCGCAGTAAATTATCCTACGCGTATATTCCCAATAGGGCGCTTAGATAGACCGTCTGAAGGGCTTATATTTTTAACTAACGAAGGCGACATCGTTAATAAAATTTTGCGTGCAGGCAATAATCACGAAAAAGAATACGTTGTTACGGTAGATAAACCGCTTAATCGTCAGTTTGTTACAAAAATGGCGAATGGTGTGCCTATTTTAGATACCGTTACTAAAGAATGTAAAGTAACGCAAAGTGGCCCCAAAGAATTTAAAATAGTACTTACTCAAGGTTTAAACCGTCAAATACGCCGCATGTGTGAATACTTAGGCTACGAAGTGGTAACCTTAAAACGTACGCGCATAATGAACGTAACACTTAAAGGTTTAAAAGTAGGACAATGGCGTCACTTGTCAGATATTGAAATGGCGCAAATAAACGATTCAATTTCTGATTCTGGTAAAACTCAAGAGCACTCGCTTGATACTAATAAGCAATCAGAAAATAATGCACCTTTAGCACCTAAAAAACGCGATTTTCAGGGCGAAAACCCACGACGCTTTAATAATGGTGATCGAAATAGTGAGCGTAGTACTGAGCGAAATACAAATCGTAACTCTGAGCGCAGCAACGCTAATGGCGAGCGCAAAAATGAGCGCAGTAATACTCCTTACCAAAAGCGTTCTACAACGTATGTGGGTAAGCCAAAAAGCATTAAAGAGAACAAGTCGTCTAATGCTAAATCAGACTCAAAACCAAGCTCGGACCGTATTCTCAGTCTAAAAAAATAATGTGCAGCTAAGTGGTATTCTACTACCACTGTATTTCTTGTACTATATTACCAAGTGGGCTTTTAACGCCCACTAAGTTTACGTTGTTATTTTGCAAACCCACCAATCTACCTTTATCTAAATACCATCTAAAAGTGTGCTTTTTATAGCTTTTTAAATCCAGTACAGTCAGTTTTGCGCAACTGTATTCATAATCAGTTGGGCAAGTACCTACTTCGAGTAACTGATATTCTTGCTGCCATATATTATCGCCGTATTTATTAGCCAGTAACTTTACTGAAATACATACTGACGTCCACAACCATAAGTAAATTAAAATAGGTAAACCGATTGGTATAAATACTGAGCGGAATTTCCCGTGCTCAACAATATAATCCTTAACCGTATGTTTAAATTCAACGTTATTATTGTATTTTTTATATAGGTGCCTAAATAAAGCAACCGATAACACGATCGTTATTATTGGAAATAACGTAAATGTTAAGGTGTTATATATACCGTTGGGGATAAAAGCGGGATCGGCTTGTTCATCCCATGCAAGTAAAACCAGCGGAGGTGCTGTTACTAAAAGTAATAAGGCGCTGTTGAATAGTTGTTTAAAGGTCACAGGGGATTCACTTATAAAATGCTGCTTGTATAAAGCCCAAATTAGCGCTTAATGTTTAGCTATTGAATGCTAAAGCCAATATAAAATAAGAGTATACCTAAATAAACTGCAATCGCCGATAACGAGTTTTTAGAACGCAAGCGCTTAACAAGGTCGCGTGTGCCATCAACCATACCGGAAATAACCAGTAGTATGCCCCCTGTAAAACGGTAGTTGTTTAAGTTCACGTTACCACTATCGTCAGTTATAAAGCGTAAATAACCAAAAAGTATAAAAAGACTGCCTGCTATTAGTACTGCAATTTTAAAGGTTTCCAATGCTTTTCCATAATATTGAGTTAGATACTAAAACGGCACTAAGTTGAGTCATGATAATTTTACTATATTTCGAATTCAAATTTTGCCTAAATCCATTAAATGGTCTCATTATGTCGCTATATTAGGCGTATATACGCTAAAGCTTGATTTATATTGTGCATTAGCAAGTACACTTAGTTATATGTTGGGTAAGCTGTTAAGATGCGCCGTCTTAATAATGTAGAAAGGTTATAGAAGTAACATGTCAAAATTTTTCTTTATGGGTAAGCCCGACATAATGGGTAAAAATAACAGTAATGGATTTGCGCCAAATCGTACCGCAAAGGTCGGCACAGAGTTACACCCGTTAACGCTAATTGTAAACTCAGCTGAACGACAATCAGAAATAGAAGCAATACTAGAAGAGCATTCGCTGTTTGCTTCAATTGAAGTTAAAGCAGACGTACCAGAAGATATTCGCGAACTAGACTTTGCGCTTAGCAAGTCAACACCACAAGTATTTGATAAAGTACCAGAGCGTAACGCACCCTGTGTATGTGGTAGTGGCAAAAAATATAAAAAGTGTTGCGGTTAGTTTCTTAACAACTAAATATGTAGCCTTTCTTTTTTCATCGGTATTAAATAAAAATGCCACTGACCTTGAGCCAGTGGCATTTTTTAATGTTAACCAATTATATGTTTAACTACTTACGTGGCTCGTAATCAATTCTAAATATAACCGTGTAAAGTACTGGCACTACAATTAGAGTCAAAATTGTAGCAAAGCCTAAACCAAACATAATCGTTACCGCCATTGATTGAAAAAACACGTCAAATAACAGCGGGATCATACCCAAAATAGTGGTTATAGCTGCCATTGCAACCGGTCGTACACGGCTCACACCAGAGTCAAATACGGCCTCATAGGGCGATTTACCTTCCCTTAATTCAAGATTTATTTGATCAACTAATACAATACCGTTTTTAATTAGCATACCGCTTAAGCTTAACAAACCAAGTAGACCCATAAAGCTAAACGGAGCATTCATTGCTAACAAGCCCGCGCTTACACCAATAATAGCCAAAGGCACAGTTGCCCAAATAACAAGTGGCTGTTTAAGTGAGTTAAAAAGTAATACCGTGACTGCAAACATCGCTAAATAACCCAGCGGTAATGAGCCAAATATTGCTTTTTGCGCCTTGCTTGATGACTCAAACTCGCCGCCCCATTCTAGTTGGTAACCACGCGGTAGTTCCATGTTCTCTATCGGACCGCGAATACGGGCAAATAGTTTTGCAGGTGTTTCATCCCCTAATACATTATTATCGGCCATTACTGTAATAGTACGTTTGCGATCGCGGCGCATTATTAGGCTGTCTTCCCACTGCACATCAAATTCGTCTACAACCTGAGTCACTGGTACAAATACACCCAATACTGGGCTGTATATTTGAAGGTCGTGTACGCTTTCTACGTTTAAGCGCTCGTTAGCGGGAGAACGGGCAATAATGGGTAGCAACTGCGTGCCATCGCGATATACGCCCACTTGTTTACCCGATAAGCTCGTTAGTAATACATTGTCTAAATCTGATTTACTAATACCTAATCGACGTGCTTTTTGCTCGTTAAATTGCGGGCGAATCATTTTGGTACGTGCGCGCCAGTCATCTCGAATATTGAATGCACCGTCGTCCTTGCCTAATATCTCTTTGGTTTTAGCGGATAACTGCCTTAATACCACGGGGTCAGGACCCGAAAAACGAGCTTCTATTTTTGCATCAGTAGAGGGGCCAATTTCCATAGGTTTAATTTTAAGCTGTGCAGAGAGTGCATAATTGTGTGAGTAATCACGCACTGTTTGCATTACAGTTGCTACGGCTTCTCTGTTGGAAACACGAATAATTAATTGCCCGTACGCTGGGTATGATTTTTCTGGCGCGTAGGTAAGCATAAAGCGCGGTGCACCTTGGCCTGTTGTACTTGTTACTTCTTCAACAAGCTGTTCTTTTAATAAAAACTGTTCAAGTTTTTTAACGCCCTCAAGGGTTGAGCGAATATCAGAACCTTGCTCTTGCCAGTAATCTACATAAAACATAGGCGTATTAGAGGCAGGAAAAAACGACTGTTTTACAGAGCCAAAACCAACAACCGCTGTACACAGTAAAACAACCATTAATATAAGCGTGGTTTTTCTAAAGTGCAGCGCTAAATCTAAAATCGCTTTGTAACCATTAAAAATAAAGCCTTTGTATGGGTCTTCATCTTCTTGGCCTTCTTCGTTTTTAAATTCGTTTTCTTTAAACATTAAATTAGCAAAAAATGGCGTTAGCGTAATTGCTGTTATCCAGCTTAATAAAAGCGAAATAAACAACACCCAAAACAAGCTACCGGCAAATTCACCACTGGCATCAGAGCTTAAACCAATTGGCGCAAAGGCAGTGACTGCAATTACTGTTGCACCTAGTAAAGGCCATTTTGTTTGCTCAACAATATTAACAGCCGCTTTGAGTTTTGTTTGGCCACGTTTAAGGTTTATAAGTATGCCTTCGGTGACGACTATTGCGTTATCAACCAGCATACCAAGCGCAATAATAAGTGCCCCAAGCGATATGCGTTGCAAGTCGATAGCAAACAACTTCATAAATATAAACGTACCCAGTACGGTAAGCAGTAAAATACCACCAATTAAAATACCGCTTTTTAAACCCATAAATAACAGCAGGACTACAATAACAATCGCAATGGCTTCAAGTAAGCTGATAATAAAACCATCAACCGATTTTTGAACCTCTTGTGGTTGGTTGTATACAGAATTTATATGAATACCATGAGGGCGTTGATATTCAAGTGATGCTAAATGCTCGTCTATGTTTTTACCCACATCAACCACGTTAACACCCGACATAAACGACACGCCAATAAGTAAAGCTTGCTGAGAGTTATAACGAATAATGTTATTTGGTACTTCTGCATACTCTCTGTAAACCTTTGCAACATCGCCTAAATAAATAAGTTCACTTTCACCCGATTTTGAAATAAGCAACGTTTCGAGTTCTTTTACGTCTTTAAATTCACCGGTAGGGTGCAGGCGAATTGATTCATCGCCCACGCGAATTTTACCCGCGTTAGATACCGTGTTTTGCGATTGCAATAACTGGAATATATGGCTTGGCGCAATACCTAATTGAGCAAGTTTACGCGTAGAAACTTCAACCATTACTTGCGCTTGTTGTTCACCCGCTATTGTTACTTTACTTACGCCTTTAACCAATACCAGTTCACGTTTTAAAAAATCGACGTAATCTTTAAGCTCGTCATACGAATAACCATCACCGGTTACCGAATACATAACACCGTAAACGTCGGCAAAGTCGTCCAAAATAGTGCTTGGGTAAACACCACTGGGTAATGACGGAGAAAGGTCGTTAATTTTTCGACGCATTTCATCCCAAATTTGGCGGAGTTGTTCCTTACGATAAGTGCTTTTCATTTCAACAGTAATTTGTGATTTCCCGTTAGATGAAATAGACGTAACGTAATCAACATAAGGTAATTGCTGAATCGCGTTTTCAATCGGAAAAGTAACTTCTTCTTCAACTTGCTGCGGCGAAGCGCCAGGGTACATGGTAATAACCATGGCTTTTTTAAGCGTAAACTCAGGGTCTTCTAGTTGCCCTAAATCAAAGTACGACACACTACCGCCAATTAATAGCAGCAGCGTAAACATCCAACTGATTACTTTTTTCTCTATGGAGAGTTGTGCAAAGCTCATAATTATAAGCCTCGCTCTTTATTCCATGCTCTTACTTTCATGCCTTCTTTTAGTGAATGCACACCGGCAGAAACCACAATTTGGCCTTCTTCAATACCGCTTAATACTTCAATACCATCGCGGTGCAACTGGCCAACCTTTACAGCTTGTTTGTGCACTTGGCTAGTTTTTGAATCAAAAAGCCATACGTAGGCGTTATCTTCAATTGATTCTTGCGGCTCAGAAAACACCGACTCGATAGGTAATATTGTATAAGCAACTTGCGAGCGTGTTACTTTACTTAAATCTATAAGCACGCTACCCGTCATACCCGCTAGTAAATTAAAGTCCTCAGGTACTGGTAGCGAAAACACAACTTTATAGGTAAGCGTTGCAGGGTCAGCTTGGGTGTCCCACTCTTTGATATCAAGTGTGTATTCTTTATCGTCAAAGCCATCAAACTTTACAGTAGGGTGGTAATCGGTGCCTTTTTTAAGGCGAGCGATTATTTTTTCAGGAACCTGGATTTCTACATCCATTAAATCGCGTGTTTCTAAGCGTAATATATTTTGCTTTGCTTGAATATTTTCAAAGTTTTTAACAAACACCTTAGCGACAGTGCCTGAAAATGGTGCGCGTAGTTCACTGTATTCAAGGTTCGTTTGTGCAATTCTAAATGCAGATTCAGCAATTTGCATATTAGCAGTGGCTTGATCTAATTCTGATTGGCTGGTGATTTTTTTCTCAAACAATTGCTCAATACGGCCAAGTTGTGACTTTGCCAATTCAAAGCGCGCTTTACGTTCGTCAAACTGTAATTGAAAATCTTCTGGATCCAGTTTTGCTAATAAATCACCTTTTTCAACGTGTTCACCAGCAAGAACCGGAAACTTAACAAGTTCGCCGTTTACCCTAAAAGCAAGGTAAGAGCCTTGGTTTGCAACAACTTCAGCAGGAAAACTACGAATGTTAATTTGCGTATCATGACCTATGTTGAATAATTTAACAGGGCGAATAGGCTCTTCTTTAACTTGTTGTTCTGGCTCAGAACAGGCTATTAAGCTAAGTAAGGTCGTTGTTAATAAACATAGACGAAAGAGTTTCATGTCTTCTCCGTTGCAATCATGGCAAAATAATTAAGTGCAGCATACGCTGCAAACATATAAAATAAAAATCATTAAATTTTAGAAACTCAATAAGTTTTATTTATGATGTTGCAGGGCGGTATATGAAGCTGAATCAATTAATAATTTTAGATGCCATAGTGCAAAGCGCAAGCTTAAGTGGAGCAGCACTAAAGCTACATAAAACGCAGCCCGCGCTTACACTCGCAATTAAAAACTTAGAAGCCAAAATAGGATTTGAGTTACTAGACAGAAGTAAGTACCGATTGCAGCTTACTGAAAAAGGGCGTGTTTTTCACCGCGAAGCGCAGCAACTACTGCATGCCAACGACGAGCTGGCACAGCTCGCTAAAGAATTGGCATTAGGTAATGAACCCCAATTTAGAGTTTGTTACGAGCAACTTTGTCATATGCAGAGTTATAACGAGATCATAAGTAATACTTTTAGGTTGTTTACCAGCACAGAGTTTAGCTTAACCAGCGGGAAGCGCTTTATTTCATTAGAGCAAGTAAACAGTGGGCAAGCCGAATTAGGCATTGGCCCGTGGTTTGATTTATTTCATGCAACAGGCGATTTAGAAAGCGTACCCATAGGCAGGCTCGATATTGGCATTGTGAGCGCTAAAGGCGTACTCCCTCAAAAACTCACCTATAGCGAACTGCAAACGTATCCGTGTTTAGCCATGTTTGAAAGTGACTTGAGTATCGACAGCGACAGGCTATCGTACTCAAAAGGCTCCGCCATGATGAAAATTGATGATGTATCGACCCTAAAATCGTTTTTACTCTCAGGTGCGGGTTGGGCAATGATGAGCCTAGAGCACTGCGACCCTGAAATAAAAGCAGGCTTACTTCAAGAAATACACATAACTGACCGAGAGCATAAATTTAGCGCGCAAATTAGAGCCTTTAGGCAGCATGCAATGCACCACGGCCCTGTAGCGCGTACTATCTGGGAGCAATTTAAACAATTAAGTAAGGAATATTCTAACAACAATGGATATTGATAAAGAAACGCTTATTTATACTGTTATCGCAGGCATACCAGTAGGAAAAGTAGCAAGTTACGGGCAAGTTGCAGCACTTGCGGGCTACCCGCAAAACTCACGGTTGGTCGGGCGCTTATTAAAAATGATGCCAAACGACTCGGTTATACCTTGGCACAGGGTAGTGAATAGCCAAGGTAAAATATCATTCCCTGAAGGTAGCGAAAAATACCAAGAACAACGCGAAAAGCTACTATCAGAAGGCGTACTGTTTAAAAACGACAAAGTGAATATACGCGAGTGCCGGTGGGAGTGATGTGACTATTATTGGCAGGTAAGTGCCAATTGCGGACGTTGATAACGCCGCCTTATGCGGACAACAATTGTGGGGTGAAATGCGTAGCAAAACAAATCGTAACTCACTGTTTTTTTTGTTTAGTTTAAATACCTTTCTTATGTAGCATAAAAACTCAACATCACGAATATACATTGGCTAAAGCTACAACGGCATCGGAAAACATTATAAACTCTTCTTCATTGCTGAAGCTTACGTTGTTTGCATCCCCAATACAAAAACGTGCTTTCTCAGATGACCAACGTAAAATGTAATAATCCTTTGTACCTAGCCATAGCTCACCGTCCTGCCACCACTCGAATATGATGATTTCATCACAACCATGTACAGCAAATGAGTCCAAACAAGGAACTTCTGCAACTTGTAAATAAAAGGAGGTTAACTGTTTAGTCACCTCATCAGGAACACCATGGCCATGAGCTCTGAGTTTAAATATCGTTAGAGACTCCTCAGGTGCCGACTTGACCCTACAACAATGTTCTTGAAAAATAGGCTCTAACACATTTATGACATGTTGCATGATTATCCTCCAAGCTACATAACGGCTTTATCAGTGGACACTTTCCCTATTCTAGCGCGAAAACGCCCTTATTTTATGAGTTTCTATTAATAGCAAATAGTGTAAGTTATTGCCATTAATAAATATTATGCTTAGGAAAGGTTATTTTACTACCTAGATTCAAATTGTAAGTGCATAACTTGTTTTGGCTAGATTAAGTGGTCAGTTGCTCATAAGCTAACTGCTTTTTCTCCGGCAAGAGATTTTACAATGAGACATTACAAACAACTGAACCTATGCGCAAAGATGCCAGATCGCCGTTCTAAAGAAAAGTGGTTTTACGCAACAAAGTATTGCTGAGCTAACTAATTTATCGCAATCTACGATTTCAAGAGAGCTTTCTAGAAATACAGGTAAGCGAGGTTACAGACACAAACAAGCTCATGAGCGGGCTTTGTTTCGCCGAAGAAGTGTAAGAAAACCGCTTAAGATGACACCTGAAATGATGGCTTTAATTACCCAGAAGCTTAATGAGAAGTGGAGTCCTTAACAAATAACGGGATGGTTGCGCAAAGAAAGTGAACGGTCTGTCAGCCATGAATGCATTTATCTGTATATCTGGGAAGATAAAAAAGCAGGTGGTGAGTTATACCTACATCTGCGCCGACACGGTAAGAAATATCACAAGCGCAGTCATGGTAAAACAAACCGAGGG
>NZ_AUTR01000070.1:0-128029 GCF_000497875.1 Pseudoalteromonas sp. S8-8
TAACGAGCCTGTAGATTAACTCGTTTTTAAATTTGTTTTTATTGATAAACAAACCATAGCTGAGTTCCTATTTTGGTTCAATTGATTACTATATTTTTATGCAGAATATAGAAGTGTTTGATATTGTTTTAATTGGCGTTTTGGAAGGGATTACGGGTGTTTGAGTGGCTTTAATTTAGGTTAAAAGGGCTTCCCCTTTTTAATGTATCGTATTTTTCAGCTTTTCTATATTATGAACAAGGCAATACAATTGCCATTGCGCATTTACTTTCGCTTGACCCCGTAAGGTCAATTTATTCATGCCTTTGTTCACTGTAATATTCCCGAACACCGGTTCAATACAGCCGAGCCGTTTGCTGTATTGTCGTCGTCCGATTGGGCTGTCTATTTTAACTTTCATCTTATCGACATAGCTCAGCTTTTTGCGCGATTCATTATTTATAAACTGCACTTGTCGTCCTCTTTCTATCGGTGGTTTTCGCATGCATTGCTGCTGTAGCGGGCATGTTTTACAGTCTTTTAAGTAACCACAGAATCGCGTGTATTGCTGGTTATGGCTGTTTACATTGACCCCGCTTCGCCACATGGCATTGCCTGCAGGGCAGCGGCATGTTTGCGTTGTCTCATCATAATGAAAATCGTCTGAGGTAAATAACCGAGGCTTGCCTTTGCTGCGTTTTAGTCGCCGTTTTTCTTGCTCTGTTTCGTATGTTTCGCTGTCTTTAAATAGCGGATTTCGTTTTCTAAATTGGTTATCCGCAATGTAGGTATCGAACCCACTTTGCGCCATAAACTCAAGATTTACTTCGCTGTTAAACCCACTGTCTGCGGTAAATTTGATGGTGTGTTTATCTGCCATTTTTTCTGTATTGAGTTTAGCAAGCTGCTGTTTTAATTGTGCAACGGCTGGCTGTAAAGTTTGTTGTTCGCCCACTGAGCCCCACGCTTGTGCTTGCAGGATGATTTGATGTTTATCATCGTTTATCGCGATGCCGTTGTAGCCTTGAATTGTCCCTTTTGAGGTCGTCATCTTCGCACTATCTGGGTCAGTGATATTACTTTTAACAGGCTTGCCTTTACTGCCTGTTTTCTCTTCGTGAGTGGCTAAAAACTCGGTGATTTTACCTGCACTTCTATCCAGCTTTTCTTTTTGTTTTAAGTCCTGAGTTATCAACTCTTCGCCCAGTCCATCTTGTGATTGGTGGCGTTCAATAATACGTTTGCTTGCGCGTTCTAGTTTTGCTTTTTTGCGGCTTAACTCATCGAATGTGCCGCTCCACTCTTTACTCGCATTGGACTTTAATTTACACCCATCAATGGCAAACATATTGCGGCCTATCAAGTCTTCCTCATCACATATCATCAGCACTTGCGTGAAAAGTGGCTCAATCTGTTCATGCATTTTAGCCACAAAACCCGCTATAGATGTGTAATGTGGCTGGATATCACCCGACACACTCATAAATAAAATGTTCGTCTCACACGCTTTAGCAATTCGACGGCTACTGATCAAACCATGTGCATAGCCCAGTAAAATAATCTTTAGCATTACCGAAGGTGGATACGCCGCCGCGCCCGTTTTGTCATTGTTGTACCACGCGTCAAATCCCGATAAATCGAGTTTATTTTCGACAATATAACAAAGGGCATACTCAAAAGTGCCAGGCAGAATTTGCTCAGCGAAATTGATAGGAATGAATTTATTTTGACAGGATAAGTCAGGCTTGTAGTTAGCCATAACAGTTTACCGTGGGTGAATAATATCTATTAGATCACAGCAAACAGATGGATTCAAGGTTAAAAAGCAACCAACCAAGAATAGTTGGATACGTTCCTAAAAAGAGTAATTCTACAGCCTCAACGCCGCAATAAGCGGAAAATTATAGTTGGCTAAAATGTTTGAGGAACGAAAAACAGCCAACTATAATTTTCCGTTTGATTGCCTTGTTAGTTTACAATTACACCAACACTAATGAAAAGACACTTAGCCAAATTAGCTGAAAGCCATATGAAATACGTTGATGAATGCCAGGATTACTTTGATTTTTTACGGCTTTAGCCATAGCGAATAGATAATAAACCGCAGCGATAACAGAAATAACTGAAAAAATACGGAAATATAGAGGGATAATTTCTGTTGTTGGACTTATAGCTACTAATATTGGTGCTACAACTAGCGAAAGTAACATGATAAAACCAGCCCAAGAATGTACCTTACAATTAAAAGTTGGATTCTTAGTAAATGGATCTGCGTCCATAGGGAAATACCCAGCTACCCATGTACCAATGCCATGAGCTATGACCAACCAACCCGCAATATTCACTAAGATTGAAACGCTTGAAAGCTGCGCCAAATACCAACCGAAAAAGCAAAAGAGAAAGCCTAAAGGGTAATTATTAATTAAGGGTGACAATTTTTCTGTTGGGCTACCTGTTGCACCTAACTCACTACAAAATTGTTTAGAATGGCTGTAACCAGCATAAAATCTACTTGCTACGTAAACACCAATGAAGATCCAGATTGTTGCAATTAACCCTGAATAGATCGCAATACTTTCAAACACTACCAAAATCCTTTTTGTAAACTAACGCTTTGCTAAGCGGCGAAAAATAGTTGGCTAAAATTGCGAGGAACGAGCGCTAGCCAACTGTTTAGCGTCCGTTTAAGTAACTTGTTATAACTCACCACGTTAATGCCCAAAAATAAATACCAGCAAGAATTACGGATAAGAAAAACTGCTGTGTTTTATTTATATTTAATGAACTATTTTTGTTAATTACAGCTAAAGATAAAATTAGTGCAATACCAAGCACAGTGTTTTTGCCACCCAAATATAAAAGTACATCCCAATGTGGAATTGGGCTTTTAGGCACCATAATTACAACACTATATGTTACAGCTAGCTCAACAAACACTAAGCTAACTAAAAAATTTGTAGGAGCTAAAACTAAGTATTTATTTAGAAATGGGTTAACGCCCCACTTGAGTGAAAATAGATATTTAGAGTAAGAGAATAAAAGAGCAAATATTGAAAGCACAAACATGCTTTTCCCTGCCTCATGCTCGGTCATTATTTCTGATAAATGTTTAGTTAACTCTTTATCAAATATCTTAGTCTCAAAGCTAAATAAAGAAACGATCCAAGCAGAAAAACATAGAGCAACTAAAAAAACTACGAACAATGAAAATGCAGATTTAATATCAAGTTCAGTTCTATCATCTATATAATTTATCACGACACTTCCTGTGAGTTATAACAACTTTGTCTACGACATTTGTCGTTTTATAAACCGAAAAATGTCCATATATTACAGTGCATTTATCTTAACCATCAAATAAACACCTGTAAACAATTAGTTAACTGAAAATTATTTTTAATCAGTGCGAAAATGCACCGAAATGGTGGAGATCAGTAATATTGGACAAAACAACAAGCACTGTCTATATATACAGTTAACTTTTGCTAGAGATTCATATCATGAAATCACCTTTTTTAACTATGATAGCCGAACAAATGTATCTAAAGCGTTATGCTAAAAGTACCGTTAAAGCGTATTTATACTGGATAGCTTTGTTTATTCGATTTAACTCTATGAGGCACCCAACAACGATGGGAGACAATGAGGTCGAACTTTTTTTAAACCACCTTGTCAACCAACAAAATGTTGCTCCTAACACTCAAGCACAAGCCTTAAATGCATTGAGCTTTTTATTTAAAGAAGTGATTAAAAAACCACTTTCATTATCATTAGGTTTTATTAAGAGCAAACGAGCAACTAAACTACCGGTAGTTTTAACGCAGCAAGAAATAAATAATTTTTTTAAAGTGTGCTCTGCAAAGCATTATTTACCCTGTGGATTACTTTATGGTAGCGGTATGCGCTTAATGGAGGTACTGCGTTTACGGATACACGATATTGACTTTGACTATAACTGCATTCGAATTTGGGATGGCAAAGGAGGCAAAAATCGTGTTGTAACGCTTGCAGTAGAGCTCACACCGCAATTACGTTCTCAAATACAATTAGTTGATAGTTACCTGCAATTAGATCTGAAAAACCCCTTGTATAGCGGCCCTTACATGCCTCATTTATTACGTAAAAAATATCCAAACCACAATAGACAGCTGGGCTGGCAATATTTATTTTCATCACATAAATTAAGTACGGACCCTGAAACAGGAGAAATAAGACGTCACCACTTAGATCATTCAGGGGTAAGAAAGGCAGTTAAACTGTCTTCAACAAAAGCTGAAATTAATAAACACGTTACGCCACATACTTTGCGCCATTCATTTGCTACGCACTTACTGCAAAGCGGCGCTGATATTCGTACAGTACAAACACAGCTAGGTCACAGCGATGTGCGTACTACACAAATATATACCCATGTACTACAACAAGGTGCTAACGGGGTTATCAGCCCTTTTTCAAGATTATAAGCGTCTCTTTTTAATCCTCTACACATACATACTCGCTTACAGACCAATACCGCCATCTATTTCTACTTTTAAAAAACATAAAAAAGCCCCGCTTGTTTTTACACAAACGGGGCTCCACACTAATTTTTTAATCAAAAATAAAAGCGCCGATACTGCGGGCGCTTTGCATCATTGAATTTAATTACTTTAACTTACTGATTAACTACGCTTTTAAGCGGGTTAATTGGCTGTGCGTTATCATCTAGTATGTTCATATCAAAATCGAACTCATCTACACGAATCGCCTTTTCACGTTTGATGTTGTAATCAATTAACTGAACGTGCTCAGCTTGCGTGATTACGTTTGCCGCTAGTGCGTTATCAAGCGTGATGTTAAAGCGTATACCTGGTTTAATTACTTTAGCACGTAGTGCTTTTTTAACTTTAGCCAGCTCGCCAAGTGATGCCATTTTAGCTTTGTAAGCTTGCTCATTAATATGATGGCCATCGCCTACTACTGGTTTAACTAAATGCGTGATTTGCGCTTTAAATGCGGTATCTAGCTGAGCTTGCTTAGCTAGTTCGCGGATTAAGTCGTCACTAATTTTTGGCATTTTAGTTGAGTAGTTCATTGTAATGAAACGAATAAACTTACGAGTACCACTTGCAGGGAAATTATCTAAAAACTTATGCAATGCTTCTTCAGCACTTTGTAGTGCAAAACGAGTCGCGTAATGGAAATACGGCGCAGCTTGCTCACGGTCACTACTTGATACTTTTTGCTCGTAGTATTTAATTGATGCCATAGCTGCGTACAAGAAGCTCATTACATCGCCTAAACGCGCCGATAGCATTTCTGCTTGCTTTAATTTACCGCCAAGTACAAGTAACGAAAAGTCTGCGTACACTGCAAGTTTTGCAGATAATTTATGTACTGCTTTTTCGTAGTCGCGTACTTCTGGTAATTCTGACTTAGCACTTGCGGTAAATGGTAAAACACCTAGGCGGAAAGCACGTAAGCTGTTTGCTGTGCTGTAACCAATTGTTTTACGTAAAATGCCGTTAAATTCTTTATCAGCGCCTTTGTCTTCGCTGTGAATTGACTCAACCATAGATTGTAAATATGGATGACAACGCATAACACCTTGGCCAAATATCATTAGGTTACGAGTAAGAATGTTCGCACCTTCTACCGTAATGGCAATCGGCTGAGCAACATAACCACTTGCTAATGTATTTTGTGGACCGTTTTGAATCGCTTTACCTGCTTGAATGTCCATTGCTGAATCAAGCACGTCGCGACCAAGCTCTGTCATATGGTACTTAGCGATTGCGGTTACTACTGATGGTTTTAAGCCCATGCCTAAGCCTTCAGTTGTAAGTACGCGCATTGCTTCTTGTAGGTATGTTTTACCTGCAATGTCGGCTAGTTTTTCTTGAATACCTTCAAACTGGCCAATGGCTAAACCAAACTGTTCACGCACTGCTGCGTATTCAGATGCTGATTTAAATGCAACTTGTGCTGTACTAACACCTAGCGCAGGTAATGAAATACCACGGCCAGCACCTAAACAGCTAACCAGCATTTGCCAACCACGGCCGATGTTTTTCTGTCCACCAATAACAAAATCCATTGGTACAAATACTTTGTTACCACGTGTAGTACCGTTGTAAAAACGAATACCCATAGGGTCGTGGCGATTACCAAGCTCTACACCTGGGTGCTCTTTTGGAATAAGTGCACAGGTAATACCTAAGCTTTCTTTGCCACCTAATAAACCATCAGGGTCCATTACTTTAAAGGCTAAACCAAGTACAGTAGCAATAGGTGCAAGCGTTATGTAGCGTTTGTCCCATGTGATCTCAAGGCCAAGCACTTCTTCACCGTTGTACATGCCTTTAGTTACTGTACCAATGTCTGGAATGCCACCTGCATCAGAACCCGCTTCTGGGCTTGTTAGTGCAAAACATGGAATGTCTGTACCATTTGCTAGGCGTGGTAAATAATGCGCTTGTTGTTCTTGCGTACCAAAGTGGAGTAATAACTCACCCGGGCCTAACGAGTTAGGAACCATTACGGTTACCGCAACTGCTGAGCTTTTAGTCGCAATTGTGCCAACAATAGTAGAGTTTGCATAAGGGCTAAACTCTAAACCACCAAACGACTTAGGAATGATAAGCGAGAAAAAACGCTCTTTTTTCAAAAATTCTAAGATGTCATTTGGTAAATGAATGCCGTTTTGAATCACTGAATCGTCAATCATGCCCAGTAGTTCTTTTACTGGACCGTCTAAGAATGCTTGCTCGTCTGCGCTTAATGTAGCAGCAGGTACGTCGCGAAGTGCGCTGAAATCAGGTTTACCTTGGTAGATAGAACCTTCAAGCCATACATCACCCGCGTCTAGCGCTTCTTGTTCTGTGATAGAAATACTTGGTAATACTTTTTTTAGTTTTGTACGTAAACTCATGATTGAACTCATCCGACCAGCTAAATAATACCTACATTACGTCATAAAAAATCGTTTAGATCAATTACTCTATTCAATTAATTAACAGTTTTTTCAATTTATTTTCTTTACCTGAACGTAAACTGTTGAAACACAAAGGCTTACAGTTGTACGCTGAAAAAAAGTATTTTGACTAAAATGATGAATAAAACAGCAAAAGCTCTAGCGCTGTATCTATTTTTTGATGGGCATAAAAAAACGCAGCACAAATAGGCTACGTTTTTATTCAATTTATAGAGGCTACATTATCAGTTAATCTAACTAAAACTACTTAAATTTAAATCAAATTGTATAAGCGCTTCACTTAGCAACTTTAACAACTTGCTTGCCGGTAAAACCACCAGCAAGTTGTTTATTAAGCGCTTGCGATACTGACTCAGCACTAAAATCTACGGGCGTTATTTCTGGGTGTTTAATGTCGCCACTAACAGCTCCTTCAAGTAACAGGTTGCCCATAAAGCTCAAGCGTTGTTGTGCACATAAACTATTAGCAAGCCATGCACCACCAATCGATACAACGCTAATATTGGGCGCTCGGTGATACATTAAGTCTTGATCAAAACAAGGTAGCGGATTTAAGCAGGCAATACGTCCGCAAAAACGCATTAACTCAATATTACGCTGAGTACACTCACCTCCTATCGTATCAATAACCGCATCAAAGCCTTGCGGGCCAAGTTCTCTGCGGATTTTTTCGCATAGCTTTTTATCGCTATAGTCAAAAACCACATCAGCGCCTAGCTGCTTTACCAATTTATGGTTACGCTTTGATGCAGTGGTAAATACATCTGCACCACGCTGTTTTGCATATTGAATAGCAAACTGCCCTACCGCTCCGGCTCCGCCTTCAATAAAAATAGTATCGCCTTCACTAATGCCTATTTTATCTAAGCTGATAAGTGCTGCCATACCGGCGCATGGAAGTGTTGCTGCAATGGCCGGATTTAAACCGCTTGGCACAACCGACACTGCAAAGTTAGGTACTTTGGTGTATTCGCTCAAAGCACCTTGCTCACCAATGTTGGCATGCCACATAACCCGCTCGCCAACATTTGGAAACACACCTTTATTAGCTTTAACCACAACACCTACGGCATCTAAGCCTAAAATGTGTGGATACTGCCACTTACAAAAGCCTGTTTTAGCAAATTGACCATCAACTGGATTTAAACCAACGTACTCTACTTTTACAAGCAGCTCGTTATCTGCACAGTCTGGAACAGGCAGCTCAGCATCCGCTAAGTTAATTGCTTCATTTGGTTCTGGCAGTACAATAGCGCGCATTGTTTGCGGGATAATGTATTCATGTAAATTTTCAGTATTTGGCATCAATATAACTCTACTTATTAGTGTCGTTTAACGCATAACTCCATTGGCCATTAAATGACTGGTAAGCATTTACTTTGGCAAGCAGTGAAGAAATTGTTGTTTCAACAGCATTTTCTTGTGCTATTAAAACATCCTGACGCGCATCTAACAACTCAAGGTAAGGAATTTGGCCTTCTTCATACATTGCTTGGGCTTGTAAAAATGCTTTATTAGCAAAGTCATAGCGCTCATCGGCAAAGCGTTTTTGCTGTGCTTGATTGACCAACAATTGCAGTGAAAGTTCACTTTCACTTAGTGCAGTTAATACCACTTGTTGATAATCGCTGTATGCGGCTTCACTTAAAAACTGCTGTGCGTCGCGCTGTGCTAATAATGCTGGGTAGCTTAATAACGACCATTGCAACTGCGGCGCTACTTGCCACTGTTGGTCGGTATTTTTTAAGCCTGTGCTATCTATACTCACAACCCCTGCAAATGCAGATAAGCTAATATCTGGTAATAACGCTTTGCTAGCTGCAACACTTAAACTATTTGCTTGGCTAAAATCAAACAATGCACGGCTAATATCTGGACGTAAGGCAATGGCATTATTAGCGTTTTTTAGTGCTACGCTAAAGTCACGTTCAAGCACACCTTGCTCGTTTTCAATAGCAATATTTTGCGCTAACTTACCGCTTAGTACTGCAAGGGCAGATAAATCGCTGTATTTTGCATACTCAATGGCAGGCATTAGTGCTTGTTGCTGCCTAAGCTGCGCCATAGTACGGTTTAAATCAAGCTCGTTTGCGACGCCTTCGTCAACACGGGCTTGAAGAACGTCAATACTTTGCTCAAGCGCTTCAATTTGAAGCGTAACAATGTGTTGTTTTTCAAAATTGCCTTGATAACTTACAAAGCCTTTAACGACTGACGAAACAACTTCAATTTGCAGTAAACGTACTTGCTCTGCTTGGCTCATGGCTGATGCATTTGCAGCATCAACCAACGCCGTTATACGACCAAATAAATCTAGCTGCCAATCAAGTGCAACGTTTGCACTTGATTGACGGTCATAAACGCTTGGTGCATCGCTTCGAGCTGCGCCAACATTTACGCCACCTTGCGGAAGGTACTGGGCTTTTTGCTCTCCTAGTCGCGCTAATGCACTTTTAAGTGTTAGCTGGCTTGTTTGCAAATTATAGTTATTTGCAAGCGCACCGGTAACAAGCTCATTTAGTTGATCAGAATTAAGCTTTTTCCACCAGTTTGTTTCATCAGCAACGCTAACGTTACTAGCAATATTAGCTTTGGCAACAAATTCGTTAACGGCTTTTTGCTCGCTCATGGTGTCTATTTTACTCGCACACCCGGCTAAAAACGCAGCGACTAATACTGCACTGGCGGTCAGACTTGTTTTAAGTCTTTTTTGCATTAATTTAGTCATGAGTATTCTCCTGCGCTTTCTCTTTTTTGTTAGTCACTAACATATAAAATACCGGCGTAAACAATAGGCCAAACACGGTTACACCTATCATCCCTGAGAATACTGCGTTACCCATTGCGTGTCGCATTTCGGCGCCTGCACCGGTGGCAAGTACTAACGGTACAACACCTGCTGTAAATGCAATTGAGGTCATTAATATTGGGCGCAAGCGCATACGACATGCCTCAAGTATTGCCTCTAAGTGCGATAAGCCTGAGTCGTGTCTATCTTTTGCAAACTCAACCATCAATATTGCATTTTTAGAAGCCAACGCGACCAGTACTATTAACGCTATTTGAGTGAATATGTTGTTGTCAGAGCCAACAAACCACACACCTAACAAGGCTGAGAAAATAGTCATTGGTACAATTAATATAATTGCCAGTGGTAAACGTAAGCTCTCGTACTGCGCTGCAAGTACCATAAATACAAGTAATACAACTAACGGGAATACATAAACCATGGTGTTACCGGCAAGTACTTGTTGGTACGTTACTTCAGTCCACTCATATTCAATACCTGTTGGTAGTGTGTCTGCGAGTACTTTTTCAATAGCAACTTGTGCTTGATCAGAACTATAACCTGGCGCTGGGCTACCATTTAGCTCTGCACTTGGGTAACCGTTGTAATGCATAACACGGTCAGGACCAATTGTTGGTGTTACAGTTAGTACAGATCCCAGTGGCACCATATTACCTGAGCGGTTACGTACTTTTAAATTAAGTATTTGATCAGGGTCTAAGCGGTAGTCAGCATCGGCCTGTGCATTTACTTGGTACGTACGACCAAACATATTAAAGTCATTTACGTACACAGAGCCTAAGTAAATTTGCAGTGCGTTAAATACTTCATCAAGTGGAATACCTTGAATAAGCGCTTGCTCACGGTCAATATCAATATCCATTTGTGGAACTTGGATACGGAAACTTGAGTACAGGCCCATTAATGCAGGGTCTTGTTGCGCTTTAGTAATTACGGCTTGCAGACTATTAAATAGTGCTTCAAATCCTTTATTAGCTCTGTCCTCTATTTGCAGTTTAAAACCACCTGTTGTGCCCAATCCTTGAATTGGCGGCGGTGGAAATACCGCTACAAATGCCTCATCAATGGCGGCAAAACGTTTATTCAACTGCGCCGCTATCGCCATAGCTGATTGGCTTGGGTCGGTACGTTTGTCAAAGCTTTCAAGTGGTGTAAATACAATGCCGCTGTTAGGGCTATTCGTAAAACCGTTCACTGATAAGCCAGGAAAAGCAACAGTATGTGCAACGCCTGGTACTTCTAATGCAATTTGCTGCATTTGAGCAAGTACGTCTTCAGTACGATCAAGGCTTGATGCGTCAGGTAACTGCGCAATAGCCACTAAATACTGTTTATCTTGCTGTGGAATAAAGCCACCTGGTACGGTATCAAATAACTTAATTGTACCGCCAACAAGTGCAATATAAGCCACCATTACAACAACGGTCATACGAATTAGTTTTTGTACCAGTTTTTCGTAACCTTTAGCACCACGATTAAATACGCGGTTAAATGGTTTAAATAACCAACGACCAAACAATTTATTAAGTAAACGCGTGAAGGCATCTGGTTTTGCATCATGCGATTTTAATAACAATGCAGCAAGCGCAGGCGATAACGTTAATGAGTTAAACGCTGAGATAATCGTCGAAATTGTAATTGTAAGTGCAAATTGCTTATAAAACTGACCTGATAAACCGGTAATAAACGCAGTAGGAATAAATACAGCACTTAGTACTAGCGCAATGGCAATAATAGGGCCTGTTACTTCACTCATTGCAACGCGGGTTGCTTCAAGTGGCGATAAGCCTTTTTCAATATTACGCTCTACGTTTTCAACAACTACAATCGCATCATCTACAACAATACCTATGGCCAATACTAAACCAAACAACGACAAGGTATTAATTGAGACACCTAACCACTGCATTACGGCAAACGTACCAATGAGCGAAATAGGCACAGCAATTAGCGGAATAATTGATGCACGCCAGGTTTGTAAAAATACAATAACAACAATAACTACCAGCACAATTGCTTCAAGCAACGTTGCAATTACCGCGTCAATTGAGCCGCGAACAAATACCGTAGGATCGTACACAATGTCGTATTCAACACCGGTAGGGAAATCTTTAGATAAGCGCGCCATTGTTTCGCGTACTTGATCAGAAAGCTCAATAGCGTTTGAACCTGGGCGTTGGAATATTGGCATTGCAAGAGCCGGTTGATTATCAAGCTCTGCACGCAGTGCGTAAGTGTCTTGACCTAAATCAACACGGGCTATATCAGATAAACGCGTTAACTGACCTTCGTCGCCTACTTTAATAATAACTTGTTCAAATTCTTCAATACTGTTTAAACGACCTTTAACGTTTAACAATATTTGAAATTGACTGTCGTTTGAAATTGGTTGCGCACCTAAGCTACCTGCAGCAACTTGCTGGTTTTGCGAGCGAAGTGCTGTTACTACATCTGTTGCTGTTAATTCGCGTGCAGCAAGTGCATCTGGGTTTAGCCATACTCGCATTGAGTATTTGCCAGCACCAAACATGCGAATATCACCTACGCCTGGTAAGCGCGCAATTTCATCTTTAATGTTTAAATCAGCATAGTTAGATAAGTAAGCTGTGTCGTGCGTTTTTTCAGGTGAGTATAAATGCACTACCATGGTTAAATCTGGTGATGACTTTTCAGCCACAACACCTAAACGTTGTACTTCTTCTGGCAAACGCGGAAGCGCACTGTTTACACGGTTTTGCACTTGTACTTGAGCACGGTCTAAATCGGTACCTAAAGCAAAGGTTACCGTTAGTGTCATGCGGCCATCACTGGTACCTTGCGAAAACATATATAGCATGTTTTCAGTACCGTTAATTTCTTGCTCCAGCGGTGTTGCCACTGTTTGCGCAATAACGGTAGGGTTAGCACCTGGGTAGTTGGCGGTAACAACAACTGTTGGAGGAACTACTTCTGGGTATTCACTTACTGGTAATTGGAATAGTGATATACCACCAGCAATTAAAATAACCAATGACAGCATGGCCGCAAATATTGGACGCTGTATAAAGAAATGCGAGAATTTCATCAATAAACCTTATTGCTTAGCCACAAGTTGTGCGTTGTCATTTAACAATGTAAATGCCACACCACTTGTATCAATTGTTACTGTTTGCGGAGAGATTGGCATACCAGGGCCTACGCGAGCTGGGCCATTTACAGCAATAACATCACCTTCATTAAGGCCCGATGTAACTGCACGTAATGCACCGTAACGCTCACCAGTAGTAATAAGTTTGTATTCAAGTACGTTGTTTTCGCCAACCGTTAATACAAAACGATTTTTTAAGTCGGTACCAATTGCACGTTCTGGGATAATAATCGCGTCGCTAATAGAGTTGGCTGCAAGCTTAATACGTGCAAACGAGCCTGCGCGTAATTGGTCGCTGTCTTCATTAAATACTGCACGTACGCGTAATGTACCCGTTGATGAATTAATTTGGTTATCGATAAAGTTAATGTAGCCTTTGTATGCAAAATCGCTTTGACCCACTTTTTGCATTACAACAGTTTGGTGGCTCGCAGCAGTAACATCATTAAAAGAGCTATTCCATGTGCGTTCATCAACATCAAAATAAGCGTACATAGCTTGGTTTGAAACAATTGACGTTAATACGCTTTGACCCGCAAGTATGTTATTACCTTTGGTAATATTTGCGCGAGAAATAATGCCATCAATTGGTGATACTACTGACGTAAACTCTAAATCAAGCTCTGCTGAAGTAAGTTGAGCTTGAAGTGCAGAAAGCTGTGCTTCGCGTTGGCGCAGTGTTGAAGTACGCGCTTGTGCTTGCTCAGTTGAGATTGCCTTACGGTCTAATAAGCGTACCGCACGTTTGTCTTCACTTTTAGCTTGCTCTAAGGCAGCTTCTGCACTGTTGATTTGCGCTTTTAAGCTAGCAACCACAGCAGCAAATGGACGAGCATCTAATTGAAATAAAACATCGCCTTCTTTAACCACATCGCCTTCTTTAAATTCAATGCTATCGATGATTCCCGATACACGCGGCATTAAAGCAACTTCTTGTGGAGACTCTAAACGAGTTGTATATGTGTGCCAGCTTTGTACCGGCTTAACAAGCACCTGTGCTACATCAATTGGTTGAAGTTGCTGTGCAGGTGCTGATTGAGCTGTGCTCTCATCAGCACAACCCGCAAGTGTTAAAGATGCCGCAGTAAGTGCAGCAGCAATTAGATGTTTGTTCATGAAGACGCTCCATTGTTGATTAGCCTCGCATAATACGGATTAAACCCGTGTGTAAAAACCATAGATTTTTAAATTCATTAATGCCAAAATGGCATCAATAGATTAATTAAGGTGTAATAATGGATACAACAAGTCGACTTTTAATGTTACTTGAAGTGGTTGAGCAAGGCTCTTTTGCAAAAGCTGCAGAAATACGCAACATAGATCGCTCTGTTATATCCAAGCAAATTAGTCGTTTAGAAGATGAGTTAGGCGTTAGGTTACTCAACCGAACCACACGTTCATTTTCGCTCACAGCGGCAGGCGCCGAAATGATCAAAAAAGCCGCAGAGCTTAGAGAGCTGCTTGGCGAAACCGTACGCATGGCCGAAAACTACCATTTAGAACCGCGTGGCGTATTAAAAATCACTTCCTCAACACTTATTGGTCGTCGTTATTTACAACCTGTACTTAATGATTTTCAAAAACGCTTTCCTCAAGTAGAAGTTGAACTGCGTTTAGACGATAGATTAGTAGATATAGTCTCTGAAGGATTTGATTTGGCTTTTCGTGTAGGTGAGCCTAAAGATTCGTCACTTATTGCACGTAAAATAGCGCGTAACCGATTATTAATTTTAGCTGCACCGCAGTTTATTGAAACTTACGGTATGCCAAAAACAATCGAAGAGTTAGCGCAATTACCAGCAGCAAGCTATGCCAGTAATTCTATTCGAGTAGAAACCATAGATTATTACGATAGTAAGGGTGAACGCTGCGAGCAAAAAATAAAAAGTGTGTTTCGTGCTAATGATGCCGAGTCATTGTTAATGAAAACATTATCGGGAACAACTTACTTTGTTGCCCCTGCATTTATTATTGGTGATGAAATAATACAAGGTAAGCTAGTGCCTTTATTGACCGATGTAAAACTGATGGAGTTTAGTGCGATGTATGCCGTATATCCGCACCGAGATTTACCAGTGAGGACCCGGTTGTTTTTTGATGCTGTACGCGAGCATTTAGGAAAAGATAAACCGATTTGGGAAAACGGGATCCCCAATTTTGAGCAAATGTATTAAGTAACCCTGCTTAAGCAACTACCGTTTCATAGTCATGTTCTTTTTTAAACTTACAGTACACTTTATTGCGGCCAAATTGTTTTGCTTTGTATAACTGTTTATCTGCTTGGTTTACAAAGCTTTCCAATGAATTAGTACTTTTAAATTTTGCCACACCAATACTGGTTGTAACATTAATTGCAAGGCCGTCAATGTCAAATGTGGTATTTTCAAAGCGTGCTCTTATTTGTTCAGCGGTATTAAGTGCAGCCTCTTCATTTGCAAAAGAGCTAAATAAAGCAAACTCTTCACCGCCTACTCTAAATACATACCCTCTACCAAGCACAACTCTTAGTAAAGTGGCAACTTCGATAAGTACTTGGTCACCGACACCATGGCCATGCTCATCATTTATCTGCTTAAAAAAGTCTAAATCGAGTAAAAACAAATATAACTGTGACTTATCTTGTAGTTCAACTTCAAAGTAGTGGTTCATTGAAAGGCGATTACCTGCACCCGTTAACGGATCAAGTAAGGCTAAATTTTTAAGGCGCTTTGAAAAATGTGAGCGGCTCCCTTCAAAAACATGAGAAATCGCCCAAATACTTAAATAAGCACAGAATAGATTAAGGGATAAGTTAAAAGTTTCAAAGGGGGCAAGTGTAGACTTACTCCCTAAAATAAACACTTGGATAACTAATAAATTTGCAGAGAAAATTACACCATATTGTTTACCTAATAAAAGGTAGTACAAAATAGGTAATGCAAATGACCATACAAACACACCATTACGAGGCGATGCTAAGGATGTACCTAAAATAACAATTAACGTTATAAGTACACACATTATTAAGGATTGCCAAAACTGTAGTGGACGGCGTTTAAGTGAAATATAAGTAAATATACAATAAATAGAAAAACAGATTTCGATATAGCCAAGCAATGGAAAGTTATTTACGGTTAAATTAAATCCCGCAAATCCTACCGATAAAAAACCAAAACAAAGACACATCCCTCTCAGGACGTCCTTTCTTAATGATTTAGTGCTATTAAGAGCCGCGATATCCATTCTAATCACTTAATAAAAATAAAAAGTAAGTTTAACGTGAAAATACAATTTAACAAGCTTTGTTCATATAAAACCATGTAGATACAACCAGTTATTTACATTTTAGGGATAATGTAGTGTATTTTAGAAACACGTTTGATGCTTTAGTATCACTAAGTGGCTTTAACAACTAGCCACCTAACATGGATAAATTAGTAGTAATACCTGTATTACCTTGGTGTAAAAGGTGAGTTGGCTTTTTGGTTTTAATATAACGAGATAACAATGCCATTAATTCACTGTTTGAACTGTCGTTCATATATTCTCTTAGCGAAATACCCTCTTCAGAAAACAAACACAAGTGCAGATTCCCTTTTGCTGTAACCCTTAATCGGTTACAGGTACTACAAAAGTCGTTGCTGTAAGGCATGATCAAACCAATTCTGCCTTGATAATCAGGATGAGCAAACTCTTGAGCAGGACCTGCTGATGCACTACGCGCAACTTGCTGCCAACCCGTTTGTAATAACTGAGTTTTTAAAACTTGCCCAGAAACATGGTTAGCATCAAAAAAGGCTTTGTTGTCGTTTGTTTGCATCAATTCTATAAAGCGGATGGTAACGGGACGGTGTTTAACCCAATTTAAAAATGTATCAAACTCTTTTGCGTTGTATTGCTTCATCAACACGCTATTTATTTTTACCGAATCAATACCCGTTTCAAGCGCAGTATCAATACCTTTCATTACGGAGGTAAATTTGTCATGCCCAGTAATGGTGTTAAACATGCGCGAATCTAAACTATCAATGCTTACATTAATGGCGTTTAAGCCTGCATCTACCCAGTCATGAATATTCTTATGAAGGGAAAAACCATTGGTAGTCATTGCAATTTTTTTTATGCCCGCGACATCTTTTGCCGCGCGAACAACATCTATAAAATCTTTTCTAAGGGTTGGCTCTCCGCCAGTGATCCTTACTTTTTCGATACCATGGTGTGCAAACGCTTTAAGCGTGTTGCTAATTTCATCAATTGTGAGAAAGCCACGGTCATGACCACCCTGATAACCATCTGGTAAACAATAAACACACTTAAAATTACATACATCAGTAATAGACAAACGTAAGTAACTAAACTCTCGCCCTGTTGGGTCGATTAGCATAAATAAACCTTAACTAATATCAACAAGTAATAACAACCTAATACCAATTTGCAATAATACTTAATCATTTAATTAAGCAAATTGGTATAAACAACGCTACTTATTGATACATAAATAATAATTACATAAATATATTTAATAACTTAAAGGGGCAGCATAAAGCATACCCCTTTAGTTATTTTTGTTTTACGCTTCTAAGCCTTTTTTAAGTTCGCTTGGCTTCATTGGTAGGTCACGTAAACGCACGCCTACTGCATTAAACACAGCATTACCAATAGCAGGAGCAACCCCTATAACGCCAGGTTCGCCTAAACCAACTGGAAACTCATCACTTTGTAAAAATTCAATGTCAATATCTGGCACATCTTGCATTCTTAGCGGTAAATAAGTATTAAAGTTAGTCGCTGATACCTGTCCATCTTTATACGTATTTGATTCATGCAATGCAAGGCTGCTGCCCCATAGTAACGACCCTTCAATTTGCGCCAGTGCGCCATCTGGGTGAACTATTAAGCCCGCATCTACAACAACATAGAGCTTCTTGAGCGTTATTTTACCACTATCACGGTTAACATGAACATGCGCTGCGGTTGCAAGCCATGCTGGCATAGTACGTTCTTGCCCTGAACTTACAGAAAAACCAATGCCCTCATCTTTAGCTAATTTTACAGAAGCTACTTTGTCAGACACCGTTTTAAGCACATTACGTAAGCGCAGTGCTCCGCCAACGCTCTCAGGTGCTTTACCTGCTTGCTTGCCTTTACCGTCTAACATTTCAATTCTAAATTGAACTGGATCTTTGCCTTGCTTATGGGCAATTTCATCAATAAACGACTCAAGGCTCCAAGCAATCCAACCTGGCCCTACTGAACGTAACCAACCTGGAGTAAAGGTGCTTTGTGCAACTTCGTTATTAATAGCGCGTGCACGATGACTGCTCATGCTATACCAATGATCAGCGCCCGATGCCGAAAATGCATCAAATTTACCTTTGCCATCAACACCCGGTGATAAAAACGCTGGTGCCATTGCTTTAGTAGGCCAACCTGCAGCAAATGCATGCTCTAAACCAGTAAAAGTACCGTTTTTATCAAACGACGCCGTCATTTTTGCAGCAGATGCAGAACGAGACTGATCGAATAAACTATCGTCTGCTCGTGTAAATACCAGCTTTACTGGTTTACCTACTGCTTTTGCGGTTAGAGCTGCAGGTACAGTCCAGTCACCAAATAATCGACGACCAAAACCACCACCTAAATAATAAGGACGAATAATTACTTTGTTTTGTTCTATTTCGAGTGCTTTAGCAAGCGCAGGTAACGTAAGTGACTGCCACTGGTTACCTGTATGAATAATCCAATTTCCGTCTTTAAATTCTGCAACCGCATTTAATGGCTCTAGCTGATAATGACTCGCTGTCGCTGTGGTATACATTGATTCTAACGACTCACTGGCGTCTGCTTGAGTTTTCTTTATATCGCCTTGATCAACAAATAAAGTACCCGAGTCGCGTTGCTCGCATAATCGCTTACCTTCTTTTTGAATATCAGCTTCAGATATATTTGCTGACTCACCCTTTTTGTAACTCACCTTTAAAGCATCTACTGCTTTAATGGCACTTGGGTAACTATCAGCTAATACAACAACCCAGCCTTGCACTGTGTTACTAGGGTCATTTAAAATTTCATAGCCTTTGTAACCTTTAATAGCTTTTGCTGCACTATCGTCAACGTTTGTTACTGTGCTGCCATAACGGGTTGGCGGTATTACTGGTCGCGCGTACAGCATGCCTTCAACTTCTACATCTATCCCGTATACTGCGGTACCATTTGTTTTGGCTGGTATATCAAGCGCTTTAAAGTCTTGTTTAAGCCCAGTTAAATGACGTTTATTAGCAGGTTTTAGTGGAAGGTTTGCAACTTCATCGCTGGTAAATGTACGATTAAACTCGCCTTTTTTAACTATGTCAGCATAACTAACCGATTTTTCGCCTGCAATAATATAGCCCTTTTCAGCACGACATTTGTCTGCAGGCACGCCGAGCATTTTAGCTCCGGCTTCTATTAATGCAATTCGACCCGCAGCGCCGGCTTGAGATAATGGCTTGAAGCTTTGAAATACAGACCACGAACCACCCGTTACCATAAAGCCCCATTTTTCATGGGTATCTACGTAGGTAATTGATACTTTATCCCAATCACATTCAAGCTCATCAGCCACAATGCGCGCAAGAGCAGTACCAATATGTTGACCCATTTCAGCTTTTGCAATACTTACTTCTACGGCGCCGTCGGTGCTCATAGTCCACCAAATAGTGGGTGAAAAAGCTTGTTGCGCAATTGATTCTTTTGCACTGAGCGAACCCGAAAATAACGCAGGGGCAAACGCCATGACTAAACCTGCGCTAGCAGTGCCAATCATAAACGAACGACGATTTAAATTAACGGTTTCGCTATTTTTTTGAAATAATTTTTTCATTATCGGCTCCAGTTAAGCGTCTTGTGCATTTGGATCAAATATATTTACTACACTTTGTGACTCATCTGCAGCGCGTTGAATAGCCGTTTTAATACGTTTATAAGCCATACAGCGGCAGTAGTTACCATTCATATGGCTTACTATTTCTTCATCTGAAGGACTTGGATTAGCTGCCAGCAAAGTAGCAGCTTGCATTATTTGCCCCGATTGACAGTAACCGCACTGTGGTACTTGCTCTTCAACCCATGCTTTTTGAAGTGGGTGTTCGTTATTAAGCCCTTCAATTGTGGTAATGTTTTTTCCTGCAATTGCGCCAATTGGTAAAACACATGAGCGAGTTGCTTGCCCATCTAAATGCACCGTACACGCACCACACATTGCAATACCGCAACCAAACTTCGTCCCTTTTAATCCAATTTCATCACGAATAACCCATAACAATGGTGTATCTTCACTTGCGTGTGATTCAACCACCTTGCCATTAATTGTAAACGTCACCATAGCTTGCCCCTTGATTAAGCTTTATAACCTGTGTTTAAATTATCCAATTTAAACACAGGTTATAACAGTTAAGATTGTTGTAACTACTAATCCATAACACATATAGTTACCGCATCAGCTACATTAACAGCTAAATACCATAACCACTGCACTAAAGCGTTAGCGCAGCTAAAACTTATTTTGCCCTACTAATACTTTTTCACTCATTTTTAGCTATAAAATTACTTAGCTGCTTTTGAGTATCTATGTCTAAACTCGCACTACGTAAACTAATTGTATTGACGACCTCACTGCTGGAGCGCAGTAATTGCTGTGCACCTCTATCTGAAGTTAAGCTTGCAAGCTGAGATAAATCAACCACTGGGAATATAGCGGGTACACCTAAACGCTCGCCATAGTTTGCGCACCAGCGCGATGGATTACGTGTAAAACCAGTAACTAGCTCACTTAAGTGCGCTACTTTTAGCTCAACCTGATCCGCGAGCATAAATAAAATCCCATCAAAGGACTTATTTTTAAACACAGTTTGAGAAGCTGTCGCGATTGAATGACCCAAACCTTGGCTCCATTGCTTGTTCTCAATCAGCTCTATGTTTTTATAACCTGCCAGTGCTTGCGCTACTTCTTTATGCCATGCCCCGGTAACTACATACACGGGCGTGTCATCAAGTGCATGCAGTGTATTTACAGCATGCTCAATCATTGTTTTGCCAAAGCCAATATCAGCTGTTAATTTACAGCCGTTAAAGCGAGATGATTGACCTGCGGCTAAAACAACTTTTGCAATTAGCACGGCTCTTGCCCCCAATGACTTAGTGATTGGGCATCTTTATCACACAGCACTGCATGTATTTCGCTGATCAGCGATAGTGCAATACTCTCTGGCGAGTCGCCGCCTAAATTTAAACCGACAGGCCCAAAAACAGGAGACTTAATTTGTGAAACACGCGTATTTGCGTGCTCTAAAACTTGTTCACGTCTGTGCTTAGGACCCAATAACCCTATGTATTTAAAAGGAACATCTTTAAATTGAGCCAACGTACTCGCGTCGAGCTCAACGCTGTGAGCCATTAAAATAGCAGCATCTACTTTATTAGTTATGCAATATTCTTTTAACTCACTCGGTGTGAAGCGCAAAATAGCATCAGCATTTTTAAAATATTGCCTTTTTGCATTGGCAGCACGTGTATCCCATACAGTTACACTCCAACCAAGTTGTTTGGCAAATGTATAAACCGGAACTGCATCTGCGCCACCACCCACTATTAATAAATGAGGCGGCGGATAAATAGAAGTTTGCAAGCACGTAGCGCCTTGTAATTCTACCAACTGCGCTTTGCGGTTCATTGATAAACCATGTAACTCATCATTTTGCGTAAATACACCACTGCCGGCTGGCAAAATGGGGCTTACTTGTTGAAGGTATCGCCCTGGTTTATTCTCATTAAGTGCTTTAGATACAAGCTCTAGCTGTAAATAGTCATTAGCTTTGTGAATGGGCTGCAGTAAAATGTGTACTATGCCCCCACAACCAATGCCAAGTTGAAATGTTAAATCGTCTTCATCGGTAGCATCATAACTAATGGTTTTACTGGTTAAAGTACTCATTACTTGTTTAGCGTGGCGCTGTATGTCAGCTTCTAAACAGCCTCCCGAAAGCATCCCCAAGCGCTCGCCTAGGCTCGAAATAAGCATCATAGCCCCTAGTTTTCTGTAGCTAGAGCCTTCAATTTTGTACAAAGTAGCTAAAACCCATTCTTGGTTGTCCCTATTGAGATACCAAGTGTTTAAGATACTTTTCAAATCTGTAACCATATATTGCCCTTTAAAAAGCATTTTTTGCGTTTAAAAACAAACCAGCCTAAACAGCTAATTTAAAACTTAATAATTCACGCACAATTTAGTTTTCTATTATATCGTTTAAGGTCTCAATTAACTCATCAAATTGATCATTAACGCTTTGGCGTTGTTTATCATTTAGAGTTAGGTTTAATTCGTAGAGTAAATTTATATATAAATTTAAGTTTGCTTCATTGCTTTTCAATAGTGCGTCGCTCATATAAAGTTCGCGCTCTTTAATAACCGTACTTAACTGATTTATAAATTCTTTTTTTGTAATTTCAGCATTTTTGAATACCTGTTTGGCTGCATTCAAACGGTTTTGCTTATACTCTAACCACAGCGCTCCTGAGTCTCTATGTTGCTCATTAGTTGATTTAATCAGCGCTTTTTGTTGTTTATTAAGCTTGCCTATCCACTGCTCGTAGTATTCAAATTGCTCTTCCAAACGCTCACTTTTTCGCTCAAGCGGGGTTTGTTCGTTAAACTCTTCGCGTTCGTCGTTAATTTTTATTTGGATATTGTTTAAAAGCTCACCTCTTTGCTCACTTGATAAGGTTGCCCCAAGTTCAGCTAAAGGCAGCTTTGCGTATCCAAGTAGGTTCTGCCAATGTTGTTTTGCAAGCACAACCTGTGTTTTTAATTGTTTAGCCTCCAATGTTTGGTTAAACAATACTTTTATATTTTGTATGTCTTGTCTGTAGGCGGGTAACTGGGTAGTTCGGTGCCAATTTTGTGTTGTTGTAATTATGTTTTTTAGCTGTGTATTTTGCTTTTTATTTAAATCAACATAATCGTCAACCCAAAACGATGAAAGCCAACTCAAATTATTGTAAGTAAAAGATGCCGAACAACTACATAAAAACAACATACTTACAGCAAGGCATATCTGTTTTAGTTTTTTTGCTTTGAAATTATTAAGCATAACCTTCTCTATTATTTAGATTGTGGCAAAGCTCAAAACTCATTTGATAATAATTATCATTTAAGTATTGACTTGCATTTAGATCTAACTGATAATCGTTCGCACAAACACAGTGTAACGACCTCAGTGCCTACGGAAGAATATTCAGCAAGGATGCTGACACATTAAAAGAAGATCGTGCCGCTTCGTGTTATTACTTACTCGACCCAAGTAATAACATCAAATATCACATTTACTTGCTACATTGCTCATATTAGTGACGGTTAATATGACTCAAAAAAGCCCTAACGGGCTTTTTTTATCTCTTTAAATTTTCTATAAAATCTGTATCTTACACTTCTTAAACTCGTTTACTTACCTTAAAAGCCCACCGCGCTATTATTTACATTTTATACGCACGATCTGATAAGGTATCGCCTTGCGTTTGCGCTAAAGCTGGCGTAAAACATAACAGTAGACATCCTTTTTTGCATCTATTTATAATAACCGATTTAGTCTCTACTTAAATGCATTGAGTATTAAACGTTTAAAATGCGCAAATAGTGCAAAAATTTAATAATTTAGCATTTAACTAAAGTCTGTTTACCTTTCGGGATTAAAACTTGTTCTATTTAGGCGCTATTTAATCGCGGCAAGATATACTGGCCCTAAAACCTATCGTAACTATTACTAATTGGAGACATTAATATGTCACAGTTTAATTTGAAAGCACTCGTTCTTGCTGGCGTTTTACTTGCCAGCCCTTTCGCTCATGCAACATTAGAAGATGGCATAAGAGCAGCTAACGAAGGTGAATTTGCAGTCGCCCTAAAAGAATTTCAATACCTTGCCGATAAAGGTTTTGCGCCAGGAATTTACGAACTAGCTAAATTATACGAAGGTGGATACGGTGTAACACGCGATTACCGCAAAGCTGCTGCGCTTTATCAACAAGGCGTTAAAAAGAACCATCCGGATTCAATGTTTGCGTTAGCTGTTTTATACGACGAAGGTAAAGGCGTAAAGCTTGATCACCAAATGGCTGTTACCTTATTTGAAAAAGCAGCCAATAAAAACCTGCCTGCGGCTCAGTTTAATTTAGGTGTAATGTATTCTAATGGCGTGGGCGTTACGCGAGATTATGAAGCGGCACGCAACTGGTACGAAAAAGCGGCTGCAAACAATTACTCTTTAGCACAATTCAATTTAGCCCTCATGTATTTTGAAGGGCTAGGTATGCCAAAAGATTTAGAAAAGTCATACATTTGGAATACTATCGCTGAGTACAACGGCAATATGCAAGCGAGTCATAGCCGCAAACTTGATGAGCGTAAAATGCTGCCTAAAGAAATTGAAGAAGCTAAAGAAAAAGCCGATGCCATTTATGCAAAAATACAAGTGGGTACTTATGCTGGCGAAGGTCGCTTATTTTAAAGTCTTATTTTAAAGTTTAAGAGTTTAAGACCTTAGTTTGAAACTAATCTAAAAAAGGCTGAATTACATAACGTAATTCAGCCTTTTTAATATCTTGATTTAGCAGATTCAAAATCTATTCAACTTTACAAAATCAACATACTCTTATTTTATGTAAAGCCACTTTAGTAGCTTAATAAGAAGTTTGCTTTGTTTTAGCAGCATAACAATACGAGGATTAAACGAGCCCGATACTAACGTGTTTTTAGCATGGCTAAACGTTAAAAACCCTTCTATGCCATGATAATGCCCCATTCCTGAATGCCCTACACCACCGAAAGGGGCATCGTCAGCAGTTACTTGCACTAACGTATCGTTTATCGCTACAGTGCCACTGATTGTTTGCTTCATAATATATTCTTGAGCGTGCTTATCTTGCCCTAAAATATAAAGCGCTAACGGGTGGTGATGGGCTTTAATATAGTCAATTGCGCTGTCGAGCTTGTCATAACTCATTATTGGTAGTATTGGGCCAAATAGCTCATCTTGCATAAGCTGCATTTCGTCAGTAACTTGAGTCACTAAGTGCAGCCCCATACGATGTTTTTGCTCATCTTGCTGGTTTTGCTCAAGTGGCTTAATAATGTTTGCGCCAAGCTCTTGGGCTTGCTCTAAGTAGGTTGCTAAACGTTTATAGTGTGCATCGCTAATAATAGAGGTTAAGTTTTTACCTTCAACACCGTCTTTAAAGTGCTTTTTATAAAGCTCGCATAATTGCTGAACCAACTGATGCTCAAGCTCTTTGGGTACAAATACGTAGTCGGGAGCAACGCATATTTGCCCTGCGTTGGCCATTTTTCCAAACAGTAAAGCTTGCGCCGCTTTTTTAATATCGGCATTTTGCGTAATAATAACTGGCGATTTACCACCGAGTTCAAGCGTTACTGGTGTTAAATTACGGCTCGCTGAAGCCATTACTAATTTACCAACGGCCGATGACCCCGTAAATAATAAATGAGCAAATGGTAGTGATGAAAACTGCGCGGCTACGTCGCTACCGCCTTGTATTATTTTGCAATGCGCTTGCATGTCGTCTTTAAATATTTTTTCGATAACGGCGTTTGTGTGAGGTGTAAACTCGCTTAATTTGAGCATAACTCTATTACCGGCAGCTATGGCGGTAAGCACAGGTACTAACGCTAACTGAATCGGGTAATTCCACGGTGCAATAATACCAACCACACCTTTAGGTTGGTAATTAACACTTACTTTTGAAGGCCACAAACTTAAACCTACAGAGCGATTACTTGGCTTTGCCCATTTTGGTAGCTTTTTGATAATGTGCGCGAGTGTTTGAACCGTAGGCAATATATCGCCAAGTAGAGTATCGAAAGCGGTTCTGTAACCAAAGTCTTTTGAAGCAGCATCCACTAGCTCTTGCTCAAGTTCAACAATACGTACACGGAGTTTTTTTAATAAAACGAGACGTTTATCAATTGGCAAGTAAGGTGTTTCGAGAAAGCTTTTTTGCAATTCATCAAATAGGGGAATTAAAGGCATTGCCTGTGATGTGTCGGTGCTCAAAATAGATTACTCAATTTTTAAAGTTACCGCAGACTATAACCTTGTTCTGTTTTTCGAGCAATAACACTAATTATCTAAAAAAGAGCTTCTTGAGCAATATAAATAAGTATAAAGAGTAGCTTTGTTTAAAACTGTAAATATAAACAAAGCTACTGGTTGGAACTAATTTAGTACAGCTTTAAAAGCCAAATACTTGCGCTGCAATCGTCATTGTTACCAGCGTAATTAATACAATAGCCACAATATTTAGCACAAAGCCGGCTCTTATCATGTCGCGCATTTGAATTTGCCCTGAGCCAAACACAATAGCGTTTGGTGGTGTTGCTACAGGCATCATAAATGCGCAACTACACGCAATAGCAGCAGGAATAACCCATACAAGGGGTGAACCTGTTATCGATTCAGCAACAGGACCTAATAACGGTAAGAAACCTGCAGCGGTTGCTGTATTGCTTGTAATTTCAGTTAAAAATGTAATTAAAGCAACCACAACAAGTACGCTCATAACAAGAGGAATCGCACTTGCGCCTTCAATCATGTGAGCAATAAACTCGGCAAGACCTGACGATTTAATTTGAGATGCAAGCGTAAGTCCGCCCCCAAACAATAGCAATACGCCCCAAGGCACTTGTGAGGCGTTTTGCCAATCAAGAATACGCTCATCACTGCCTTTATTAGCAGGCATTACAAACAGCAGTAATGCAGCAGCAATTGCAATTGTAGTATCTGAAATTTTAAGACCTGTTATATCACCCAATAAAGGTCTAAATATCCAGCAAAGTGCAGCAAGCACAAATACAAACAATACGCCTTTTTCTGCGCGTTGCATTATTCCAAGCTTTTTTAACTGTTCAGAAAATACCGCTTTGGTATCAATTTTTTGATCGTTTTTAACATTAGCATCTACTTTATACGCAAATTTGGTAAGCCAAACCCAACTAATAATAAGCATACTTAAAGACAGTGGTACGCCTACAATCATCCACTGAGCAAAGCCTATTTCAATTTGGTAACTGTCAGATAGGTATGCAGCCATTAATGCATTAGGCGGTGTACCAATTAAAGTAGCAATACCACCAATGCTTGCACCATAAGCAATTGATAGTAGCAATGCTTTGCCAAACCCTTCATTACTTGGGTCTGATTGCTTAACCAAATTGGTAATTGAAAGTGCAATAGGCAACATCATTACGGCTGTCGCAGTATTAGACATCCACATAGATAAAAATGCAGTAACAAGCATCATAGCTAAAATTTGTAAACTTGGTTTTTTACCCGCATATAACATGGTGCTTAATGCAATACGTTTATGTAAACCCCAACGCTCCATAGCAATTGAGATTAAAAATCCGCCTAAAAATAAAAAGATTAACGGGTGTGCATATGGCGCAGCCACACTTTTTATTGCTGCTATGTCAGCCAGTGGTGATATTACCAGTGGTAGCAATGCAGTTGCCGGAATTGGTACAACTTCACTTACCCACCACGATGCCATCCAAAACGCTAAACCTGCGGTTTTAAATGCCGCAACCGACATTCCTGTTGGCGGATCAAGTAAACATGTTAATAGCATTACTAAAGGGCCCAGTACTAAAAAAAGCCATTGAAAATGTCTGTTCTTATCTGGTTCTTGCGTCAATATATTATCTGTCATGGCTAGCCTCTAAAACTTGTATTTAAGACCAAGCGCAACACTGCTGTCGTCTTGTTCTTCTAAATTAAGATCGGTATATAAAAGATAAGCTGTAGTTTGCTTATCAAATACATAATCAAGGCCTGTGCTCCATTGCGTTGCCTCAGATGCTTGACGAAGAGTTGAGTCATCTTTACCAAATTGAATTTTTGGCACCCACTTATCAAGTGTATAACTGGCACTTAATACGTAACCATTGCCCGACTTTGTGCCATCTACTGATTCTGAATGTTGGTATAACGCACCAAGTTGTAATTGTTCGAACTTATAAACAACAACAAGGCGGCTTGCTTTTACATTGTTAAGTGAATCTACATGACTGAACGACACATAATATGAAGTACTTTTTAAATTACGGTCGCCATAAATAAGCGTAGCAGCAAAGCCTGCTTTATCGTCTTTATTGTCATCTTTTGGCGCATAAGTAAATGAAAACTGCGTATTATGCCAATAGTTTGAGGTGTAAGTTATTGTGTCACCGAGGCGGTCTTGACCTGCAATAACCTGTGCCATATCGGCTTGAGTTTCGTTAAAGTTATCGAGTTTACCTTCAGAGTATTTAAAGCGAGTGTCGTTACGACCTACAACAACTTCACCAAAAGCACCTTTTAAACCTAAGTAAGTATTACGTGCAGTAAAAGGCTCTTGCGTATCATCTTCTTCAAAACCTTTAACTTGTACCTCATATTTAAAAACAGCACTTAAATATTCGTTAAGTTTATGATCGCCCTTAATACCAATACGCGAGTATGGCGCTTCAATTTGAGTACCCTCTTCGGCATAACGCATTATGCCCGTATCAGTACTGGCAATTTGTACTTCGGCTTTACCGTATACAGCGTACTCTGCAGCAAAAGATGTGTGTGAAAATGTAGCTAAGCAACCATAGGATAGAAATAAAATACAGGTGTGTGTAGTTTTTGTCATCGTGTGCCCTAATTATTAGAATCTACTTGTTGTAGCGCTAATAAGGCAACTTTACTGCCAAGTGTATAAAAGCAATCTATTTCAATAGCTTACTAAAATAAGTCGTTTAATTTAAATAAAAGCGTGTGAATTACCACACATAAGAAAGTGGGTCTTGTCACCAAACCCACACATTTAGTCAGTAAACATATCTCTATTAAGATTGTATTTACTCATTTTATCGTAAAGTGTTTTACGAGCAATTTGCAGTGTTTCCATGGTGTTTTTAATACTGCCGTGGTTTTGCTCAAGCGCGTACTCAATAAGTGACTGCTCATAAAAAGAGACTTTTTCAGATAAGCTTAAATCGGGAGATAAGCCACCTAATTGTTGTGTTTTAACTTCAGCAAAGGCAAGTTCGGCACCAAGTAATACAGCTCGCTCTGCTTGATTTCTTAGCTCTCTCACATTGCCCGGCCAGTCATAGGCAACTAACCGCTGTTGTATTTCGTAATTTACTGCCGCCGGCGGCTTATGATAGCGAGTTGCAGCAATAGAGCTAAAGTGTTTAAACAAAAGTAATATGTCAGCTTTTCGCTCTCGTAATGGCGGAATATTAACGTTAACCAAACTAAGTCTGTAATATAAATCAGCTCTAAAATCACCCTTTTCAACTAACGCAAGTAAGTCTACTTTTGTAGCTGCAACAATTCTGATGTTTAAATCAATTGCTTTGTTATCGCCTACAGGTGTTACTTTTCGCTCTTCTAATACGCGTAATAACTTAACTTGCAGTGCCATTGGAGTGCTTTCTATTTCATCTAAAAAGACCGTACCACCTTGTGCATATTCAAACTTACCTTTTCGACTTTGAGTAGCCCCTGTATATGCACCACTTGCTGCACCAAACAATTCGCTTTCTATTAACTGCTCTGGTACTGCGCCACAATTAATAGCAACAAAATTACAGCTAGAGCGATTACTCTGATCATGTAGATACCGCGCTACAAGTTCTTTACCTGTGCCAGTTTCACCTTCAATCATTACATCGGTTGGGGTATCTATAATTGTGTTTAATAAGTGCATCATGTGTTGCATTTTAGGTGTGTCACCTAGTATGCGTACACCTGGGGCTGAGGTTTTCTGTACAGCCACTTTTAATGCGCGGTTCTCCATAACAAGGCTTCGTTTGTCGCACGCTCGTGCTATGCAATCAAGAAGATGTTCGTTAACTGGTTTTTCAAATAAATCATACGCACCTAATTGCATCGCTTTAACTGCTATCGATACATCAGCGTAACCAGTTAAAAATATTACAGGGAGCTCACTATCAAAAGCCGTTATTTGCTCTAAAAGCGTTAAGCCATCCATGTTCGGCATATTTATATCGCTCAGCACAACTCCAGCAAAGCGCCTATTGAGTTTGCTAAGAGCGGTACTTGCGTCATTAAAGCAATCAACGGTGTATCCTTCGAGAGTGAGCAATTGCTTTAAAGAGTCTCTGATCATTGCTTCATCATCAATGACTATTATGTGATTACATGGAGAGCTGTCAATCATCTTTATTTTCCTGCCTGTTAGAGAGGCTAATTATAAATTCAGCCCCGCCTTCAACTCGATTGTGCGCGCTCAAACAACCATTAAACGAATCTATTATTTGTTTTGATATAGATAAACCAAGGCCTAAACCTTTACTTGATTTAGTACTATAAAAAGGTTCAAATAAATTACCAAATGCATGTTGCTCAATACCAGAGCCAGTATCTAAAATCGACAGTTTTACGCGCTCTTCAAAACACTCCAGCTGAAAACTTAAGTTACGAATAATTGCGCCATTCATAGCTTGGCTAGCATTAGTAATTAAATTAACGAGTACTTGTTCAAATTTAAGCGAATCGACCCACACAACGACTGTTTCATCAAATTGAGGTGGCTCTACTTGTACGTTATCTTGCTTTAACTGCGCGCTAGAAATCATTAATGCGTTATTAACAAGCCCTGCAAGAGGGTAAGGTCTGAGCTGCATTTTGGAAGGTTTACTAAAATGCTTTAACTGACCTACAATTTGGTGCACTCGATTAACTAATCCCTCAATCACTACTAAGCTTTCACCAAGTGCTGAAGTATTTCCTTTAGCTAATAAACGCTTTGCCGAAGCTAAATAAGTATTAATAGCACTGAGCGGCTGGTTTATTTCGTGGTTAATTCCTGCACTTAGCTGTCCTATTGTCGCAAGCTTTGCAGACTGCACTAAAGCCGTTTGTACTTTTTCCAAAGCCTGAGTGCGCTCAAGGACTTCAAGTTCAAGGCTATGTCTGGAGTACACCAGCTTTTTATAACCCGCAAACCGAGTTAATAAAATATAACTAATAATAATAACTAAGCTACAGATAATAAATACCCAAAATAAGCGAGGCAGTTGAGCTGAATTAACTTTTGTTATATCAACGAGTACGTTCATTGTGGCATTAAAATATCGTAAAGGTCTTTGCGACATTACGTAAAGTTTTTTATCTATTTTTAAATGTTTAATACCTTCATTAGAAAATTGAAACTGCTTTATATACAAAGGCTGATGATCTAAATAAGCCCGACGAGATTTAATATCTCTGCGCATCGTTATATCAAGCTCAGTGAAGCTGTTTAATCGCCACATTTGCATATCTGACATTGCAATTACCTCATCTGCAAGCTGCAAAAAAAAGTGACTACCCTTTGAAGTATTTAGAAGCTCTCTGTCATCCTCAAATTTACTTACATTCACTTTTAACACAACAACACCAATGGCTTTATTGTCGCGATATACTGCTTGTGAAAAGTAAATACCACGCTCTTTAGAGCGCATGCCTAATGCAAAGTACGCTACTTTTTCGCCTGCAAATGCACGTTTGAAATAAGGTCTAAACGCAAAGTTGCTACCTAAAAAAGTATAATCTGCTTGCCAATTACTACTGGCAATAACTTCGCCTTGAGTATTTAGAACAAAAATATCTGAGGCACCACTGGCTTGTTGAATATCAGCAAGGTAGTTATTAATAGCGTTATAGTGCTGTGGCTGCGCATCTACAAAGTCTATCATTAACGAGTTATAGGTAAGTAACTGGGGAATAGCAGAAAAACGAGCAAGCTCAGTATCAATATAGTTATTTAATTGCGTAACTTGGCGCTCAGCCTGGTAGGTTGCTTGCTCAACATCATGAGAACGACCAAGCCAAAACGTAACAACTAATATAAGTACGAGTAACACACAAACAGTAATGATTTTTTTAGAAAAAGAAAACATGAAGAACTCGCAAAAAATAGCCAAGAAAATTTTAGGGCGCTAGTGTAACGGCTAATCTCTAGCAGAGATATAAACTTTTTGTTAACAACAGTTTTAAAGTGTTTAAAAACAAAAATCGCCGTAAACAACTATGTTTACAGCGATCTGTTTAGCATTAAATTAAAAAACAATTAATTTGTAGCTAATGTTGATCTATTTTTAACATATTTATATAAGCCAATTAACGACGCTGCAATCCAAAATATCTCGATTACAAAGCTCGCTAAATTAAAGTTATAACAAAGGCTAATTAACAGTAAAATTGCCCCTGTTAAATTCATCATATTATACGTTAAGCTAGCTGGAGATGTTTTACCTAGCTGCAGTAAAAAAAATGAACCAACTACTAAAAAAGTACCTGTCATGCCTATGATGTCAAATAAGAGTGCTATCACGAAACTATCCTTTATCCATTTTTAAATAACCCAATAAACTGGCCCGATCCATGGGGAGGGTATTTTTTCATTCATTGAAACAGCAAACCGGGCGATTCTATCAATATGGTAAATTCTAACAAGGCCATATGTCCGCATGCACAAGGCTTTATACTTATTCGCTTAATTAAGTATTATTGCGGTTTAGTATTACTTCATATACCTTATTTAAAGGTTACTTTGCCGCCAATTATTTTATAGGCAGGCGCACCGCGAATAATCGCTTCTCGGGCAAATGGCCGGCTACAGTTAGGGCAAATACAAGCCTCTGTTGTAAAGTCTTGGCTAATACGCTCTTTAAAGCACTTAACTAATGCTCCTTTCCCCCCTTTTCGATATTTAAATAAAGAGGCTTTACAAGCAGAGCAAAAAATATCAACCGTTTTAGTAGGGCCTTTTTTGTTGGGTTTTGCCATTACGTCCTGCGGTATTATATAAAGAGTAATTAGCAATTATATCAGTTTAGATGGGTAAAGGTTACCACCTCTGACTTAGAATTTAGATACGGCAGACTTAATCTATAAAGGCCCATTAAAATATAGCCCTTATAAAATAAACACATTCTAATCTTTAAAAAAGAAGCGGTTTAACTGAGATGACAATACATTCATATTAAAAGGTTTGACTATAAACCCTGATACCTTAGCTGCAATAACTTGCTTAACTTTATCTGTACTGTCTTCACAAGTAACCATTAAAACGGGAATATCAGCGAGTTCTTTATCTTTTCGAATGTTAGTAAGTAAACTAACGCCATCCATTTTTGGCATATGAAGGTCAGTAATAACCAAATCGAAATGCTGGTTGCGCAGAAATACCAAAGCTTGCAATCCATCAGTTGCTTCAACGATATTGCTATACTCTAGTTTTCTAAGCATATTAATTAATACGTGTCGCATGAGTGGCATATCATCAACAACTAATATTTTCATTAGTTTCTTTACCAAATTGTATAAATGGGATTATATAAAACTACTCTACTCGTAGATAAGGATCAAATTTGGATTTGCTGATTATTTAAATCTTACGGCCATATTCCTAAAATGAGCCCCATTAACGAAAACTGTAAAATATGGTACCCCCCGTTAATTAAAAAAAGCTTTAGAGGGCGTTGCTCAAATATATAACTCAATCCAAATGAACTACTGATCCAAAAAAAGCCGATCACAAAGCCGGTTCCTATACTTTCACCTACGCTTGCATCCTTACCTAAAAAAAGAGATAGCATTAAAGCCGCTATAAAAACTAAAAAAAAACTGCCACCAAATATCAACTTAGGGTTAGCCGATTGTAAATCCAGATCAGTTAAGCCAATACTTTCTAGCCATGCATTTTTAAAGAGAGCTTTTGAATACCATATACCACCAAGCATAAAAGAAGACAGTGCAGCCACTAGTATCGCAAAATAATCAACATCTAAAAGGTTCATACAAACAGCCATATACAAAAAGTGTAATACCGTTTGGTATTAAATATTAACGGTATAAAGATACTCCCAATGTAGTTATAAATAGGGGATTGAGCAAATGGCCTAACTTAAATTAATTTTTGGTATAGAAGGTAATTATAAAAATAAAATTTATAAATCGCCAAATTTTGCATTGGTCAATAAGGCTAAATCAGTTGGCGAGAGTGCTATTTCTAAGCCTCTTTTTCCGGCGCTCACATAAATAGTGTCAAAGAGAGAAGCACTGCTATGAATAAACGTAGCTAGACGTTTTTTTTGTCCAAGCGGACTCACCCCTCCTAAAATATAACCGGTACTAACTTGTACTTTTTGTGGGGCAGCCATAATTACTTTTTTAGCACCACATAGTTTAGCTAACTGTTTTAAATTAACTTGTTGAGATACAGGCGTTACAGCAACAATCAGATGCCCTTCATGTGTTTCAAGTACTAAGGTTTTAAATACTTGTGCACTGTCTAAATTTAACTTTTCAACGGCTTCAAGCCCGTAATGACTATTATTCTTATCGTGCTCATAACTGAGTACTTCAAAGGTTTTTTTTTGCTTTTTAAGCAGATCTATTGCTGGTGTCATGCTGTTTCATCTTTTTTATTCACAGTAACAAAAATTAAGTTTAAAGCAAAAAAAACGACGCTAAAAGCGTCGTTTTTTTGTTCATAATAATTTAAATTTATTTAGTTAAATCATCAAAAAACTTTTTAACACCGTCAAAAAAGCCTTGCTCTTTAGGACGGTTTTTAGAGCTATCTGTGCCCATGCTTTCATCTAACTCTTGAAGTAGTTCACGTTGACGCTCGTTAAGATTAACTGGCGTTTCGATTACCACTTTACAAATTAGATCGCCTTGGGCACCACTGCGTACAGACTTAACACCTTTGCCACGCATACGGAACATTTTGCCCGTTTGAGTTTCAGACGGTATTTTAAGTTTTGCACGACCATCAAGTGTTGGCACCTGAATTTCGCCACCAAGGCCTGCTGTAGTAAAGCTAATTGGCACTTCACAATATAAATTATTCGCTTCACGTACAAATATTTCATGTTCACGAACCGACACTTGCACATACAAATCGCCCGATGGCGCGCCATGCATTCCGGCTTCGCCTTCACCCGTTAAGCGGATACGGTCACCTGTATCAACGCCAGCTGGAATTTTAACTGAAAGCGTTTTAGTTTTTTCTACGCGGCCTTGTCCATGACAGCTGTTACAAGGATCTGAAATAATTTGACCTTGTCCCTGACACGTTGGACACGTTTGCTGAACAGCAAAGAAACCTTGGCGCATTTGCACTTGGCCAGCACCATGACATGTAGTACATGTTTTAGGTTTAGAACCCGCTTTAGCACCACTGCCATCACATGGCTCACAACCAACCCATGTAGGTACTTTAATTTCAACTTCTTTACCACGAACAGCTTCTTCTAAGCTTAAGTCCATGTTATAACGTAAATCAGATCCACGTTGTTGACGAGATTGACGTCGACCACCGCCGCCACCAAAAATATCACCAAATACGTCGCCAAATACATCACCAAAGTCGCCATGTCCGCCACCAAAACCACCGTGACCACCGCCACCACCTTGTTCAAAGGCTGCGTGACCATGTTGGTCATACATTTGACGTTTTTGATCGTCGGTTAGTATTTCGTACGCTTCTTTAACTTCTTTAAATTTTATTTCGAGATCTTTATCGCCTGCGGTACGATCTGGATGATATTTCATCGCTAAGCGTTTATACGCTTTTTTTATGTCTCGCTCACTCGCATCTTTGCTTACGCCGAGGACTTCGTAATAATCGCGTTTTGACATATCTATCACACTACTCTTTTCTGTTTACAGCGTAAGCTGCAGGATAAATCGATAAATCGCATCGATTTATCATTGAATTTTTAAACCTTGAATACATGCAAAAGGCGCGACAAGCTATTGCTCGCGCGCCTCAATTGTTCATCCTAACCTAAACACCTAACTGAGTTAAGTGTTTTTGGCTAGCGAGAAGCGGTAGCAACAATTACTTGTCGTCTTTCACTTCTTCGAACTCTGCATCAACAACGTCGTCGTCTTGCTTAGTTGACTGTTGTTCGCCAGCGTCTGCTGAACCTTGCTGTGCTTTCGCTTGAGCAATTTCCATTAGTTTTTGAGACTTTTCAGCAAGAGCTTGAGTTTTAGCTTCAATCTCTTCTTTATTGTCGCTCTTAATTGCAGCTTCTAAATCTACAACAGCAGCTTCAATTGCTTCTTTGTCTTCGTTTGGTAATGCATCGCCAGCTTCTTCAACTTGCTTACGTGTACCGTGAACTAAAGCGTCAGCTTGGTTACGAGCAGCTACAAGCTCTTCAAACTTTTTATCGTCTTCAGCATGTGCTTCTGCATCACGAACCATCGCTTCAATTTCGTCATCGCTTAAGCCTGAAGATGCTTGAATCGTAATTTTTTGCTCTTTACCTGTATCTTTATCTTTAGCAGATACATGTAAGATACCATCGGCATCAACATCAAATGTTACTTCGATTTGCGGTGTACCACGTTGTGCTGGACGAATACCTTCTAGGTTAAATTGACCTAGAGATTTATTGTCGCTTGAACGTTTACGCTCACCTTGAAGTACATGGATTGTTACAGCAGATTGATTATCTTCAGCTGTTGAGAACGTTTGCGATTTCTTAGTAGGAATCGTTGTGTTTTTCTCAATCAGTGCAGTCATTACTGAACCCATTGTCTCAATACCTAGAGATAATGGAGAAACGTCTAGTAATAGTACATCTTTAACGTCACCAGCAAGTACACCACCTTGAATCGCTGCGCCTACGGCTACTGCTTCATCAGGGTTAACATCTTTACGAGGTTCTTTACCGAAGAACTCTGCAACGATTTTTTGTACTAAAGGCATACGTGTTTGACCACCAACAAGAATAATGTCGTTGATGTCGCTTACTGATAAATCAGCATCAGCAAGTGCACGTTTAAGTGGCTCAATTGTTTTAGTTACTAAATCTTCAACTAGTGACTCAAGCTTAGCACGTGTTAGTTTCACGTTCATGTGCTTAGGACCAGATGCATCAGCAGTTACATACGGAAGGTTTACTTCTGTAGACTGTGCAGATGAAAGTTCAATTTTTGCTTTTTCAGCAGCTTCTTTAACACGTTGCATTGCAAGCGGATCATTTTTAAGGTCTAAGCCTTGATCTTTCTTGAATTCAGCTACTAAGTAGTTGATTACGCGGTTATCGAAATCTTCACCACCTAAGTGAGTGTCGCCGTTTGTAGCAAGTACTTCAAAAGTGTGCTCGCCTTCAACTTCATCAATTTCAATGATTGATAAATCGAAAGTACCGCCACCTAAGTCATATACTGCAACTACGTTTTCGCCACGGTTTTTATCCATACCGTAAGCAAGTGCCGCAGCCGTTGGCTCATTGATAATACGTTTAACTTCAAGACCCGCAATACGACCAGCATCTTTCGTAGCTTGACGTTGTGAATCATTAAAGTATGCAGGTACTGTGATTACGGCTTCAGTTACTTCTTCACCTAAGAAGTCTTCAGCTGTTTTCTTCATTTTTTTCAGTACTTCAGCAGAAATTTGTGGTGCAGCGCGTTTTTCGCCGCCCGCTTCTACCCATGCATCGCCGTTATCAGCTTTAACAATTTTAAACGGCATGATGCCGATATCGCGTTGTACTTCTTCGTCTTCAAAACGACGACCAATTAAACGCTTAATTGCAAATAATGTGTTTGTCGGGTTAGTAACCGCTTGACGCTTAGCAGATTGACCTACTAATGTTTCGCCGTCCTGCGTATAAGCAATAATAGACGGGGTTGTGCGATCGCCTTCCGCGTTTTCAATAACACGTGCTTTGCCACCATCAAGTACTGCAACACAAGAGTTTGTAGTACCTAAATCTATTCCAATAATTTTACCCATGAAATCTCTCCAACTTCAATATTCGTTAAACGTTCGATGACTAGTAAATAGGGTTGCTCCAAACTTATTTCAACTGTAAAAATGAAAAAAAATTCATTTTTTGTGATTTATTTACAAAATAACCCTAATAATTGTAAGGAATGGTGATTTTTACACCGCCAGGGACGCTTTTAATTACTGGTCTGACTAGTTTGATTGTGTTATAAATTTATTAAATAGCACTACAAAAGGACATCTTCATGCATTTTGAGCAACTACTTCAACAAGCGGAAAAAATTGGTCAAGCCGAAAATACAGAACAATTAAATAGTACAATGCAATTTCCAGAAAACTGGTGCCAAGGCAGAACTGCTTTTGGTGGGCTTTCAGCCGCACTGTTGTATCAAGCAATCAGAGGTAAGGTAACGGATGATCGTCGCTTACTTTCACTCAGTACTAATTTTGTAGGACCATTACTTGCCGATACTCCTTTTTCTTTATCAATTGAAATACTGCGCCAAGGTAAAAGCAGTACACAGGTACTCGCCAAAGCGATTCAAAATGAACAAGTGTGCGTAATTGTACAAGCGTGTTTTGCTAAAAGTAGAGAGTCGGGTATTAATGTGCCTGTTTCAAAATCTTTGGGTTTAAAGCCAGTAGATGAGCGCCATACATTACCTTTTATAAAAGGTCAGATGCCTGAATTTTTTCAGCATGTTGATTTATGCCCACAGCAAGGGGGTATGCCATTTAGTAGTGCAGAAACCTCTCACTTAGGTGGCTGGATGCGCTTTAAGCACACCCCAGAGCAAATTACAGAGGCTCATGTTATTGCATTGACAGATGCATGGCCGCCAACACTTTTACAAATGTTTAAACAACCCGCTCCTGCAAGTAGCATGTCGTGGTATTTAGAATTTGTACAAGAGCCAAACTTAACACCCGGCGAGTGGCTTGGCTTTGAAGCAATCACTCATCATTCAAAAGATGGTTACGGTTTAGAGGATGGCTGTATATGGTCGCAGTCGGGTGAGCTAATAGCGCTTACACGTCAAACAGTGGCTTTATTTGATTGATGATTGGGTTTGGCCTTCATCAACAATCCTTTTATAAGTACCATTTTGCTTGATGAGCGCCAAACCAATATCAAACTCAGTAGCTAAAGAGAAGTTGTTAAAATAAGCAGGTCGATCTGCTTTTGGAAATAAAGTGTAAATTTGTACAGCTTCGGGGGATTTATGCCGATTGTAATAATAGTAAAAAATACGCTTATCTAACACAATTACATCAACCCAACCTTTTAACAGCTTATCTACCTGCGCTTTATGATTAATAACCTCTTGATATGAGCTAAAGTGTTTAACATTCCTTTTAAATATAGGAGGCAGATATGCCGTTGCATTTTGAAAAGCAAGAACATTTTTATTAAACATGTCTTCTATTTTATCAATGTTATATTTATTTCGCTTGAGTGTAATAGCTACATTTTCATAACTAAGTACCGTTTTACTTGGATAAATACCAGCACTAATTCCTCCAGCATAATTTAAAAGTATATCTACTCCTTTATTATGTAATTGATGCTCAGCGCGTTTATTCGACATATATTGCACATTAATATTAGTAAATCCATTGGCCTTTAACGCGGCTTTTATTAAATTTAGGTGTATACCCGAGTCCGTTTTTACAAAAACATAGGGTGGAATTGATGCGCTGGCAGCGATCATTACCTCTCGCTCTTTATTAATAGCCACAGCATTTTGCGAGCAAAAAAAGAGCCACATTAATATGTAGTAAAAATAATATTTCACACGCTTCCTTTATATAACGAACAGCTTGATGGCAGAACGCGTTGTATTAATGTATTAAATATAGCAAAATTGAAGAAATATTCTTCTTGCTTGGTATTAAATTGCAAACTGTATGCCCCTGCTGCGATCTGATCATAGATATACCTCGCATAATCGCAAAACAAATGGCGATATGCCCACATTGCCACCATAAACTTTGCGAAGCCGATGTTAATCACGATAGTCGTATAGTTGCACTAAGCTTTAGCGCACTATTAATGCTGCTGAGCAGTATGTTTTACCCTTTTATTTCTTTTAGCAGTAGTGGTATTACTCAAACTATTACTCTGCCCGACGCGGCTCGGATTTTATTTAATTACGATAGTGAACTGCTTGGCTTATTTATCGATTTGAGCATTATTGCTCTGCCTATGGGTTTGCTTCTTATTTTAATTCCTTTGCATCTTGGGCTTTTAAAAACATTACCAGAGGGCATAGCAAGGCGACTACTAAAGTTCACCCTTGCGTTAGAACCGTGGATTATGTCGGAAATATTTTTAATTGGCGTACTTGTTAGTATGGTTAAAATCATGTCGCTGGCTGATATTAGCTTTGGCACGAGTTTTTGGGCTTATGTGGGGTTTGTTATTTTATACATAGCTGCGCTTGTTCACTTAAATCGCCCACGCTTATGGGCTCAAATAAAGCCTGTAAAAGTACTCGAAGGCGCAGAGCATGCTAAACGTGCAATAGATGAAAATATTAAAGCCTGCCATGTGTGCCATCAACTATGTACCGGTAATATTTGTCAGCGTTGCCATACAAAAACGCACGTTAGAAATCCTTACAGCGTACAAAAAGCAGCAGCTTGGCTAATTACCTCTGTTGTTTGTTATATTCCAGCTAATGTTTTGCCTATTATGCATACCACTAGTCTTGGGGATGAATCCCCTTCGACTTTAATTGGTGGTGTTATTACTCTTTGGAAAAGTGGCTCCTACCCTATTGCCGCTATTATATTTTTAGCCAGCGTTGTGGTGCCACTTGCTAAAGCTTTTGTATTGAGCTTTTTATGCTTTATGGTAACGAGACCTGCCAATAGACATACAAAAAGTTACACCCGAATTTATCAACTGACTGAGTTTATTGGAAAATGGTCGATGATAGATGTATTCGTGGTTGCTATTTTAGTTGCCTTAGTTCAACTGGGTAATTTAATGTCAGTAACACCAGGATTAGGCATTGTATTTTTTACAGTTATGGTAATATGCCAAATGATGGCTGCCCATGCCTTTGACCCACGCTTGTTGTGGGATTCCCCTAAAAACAAAAAATCAGAGAACAAAGCATGACCGAAACTGCCGAAATAACAAAAGAACCGAAAATTTCCGCTATCTGGATCATTCCGGCAATTGCGCTGTTAGTGGGCATGTGGATGTTATACCAATACCAAGCTAATAAAGGCCCTACAATTTTTATCGAGATGCCACAAGCCGAGGGCATTATTGCAGGTAAAACTGAAATAAAAGTGCGCAGTGTAAAAATAGGTCAAATTGATCATGTTCGACTATCAGACACCCAAGACAGCGTTATTGCCCGTGCACAAATAGACAAAAACTACAATAACCTATTAACTGATGATGCCAAAATTTGGGTCGTAAAGCCACGCATTGATGAAACGGGTATTAGCGGAATGAGCACGCTATTATCTGGTGTATATTTAGAGTTTTCACCCGGTGAAAGTAAAGAGCTAAAAGAGCGTTTTAAATTACAAGACGAACCCGCCCTCATTGGTAAAGATGTGAAAGGTGGCCGTTTCAAATTAATGAGTTACAACGCTGAAGTGCTTGATGTGAGTACCGGTATATTTTTCAAAAATTATAAAATAGGGCAAATAGAAACCGCCACTTTTGATTGGGAAAACCAAGCAATGAAGTACGGCGTATTTATTAAAGAGCCTTATCAAAATCTCATCACCATGAACTCTATTTTTTGGGTGAACGCAGGGATTGAAATTGACCTATCTGCCGATGGCATCAATATTAATACGGGCTCTTTAAGTAAACTTTTAAAAGGCGGCATTTCGGTTGGCTTACCTGAACAACAGGCCCCGGGTGAAATAGCACAAGACGGACATAGCTTTTCATTAAGCCAAAGCTATAAAGAGGCGCTAGAAGAGCGCTTTTACGATTTTGATTACTACCTCATTGAATTTGAACAATCAGTTCGAGGACTACGCCCAGGTGCTCCTGTCGAATATAGAGGTATGCGTGTAGGTACTGTTGTTGAAACCCCTGCCAATGTAATTATTGACGGTAAACCTGCCCACTTTAGAAACCATAATACGGCGGTTCCAGTACTTATAAAAGTAGAATACGGACGCTTGTATCACGACAGTGCCTCAGCTAAAGAGTATTGGCAAGGTAGTTTAAAAGGCTGGATTGAAAGTGGTATGCGCGCCTCGTTAAAGCCTGGTAATTTATTAACGGGTGCAGTGTACGTTGATTTTGATATATACCCAGATGCACCGCAAGCACACCTAGGTAAACTTGTACAGTATGATGTTTTTCCGAGTATTTCTAGCGGCATAACCGTATTAGCAGACCAAGTCTCTGACGTACTTAATAAGGTAAATAACTTAAAAGTTGAAGATAGCTTAGAACAAATGCAAGCCACATTTACCGATTACCGAGCGCTTGCTAATGAAATGCGAGAGCTGCTAAGCCAAAAAGATACACAAAACTTACCAGGCGACTTTAATCGTAACTTCGAAAAGATGACAAAAAGTATGGAGCAGTTTGAAGTAACTATGCGCCAATTTGATAAAACCATGGCCAGTTACCAAGCAGGTTCTGAACTTCATCATCAAATACAGCAAACATTAAAAGAGTTTAAACGTTTAAGTGAGGGCCTACAGCCTCTAACTCGCGGATTAAACGAACAACCTAATATGCTAATTTTTGATAAATCATTACCAGCAGATCCAAAACCAAGGAAGCAATAATGAAATCGTTATTTTTAACTGCAAGTTTATTATTACTATTGGCAGGTTGTAGTTCATCAATACAAACTGCCACACAGTATTATCAGTTTGAGCAGCCTATTGGTGCATCGTCTCGAAATGTGACAGACACAGACGCACAATTAAGAATACAAACAGTTGTACTTAGAGGTGCTCTAAATAATTTAGGTATTGCTATGAAAATAGATAGCAACCAAATTCATGCTGCTAATTACAACTTGTGGGGCGAATCGCCGGATGTAATGCTTACTACAACAGCCCAGCAAGCTCTTTTTAATGCTATGCCAAATTGGATGGTAATAAAGGGCTTACCGGTCATTACTGAACTCGATCAACAAACGTTTTATGAACTGGAATACGAAATTCACCACTTTAATGGCGATATGAAAGGTAATGCTGATATCTCTGGGCTTTGGCGTTTATATTACACACACCCAGAAACAGGCCGACGCCTTATAAGTATTCATAACTTTTCGCAATTGGTCCCTATTGATGATGATGGATACGACGGCCTGGTTTCGACACTTGAAGCAATATGGCTAAATATAAACCTAAATGTTGCAAAACAAATAGAACAAGCAAGACTTTAATCATTAAGTGAAAATATAATTACGGCGGTTTTATCATTATTGATAACCGCCTTGCCCTCTATTTTAAAGCCCAATTTAACAACACATTCTGCGATGCCCTATTATCTGGTGATGTTATTGCACACAGTTTTGTAATTCCAAATTCATGCTTATGGCGCAAAAGTGCGCTGGCCGCTTCAAAAACATAGCCTTTTTTTTCAAAACCACTTACAAGAGCAAAACCTAAATCAGGTTGTTGTAACGCTGCTCGCTTATAAAACCCAACAACGCCAACCACTACAGCATTATGCAAAGTAATAACGTAAGGCCCAAAGCCTTGGTATTTATGAGAAGCAATAAATGACTAGGGCCTGTTGACCTTTCAGGATTAAAATTTGTTCAATCTAGGGGCGATTTAATCGCGGCGTGAGGTTTGTAACCTAGTGGGCTAAGTAAAAACCGAGCAACAAAGAGTTAATTGCCCCTAGGTAGAACCCTTCGGGCAGCGCATGTTTGGCATTTATGCTGTGTTATCGCCTATTTATGGGGAATAACCACACTACATAGGCTCTGCCTTGCCTAAATACCAAACATACTGCTGCAAATTTAACCTCGAAAGATAAACAGGCCCTATAATATACGACTGGCATCATCAAGGGTATAAATTGCTTTATCGCCAATGTGCTTTATAAAACTAGCCTGATTAACTAGCTTAAGTAAAACAGCTGCATCAAACTCATTTGCATGGCGCAACAACAGTCGATTTGTTTTAAATACTGCGTTCAATGTAAGTTCCTCTAAAAAACTTTGTTTTGCATGTAACTTTTTGTTGACTGAAATTAAAAAGCGGATTATTTTTGCGCCGATGTTTTTACAGGCACAACAATAGCGGTTTGCACTCCTTGCACCGTCTGGCGCCAAAGCCAACGCGTTTCATTTAAACAGCTATTTAACATAACTGTTTATGTATCCCTCCCACGCGTACAAAAGCAGTGACTTGGAAAATGATTTAACAACAAACTTATCATCTTCTTTGTTTTTGTATAAGCGGCTTGAAAATTAATTTAATTTTTATGCATGCTTTTAATTTTGTGAATACTTAAATGCTTGAACCTTCTGCGTTGAGTTTACTACCACCGTTAGTGGTGGTTGTATTGGCTGTTGTATTACGCCGCCCTATTTTATCTTTACTTATTGGTGCTTTAGTTGGTTTAGTTATAGCCGATCCTGCACAGGTACTTACTAACTTTGCGAGTACATCGCTAAAAGTAATGACAGACGAAACCATCGGCTGGCTAATACTTGTATGTGGTGGTTTTGGCGCTTTAATCGCACTGTTAGTACGCACAGGTGGCGCATCAGCTTTTGGCAAGCTAGCTCTTAAGTACACCAAAGGTAAGCGTTCATCGTTGTTCATGACCTTTTGTTTAGGTGTGGTTATTTTTATTGATGACTACTTAAATGCGCTTACTGTGGGTGAAACCATGAAACGCATTACCGATAAATTTAAAGTTAGCCGTGAGATGCTTGCTTACGTTGTTGACTCAACTGCGGCACCAATTTGTGTGCTTGTCCCTTTATCTACCTGGGCGGTATTTTTTAGTGGCTTATTGGTAGATAACGGTATTGCTGAAGAAGGCAAAGGTATTGCTGTTTATATTCAAGCTATTCCGTACATGTTTTACGCGTGGTTTGCAGTGCTTGTTGTTTTACTTGTTGTGTTGGGTGTTATTCCTGCGATTGGTCCAATGAAAAAAGCAGAACAAATGGCGCAAATTGAGCAAGCTCAAGTCGATCCAGCTCAATACAATAACGTTCAAACAGCAGATGAATACGCAGTAAAAGCAGCTGAAGAAAACTTTGAAGACGCTGATCCTAAAGGTAAATTACGTAACTTTTTAGTGCCGATTATTTTACTAATCGCATTTACTGTTTACTTTGAAATAGACGTATACAAAGGCTTACTAGCAACAATGGCGGTCACTCTCCCGTTTTATGCGCTACAAAAATTAATGAGCGTAAGTGAAATGATTGAGCGCATGCTTGATGGCTTTAAAAGTATGATCCCCGCTATTGGTACTGTTATAGCGGCGTTTATATTCAAAGACGTATGCGACTTAATTGGTTTGCCTCAGTTTGTTATTGGTAGCTTAAGCCCTTATATGACCGCAGCATATTTACCAGCCGTGGTATTTATTTCAATGGCTATTTTAGCGTTTGCAACAGGGTCGAGTTGGGGTATTTTTGCTGTATCAATTCCGATTGTTATGCCACTGGCTAATGCGGTTGATGCAAACATACCACTGGTCATTGGTGCGCTATTATCGGCTTCTTCTTTTGGTAGCCAAGCGTGTTTTTACTCAGATTCAACCGTACTCGCAGCGCAAGGCTCTGGTTGTAATTTAATGAGCCATGCCGTTACACAATTGCCTTACACGCTAATTGCTGCGGCATTAGCTGTTATAGGCTTTTTAATAATGGCTTAATAAATAAAAACCCCAATGTAGCAATACATTGGGGTTTATTTTTAGCTGTATAAATAAAGCTTATTTTTGTAGTTTAATTCCATTGTAATAGGCATCAAGCGTTGTGATTTTAGTTTGATTTGGTAAATCGGCAAAGTCACTTTCTATAAACTTAGTACCACGTAATTGCACATTTAAACGTGCGGCATTAGGATTAAGCATTGTTTGCTTGTAGTAGTCTTTTATATCTGCAAGCGTTACTTTTTCAACTTCATCAATCAGCTTTTGCTTAGAATCAAAGGTAAAGTTTTCACGGTACCAATCGTTTATAAGTGGGCTCATTTCGTCACTTAAGTTTTTAGGCTGCTCTTTAAGCGATACTAGGGTTGAATTTTTAAGCTGCTCAAAAGTCTCTTCGCTCATGTTATCAAGTTCAACTGCGTATTCTTTTTTAAACTTATCAAAACGAGCTTGTATTTCTTTAGGACCTTTAACCGGTGTTTGAATATACAAACCAATTGCAGAGTAATCCTCGATTGGGCGAGCTAATGCACCTACTGCATATGCAAGTTGCTCCTCAGTTCGCATTTTATCAAACGCAACTGTTCTAAAGTGACTTTGTAATACAGCCGCTTCTGCTTTTTGTTTGTAACCCGCAACAGGGTGAACGGTCATATCAACCACCGCTACATCAGCTACATCAATATCTTTTTGCAGTACCAGCGTTTCGCCCGGTTGTGGTAACCACGCTTTGCTGCGCGCAAATTCACTGCGTTTATGGTTGCTTGGTAGCGTTGCACTTAATTCGTCTGCAATCGCGTCTATATCTTGCTGATTGTAGTTACCGTAACTAAATACGCGTAAATCGTTTTGTGCAAACGTAGCTGTTTTTAATTGTGCTAAGTCGGCAACACTCACTGAGTCAGCGGCTTTAATAAGCGCGTCTGTATCAAAACCACCTGTACGCGTTAGTTTTGAATACTCGCCAAATGCTTGTGCATACGGAAACTGTTTTTGTTGGTTTAGTAAATTACGTTTAAAGCGATCAACTGCTTGGCTAAATGCTTGTGCTGTTTCATCGGCTTTTAATCCGGTTAAAGCTTGTTTAAGCAATACATTTTGTTTGTCTGTGAAACCACTCATAGATAAAACAAGACCATTACTCGGCGCAAGGCCTACACTCATACCAGCGATTGCTGCTTCGGTACTTAACTGACTTTGTTGAATATTGTATAAATCAGCCCAAACAGAATAAAGTACTTCTGCTTTAATATCGTTCAAACCTGGTTGAGTATTTATATAAACTTCGACAAGCCCTTTTGGCTGCTCTGCAAATTTTTGACTTGCTTGGCGCCATACTTTTACACCATTTTTATCGTAAGCAAGCTCAGGATGTTTTTGCTCTTTAAATGCTTGAGTTTTTATTGCAAAATTTTCAGGCAATAAATTGTTTACAGTCGGTAGTGCTAACTTAAATTCGCTTGGTTTTTTCCAGCTTGCAATCTCTTGTTCGCTAATGTCACTGATGCGATATTTACCGTCGTAAAAGTGTAGTTGTGAGTCTGTCTCTTCTTGCTGCGATACATACCAAATACGAAGAGTATCGGCATTTAACTGCTCAAGTACTTTATTTACAGCATCAGCGTCAAATTTTGCATAATAGTAAGGTGCATTAATAGCGTGATTTAACGGATAGTCTTGCATGCTTTGTGTAAGTGAACTTACATAATTAAACTCATCACCTTTTTCTAAAAACTTAAACTGGTTATTTAGTGATGTACGAATTTCGTTGAAGTACTTGCTATCAACGCCCTCTTTTTTAATTAAATCGATGTACTGCATGATAGTTGCAACTATTTCATCACGATTTTTCATGCCTTCATCTGTAAGCTCTGCGTTTACGTTTAATGACCCGTAGTTACCATATTGATTTGGTGCAGCTGAAGCTGACAACTGAGATACCCACCCTTTGTCACGAAGCAGTTGCGCTGGGCTGCCCGGCATTTCATTACTTAGTAAATACGCTACAAATCGATTTGGTTTAAGCGCGAATTCGCTATTATTATTAGCAATGGTGAAATCAAGTTGTAGCTGTTTTACATCTTCATTTGGTGCATAAAACACGCGTTTTCCGCCAGCGTTATCAAAATCAAGTTTTGCAGTTACTGCTGGTTTTTCGATGTTTTTATTTTTTATATCAGCAAAGTATTTTTGTGCTTTTTGCTCCATTTCAGCAATAGGTAAATTAGAAATAAGCGCTACTTTCATAACATTTGAAGAATAATATTTATTATAAAAATCAACCGTTTCTTTGTGAAGAGAACTATTTTCTTTGTCACCAAGTGTTTCTAGGTTACCAATTAAAAAGCGATTAGCGGGGTGATCGCCCATCATTTTACGCGCGAGTTTAAATTGACCAAAAAAGTCCATTTCGCGACGCATTGACCACTCTGCGTTTACTGCATTTTTTTCTTTGTCTGTGTATTCAGGGTATAACTTAGGTGCTTTGAAAAAGTCGGCAAAACGGTCTAGCCCTTCATCAAACGCGTCGTTATTAATTTTAAACATGTAATTAGTAATATCGAGCCAAGTATACGCATTGTGCGCGCCACCATTCTTGGTCATAAAATCAGAATACCCTTTTGTATCTGGGTAACGATCAGTGCCTAAAAACAGCATGTGTTCTAAATAATGCGCCATACCCTGTTGCGACATCGGGTCGTGGAGTAAACCTACACCTACACTAAGTGCCGCTGCTGACTTTTCAGCACCCGGATCAGACACTAAAATAACTTCAATGTCGTTTGCTAATTTAAGTGTTTTATATTCGCGGTTATCGTTAGGGCTTACAACTAACGTGTCTGATAATAAAGAGGCCGGAGGCGCCACAGAAACCGAAGCTGTATTTGAACAACCACTTAAAACTGCAAGTGCGATAGCACTAAAACCAATAATCTTTTTCATTTTTGTTTTCCATTAAAAAGTATTGCGCAAAATAGCATGCGCCAATTCAAAGCAATATAGTTAAGCTAAACTAACATTTTCAATTAATAACTTTCTACAAAATAACGCTATTTTGTGTAACACATTGTGAAAAATGTCTTCATAATCGGCTATTAGTTGCGAGTCTGCCAACCTTCGAGATTAAAAATCATTCAATATAAAAAGATACACAAACTCTAAATAATAATAAGGAAAAACAATGGAAAAAATCATCATACTTGCCATGTTTGCACAAGTTACGCTTTCACTGGTTGTAATGCTCATTATGGGTAAAAGGCGCTTTGCAGCAGCTAAAAACAAACAGCTTGATTTAAGCGATTTTAAAACAATGCAGTTAGATAAGGCTGGCGACACTATCAGGGTTGCAGATAGAAACTTTTCAAATCAGTTTGAAATACCTGTACTTTTTTACGCGGGATGTTTACTTGCACTACAGCTAAATAGCGCCAGTACACTTGTGGCTGTACTGGCCTGTTTATTTGTAGCAACACGTATTGTGCATAGTGTTATTCATTTAGGTGAAAATAACGTACGAGCACGTTTTAAAGTGTTTTTACTAGGTTGTGTTTGTGTGTTTTCAATTTGGCTAGCGATGGTTTGGCGAGTGTTACTTTAAATAGCAAAGTTTAATAATGGTAATGTGGGCGGCTGGTTTACGCCATCCACATTACCATTAATTTTAATTATTTAGCACGTTTTAAACGAGGAACCGCAAGTAAAAAAGCACCTAACAGCCAAATTAACCCGCCGCCAGAACTGCTACTAGAATCTGTTGATGAGTTAGAATCAATTAGCGTATTTTCAGTAACAGTAAGACCTGCGGCTGAATTAGGATCATCATCCATTATCGCCACATTTTGAATAGTCACTAAATTAGCACTGCTAATTGTTACATCAGTGCTTGCACATTGTTCAGCAGTAATACCAACAACGGGTGTTTCACCACAGTGTACTAATGCTGCAATTTTATCTAACGTTGATTGGCTTGCTGCAGTAATTTGTCCAAACACAGTAAAGCCACCGTTTTGGGTATCAAGTGCTGCACTATTGTCTGTAATATTAAAAAACCACTGGCTCGTTGCACTATCAGCATTACCCGATAGTTTAGCCATCGCAATGGTGCCCTTAACATTAGAAAAAACGGGTTCATTTTCTACAGCAGGTTTTGTGGTAATCGCATCTAGCGAGTCAGAAAATGTAAATCCCCCCCCTTGAATAACAAAGTTACTAACAGAGCGGTGAATTACTGTTTCGTTATATGAATCGTCTTGAACGTAACTTAAAAAATTTGCAACTGTTTTAGGTGTTTGTTGATCAAACAAGTTAATTTCTATGACACCTTGGCTCGTGTTCATTTCGACAATAGTGGCAGCACTTGTAAAGCTTGCTGCGGCGAGTACTGAGCCAAGTAAAAGTTTTTTCATGTTGTATTCCTGTTGTTATATTTTTAGATAATTGTTAATGCGTTAACACATTAATGCCATAGGCGATTAAAATCGATTCTAAAGTGAGAGTTGATACAAATTAGACCGTGTTGATAACAAATTAATTACATATACCATTACTTATATTCTTTTTAGCTATATAAATCTAATTATTTAAAATTAAATCATCTTAAGAGTATGGCTACTTTTTGTTACCTTTAAAAAACACAAAACAACAGGATCTTATAATGCCACACACTAAACATGCAATTTGCGACTTTGGTTTACACAAAGGCGAACCCTATACAAAACTGCCAGCAAGCTTTTTAACCTGGATGATAGGTACTAATCACCATAAGCGAGAGTATGCGAATACGGAGTTGAAGCGTCGTGAACGTGCTGCCACAAACCAATTAACAGCCCCTTCCAAATAAAATGTAAAATAAGTACGTTTTTTTAGCATAGAACTAGTTTAAACTAGCTGCCTGATAAATTAAGTAGACCTTAATCCATAGGTATTTTATGCGTATAATTATTTTATTTTCGGTTATTTTTAGTGTACTTGGATGCACATCTCCTGCTCCTGAATCCGTGTTTAGCGCTACCCCGACTAAATATTTAACTGTTCTTCATACTAATGATAACCACGGGCGTTTTTGGCAAAACGAAAAAGGCGAATACGGTATGGCCGCTCGCAAAACGTTAATTGACTCTTTACGCAATAAAGCTCAAAAGCAAGGTCATGCAGTATTACTACTCTCTGGTGGTGATATAAATACAGGTATTCCTGAGTCAGACTTACAAAAAGCAGAGCCTGACTTTAAAGGAATGTCGCTGATTGGTTACGATGCAATGGCATTGGGTAATCACGAATTCGACAACCCTATTGATGTATTGAAGCAACAGCAAAAATGGGTGAATTTTCCTTTTCTATCAGCCAATATATTTGAAAAGGAATCAGGCGAACACGCGTTTGATAGCTATAAAATATTCAAAAAGAATGGATTAACTATTGCTGTTATTGGTTTAACAACAACCGACACAGCTAAAATTGGTAATCCTCAATATATTGGGCACTTAGAGTTTAAAGACCCTGTTGATGTTACAGCAAAACTAGCTAAAGAAATAAAAGCTAAGTACAACCCTGATATTACAATCGCCCTGACTCATATGGGTCATTATGTTGATGCTAGCTTTGGTATCAACGCACCCGGTGATGTAACACTTGCTCGCTCACTTCCTGCAAACACGCTTGATATGATCATTGGTGGCCACTCTCAAGAACCTGTATGTATGAGCGATACAAATGTAAATGACGATAGCTTTAAACCAGGTCTTGCCTGTAAACCAGACAAACAAAACGGTACTTACATTATGCAAGCCCATGAATGGGGTAAGTATGTTGGTAAAGCTGAGTTTAAGCTTGAAAATGGAAAATTAACGTTACTAGACTACAAACTGATGCCAGTTAATTTGTATGTAGATAAAGTACAAGCTGATGGCTCAACTAAAGCAGTATTAGCAAACGAGTACATTAAACCAGACTCAAAACTTGAATCTTATTTAGCGGTATACCAAGCTAAAGGCGCTAAACAAATTGAAGGTACCATTGGTGAAGTAGATGCTCGCTTAGAAGGTGACAGAAACAAAGTTCGCTACCAACAAACAAATCTTGCACGCGTAATTATTCAAGCTCAAATGGATGTAGTGGGTGCAGACTTTGGACTAATAAGTGGTGGTGGTATTCGCAGCTCAATAGAGGCTGGTGAAGTGAGCTATAAAGATATTTTAAAAGTACATCCTTTTAAAAATCGTATTACTTACATGGATTGGCAAGGCAGTGATTTATGGGACTATTTAAATACAGTAACGAGCTTCCCACCGGATGCTGGCGCTTATTTGCAATACCATAAACTATCGTTTGAGCGTAAAAATAATCAGTTAGTTAATGTTGTTATTAACGGCCAACCTTTGAACAAAAATAAAACTTACCGTATGAGCTTAAATAGCTATAACGCATCAGGCGGTGATGGCTATCCTGCGCTTACAAATAAAAAAGGCTTTGTTAGTACAGACGAAACAGATGCCCAAGCACTTCAAGATTTTATATCAAAAAACAGCCCTCTTAAAACGGCTGAATTTACTCCTAAATAGCCTCTAATAATAGGAAAGTAACCTTGTTACTTTCCTATTATTTCAATACTGCCCTTTTTAATATTTGCCAGCCCATAACTATGCAGACGAGAGCGAGAACCCTCCCCGTATGCTTTAGGTGGATAATATAACTCTTTTTCTTCGGGATACTCGCTGAGTACTTCATCTAATGCAGCACGTACTTCGCTCAGGGTTTTTTCTAGGCTATTATTAAAGTTAGGCCTTTTTCTAACTGTATGGCCGAGTTCGACCAACCTATAAAAATACTTGTTAGCAAGCTCTAGCAGCTCCTCTGGCACATCTTTATTATGACTAAGCGCTACATCATCGTTATTTGTACAATACTCTACAAGTGCTAAATAAAAGCACAATGGCTTATTGGCTAAACACATTTTTTGTTCTGTATTACAACTACTTGATAATGTTTTATCATTAAGGTCAACAATAAGTATCAACGGCGTAGGCTCTACAATTGATTGATGCTGTGCATTATTAAACTGCTTATTGCTCTGTTTAATAAACGCAAATTTCATCCAAAAACTAATCAACACACTTAATACTAAAAATATAAAATAGTAAATAAAATGACTCAATGTAAAGTGGGTTTGTTGGACGTTAAATACAACTAATACGAACCCATTACTAGTGCTCAAACTACGTATTATTTGGTGTGAGTTTACAGGTGTTACCATCTCGTTTTTTGGTGCAATAGCAACAACTTTGAGCTCGTTCGAATTAATGTAGCTGTTTAAAGTTTTAATGTAGCTGTTAACTGCATCTTTATTACCTGAATGCTTTAGCAGCTCATTCGATAAATCGAGTAATGGTAAGTCGAGTGCTATTTGCCTTTCTATCTGCGTAATTTTTTGTTTAGCTACTTGCTGGCTTTTTTGAGTTACAGAAATATAAAAGACAGACGACAAAATAAAAAACAAACTTATAATAACAAGTAATTGCTTATACTTACTCATCACCAGCCTCCTCTTTTAAGCCTACTAAGCTGGCGCCACAGCGCCAAAATGGCTGGACGTTTTGATAGTAATGCAAACTTTGATCTTTAGACATATCAAGCAAATTTTCCTGCACTGCGCATAATAAATCAGTGTTGTTTTGCTGCATTTTTAAATACCATCTTGTTCCAGAAATATTATTACTCAATGGCGTAATATAGTTTTTTGAAAAACGTTTTTCGTCGCTCTCTTTCCAAAACGAAGCAATAATATCTACTTTTCCATTAGCGAGTAAATCACGTAATTCGTTATGAGAGCTAGCATAAGTGATTTTCAAATTGGCTAAATTAATATCCAACTCTTTAAACGTTTGCTTTGGTAAAATATGCCCTGATCGGCTGGTCGGATAATCAAGCAAACCTATGCGCTTATCTAAAAAGTATTGTTTAGTGACTCGAGGTTTTTCTTTAGAAGATATAAAAAAAGCCGTGTAGTCAGAAAAACCAACAACGGGCTGGTAGTTATATGTCGACTCTGCTTTAAAGGCTGCCATAATATTGTTTTTAGCCAAAATTAAGTCAGCAATTCCTTTACCCACAAACTCAAAGCTGTCTGCCGTTCTATACCCCCAATACCCTTTTACAGAGCCATATTGCTTAGCCACCACGTTATCAGAGCATAACTTTTGTGTTAATAACTTAGCTATTTTTTTTGATTGCGTAAAAACAATTAATTGGCCTTTGTTACTTGTTGCAGTTGTTTGACACTCTGTTGAGGTTTCGATCATAACTGGAAAGTGTAATTCATCATTGTATACACTAACTTGACCGCAAACCCACGTAACGACCAATAATAGAAACAAAAATGTAACAATTAACATTTTGTGCAACACGATATTTTTAAAATTCAAAGCAATGCCACTCAAAAATAGACTATATAGTGCATTTGAACAATTTCGCTTACTTATTACAACAAGTAATTTTACCTGTTAAACATAAACCATTGATTTAAAAGTAATGTGAATAAGAAACTATGAATTTTAATGAGTCCTTCCTATCAACACCAAAAGTAAGGACAATTGACCGCATTAGCCTGTAGCAACGCCATGAAATATTCATTAAGGAAGTTCTAATGCATAGCAATATAAAGTACTCGATATCTTCTGCGCTTTTGATTAGTGCAATATTTACAAGCACTGACTCACATGCTTGGGGTCAAAATGGCCACCGCATTGTAGGTAAGATTGCAGAATCTCATATAAGCGAAACAACTAAAGCGGCAATACAACCCTACCTTGATGGTGAATCACTTGCACAAATATCAACGTGGCCTGATGAAATGCGCTCTGCCCCTGGCGAGTTTTGGCAAAAGCAATCATCTCGTTGGCATTATATTAATGCAGCACCAGGAAAATCTTTCAGCTTCAATCACGATCACACTAAAAACAAAGAATCTGTAAGTAATATCCTAGAAGGCATTCACTATTCAATGCAAACGCTCACTGATAAAAATAGCACCTTAGATGCTAAACAGTTCAGTTTACGTTTTTTAGTACATTTGGTGGGCGATAGTCACCAACCATTTCATGCTGGTCGAAGTGAAGATAGAGGTGGCAACCGTATTAAGGTTTCATTTTTTAACGAAGAAACAAATCTTCACAGCCTTTGGGATACAAAGTTAGTTGAGAACGAGAATTTATCGTTTACTGAGTACGCACAATTTATTGATACAAATAACAGCGAGTTAATTGCTGAGTATTTACAAAGCTCACCTATGACATGGGTTGAAGAATCTCATAATTTAGCCACAAAAATTTATAAATATACCAACAACGAAATTGGTTATAGCTACATATATAACAATACTCCAATTATAAAGACGCGCTTACAACAAGCGGGTATTCGATTAGCTGGATTACTAAATGCCCTATTTGACCCTTCTGCAAAAGAGTTAGAAACGGCACTGAAAATGACGACTGACAAATAAACTGTATTAAATTTATATAACCTACACACGGGAAATCAACATTATGACTAAGCTTCGCCTTTCGAAATTAACTGGAGCGGTAATTTTAGCTCTAGGTGTTTCTACAAGCGCAATGGCTGCTGATACTTCATCTGCAATGCGTGGTAAAATTACAACGCCTTCAGGTGGCAGTGCTGCAAACGTTAAAATCAAAGTAATTCACCAACCGACGGGAACTATTAGCGAACTAACTACAAACGAAAGTGGTACGTTTATCGCTAATGGTTTACGTGTAGGTGGTCCTTACATGGTTATCATTGATTCTGATACGTTTAACGATACCACTGTTGAAAATATATACTTGAACCTTGGTGAAACTTACCGTTTAAGCTCGCAGCTTGCTCCGCTAAACATCGAAAAGATTGAAGTGTCTGGTTATAAGATTGTTCAACAATCAGGTGGCTCTAGCAGTACATTTGGCTCTGACACTATTGAAAATATGCCAAGCTTTAATCGCGACATTAAAGATATTGCGCGCTTAAACCCACTTGCCAGTATTAATGGCAATGGCGAGCTAACGTTTGCAGGTAGTAACCCTCGTACCAACGGTTTAACAGTTGACGGTATTGGTCAAAATGATGACTTTGGCTTGAACTTTGGTGGCTACCCTACTTCTCAGCCTCCTGTAGCACTTGACGCTATTGAACAAGTTTCTGTTGATGTATCTCCTTTCTCAGCTTCTAAAGGTAACTTTGGTGGCGGTACTATTAACGCAGTAACAAAATCTGGTACAAATGAGTTTAAGTTCTCTGGCTTTTATGAAATATCTACTCCTGAGATAGCTGGCGATGTTCATAATATTGTACAAGAAGACAATCTTGATGAGCTAGGTCATAAAACTTACTCTACAAATAAAGTAGAGCCGATTAAAACTGAAGAAAGATTTGGTTTTAATGTCGGTGGAGCGATTATTGAAGATGAACTGTTTTACTTTGTTAACTATGCAGAATGGTCAAGTGAATTAGATCTAGATTACGGCTTTGACGGTTCTGGTGCTTCAAATGAATTTAATACTTCTGAAGCTAACTATAATCGTTTCATTTCTATCTTAAATAATGAATACGGCTTAACTGATTCATTAGCCGGTGCGCCAGAAGATACAAACAAAAACTTGCTTGTTAAATTAAGTTGGAACGCAAGTGATGAACACCGTTTAGATTTCACTTATCAATGGCAAGACGACCAAGATGAGCGTAACTCTAGCACTGGCGGTGATAATATAGCCTTAGTTTCAAGCACTTATGCATACGTAACTAAGTTTAATAACTTTTCATCTAAACTTTACTCTGATTGGACTGAAAACTTTTCAACAGAAATTGGTGTGTCGTATAAAGATGTGACCTCTGATAGCGCAACTCGCTCTAACTTAGGAAGCATTACTGTTGAGGAAGACGGTCGAAATGGTCCTTCTTACAACTTTGGTACAGATCAATACCGCCATGCAAACCGTTCAGAAACACAAAACCTAACTTTTACGTTAGACGCTACGTATTTAATGGATGAGCATGAAATAAACTTTGGAGCTCAGTACGAGTCACTTCGTTTATATAACTTGTTTGCTCAAAACTCTCTTGGAACGTGGAAATTTGATAGCTTAGAAAATTTTGAAAACCGTGAAATTGGTTCTTATGATTTCTCTTATCAAAATGCTTACACTAATGATTCAGCTGATACAGCATATGATGTAAGGCGTAACCAGCTAGCGCTTTACATAGAAGATACTTTTTATGTAGGTGATGATTTAGAAGTTACAGCAGGTGTTCGTTATGAGCGCTTATCATCTGATGATAAACCAACTCTAAATGAAAACTTTGCTAATACGTATGGCTTTACTAACCAAGAAAATCTTGATGGCCTAGACATTATACTTCCTCGTGTTGGCTTTAAGTACTACGTAACAGAAGCGCTTACTATTAATGGTGGTATTGGTCGTTTCCAAGGCGGCATTCCAAATGTTTGGTATAACAATTCATTCCAAAGTGATGGCATTACTTTAGTATCAGCACAAAACGATGTAATTAATGATTACTATGCAAATAACACAGCTGATATTACTCAGGTTCCTGATGAAATAAAAAATACATTAGAGCAAGGTGCTGGTAGCATTGCGTATATCGACCCTGATTTTAAATTGCCTTCAAGCATTCGCACCCAAATAGGTTTTGAATATGAGTTTGATTCTGAACTATTAGGTGATGGTTTTAAATGGCAAGCAGAAATTGCTTACCATAAAAAAGAGAATGAAGCGGTATGGCATAATTCGTCTATTAACCCAGTAGGCTTAGCAGCGGACGGCGAACGTGTTATCAATCAAAGTATTTACAGTGGCGATAATGTTGACATAGAAATGACTAATTCATCGGATGATGGTCGTTCAATTATTATTTCAACGGGTATTGCTAAACAATGGGACAATGGCCTGTTTGTATCGGCAAGCTATGCTCACCAAGATGTTACAGAATCATCAGCAGGTTCAGCTTCTCAGGCAGAAGGTAACTATAAGCACAATATTACAGTAAATCGTAATGAAGATATTGCAGCACGTGGCTTTTACGAAGTTGAGCACAGCTTTAAAATTAACTTAGCGTATAACACTGAATTTTTTGAAGGATATGCAACCAAGTTCAATGTTTATTTTGAACGTCGTTCAGGTCGCCCATTTAGTTACACAATGAATATGTATAAAGATGAAGACTTAGGTGATACTAGCTCTTTATTCACTAATGGTGCTTACTTACCTTATATCCCTACAGGTGCTGATGATCCGAATGTAAATTGGGCTGATTCTAAAATGACTTGGGCTGAGTTAGAACCGTTATTAGAGCGTGCTGGTATATCTCAACGTGGTGGGATTTTAGGTAAAAATACAGCAACGCAACCTTGGGTTACTACAATGGACGTTAGCATTAAGCAAGAAATACCTGGCTTTGCTGAAGGTCACACTGGTGAGGTTTATCTAATGATTGATAATTTCGCAAACCTTCTAAACAGCGATTGGGGTGTAGAAAAACGCTTAGGTTACTCTAACCAAACTATTTATGACTTTGGTGGTCTTGATGATCAAGGCAGATATAAAATAGACAACAGCTTTGGTGGTGCGGATGTGCGTAATTACTCGCAAATCAGTTCATCGTCATCAGCTTGGCAGGCTAAAGTTGGTATTAGCTACAAGTTTTAAGTCTTAATAGGTAAGTAATAACACATTAAGTTATTTGTTAACAAAACCCATTGCAAAATTGTAATGGGTTTTTTGTTTTTCACACCCCAATTTCACATGTTTGTCATAAAGCCCACGTAATATATACCCCGATATAGAGTTATTGCTCAAAAAAACACTCAAATAGACAAAAATAGTACTATTTATTAAAAATATATTGCAGTTGTATTTTATTTGTAACGAATAAATAAGGTACACTAGTAACGGATTTTGAATAAATGAACTTTAACTGTTTATTTTGAAAAATTTTAAAATAAAAATATAAAAATTTAATTAATAACTACACGGGAAAATTAAATGAAAACTCAATTACGCAAAACAGCTCTTTCACTTGCTATTGCAGCATGTGTTGGTGTAAGTGGCGCTGCAATGGCTAACGAAACGACCTCTGCAATTAAAGGTCAAGTAATGGGGCCTAACGGCAACCCAGCAGCCGGCACTAAAGTAACAATTTTACACGTACCTTCTGGATCAGTAAAAACAACTGAAGTAAATGACGCTGGTTATTTCACAGCTAAAGGCCTGCGAGTTGGCGGTCCTTATAAAGTAATTGTTGATTCAGATGTATATGCAGACCAAGAATTCAATAACATTATTCTTAATATTGGTAACGATTACCCAGTAAACGTTTCTCTTGAGTCACAATCAAGCATGGAACAAATCGTAGTTTCTGGCGCGCCAATTAGCTCTATGTCTGGCGGTACTGGTCCGGCGTCTACTTTCACACTTACAGATCTAGAGAATCAGCCTGCTATTAACCGTGATTTAAAAGATATCATTCGTGTTGATCCACGAGTAGCAATAGATGATAGCCGCGGCACTATTAACTGTGGTGGCGGTAATCCAAAATTTAATAGTTTAACGCTAGACGGCGTTCGTATGAACGATAACTTCGGCTTAAGCTCAAATGGTTACCCTACTATTCGCGCACCTTTTTCTTTTGATTCAATTGAGCAAGTAGCTGTAGAACTTGCACCATTTGATGTTCAGTACGGTGGATTTACAGCGTGTAACATCAATGCTGTAACTAAATCTGGCGGCAACGAAATTCATGGTGGCGTGTTTTTCGATTACACAAATGATTCAATGAAAGGTGATAAAATTGAAGGCGAAGACGTTGATAACGGTAGTTATAATGAAAAACGCTACGGTTTTAATGTTGGCTTACCTCTAATTAAAGATTCATTATTTTTATATACTTCATATGAAAAGCTAGAAGGGGTAGCACAATTCAATTATGACCCTTTAGGTTCAAGTGTTTCTGAAAGCGACTTAGCTCGTATCCAACAAATTTCACAAAATGTGTATGGTTATGATGCAGGTACCACTCCTTCGAGTGCACCTGTAGAAGATGAAAAAATATTAATTAAATTAGATTGGAACATTAACGATTCTCACCGTGCTAACTTAGTTTATAACTATAATGACGGCTTTACATTATCTCAATCAGATACTGGTTCAACTCGCCTATCGTTAGATAGTCACTTTTATGAGCAAGGTGCAGAATTTACTTCAATCATCGGTTCATTATACTCAGACTGGAATGACGATTTTTCAACTGAAGTTCGTTTAGGTAAATCGGAACTAGATGCACGTGTTGAATCACTTGATGCTGCAAGCAGCTTTGGTGAATTCCAAGTAAACACATCGGATGGAGGTCGAGTATATTTAGGTCCAGATGATTCTCGTCAATCAAACGATTTAAATTACGATACAACTACATTTAAACTTGCTGGTACTTACTACCTTGACCAGCACACGATAACAGCTGGTTACGAGTATGAAGAGCTAGAAGTATTTAACCAATTCGTTCAACACACGCAAGGTGAATGGAGTTTTGCAAGTATTGATGATTACGAAGCAGGAATTGCAAGTGCAATTTTCTACAATAATGCCGCAGGTACGAATAATGCTGCAGATGCCGGCGCTAGCTTCTCATATGCTCAACATACTTTTTATATTCAAGATGAATATAGCTTCTCAGACATTGATGCATCACTAACGTTTGGTCTTCGTTACGACAGTTACACTAGCGATGACAAGCCTACTTTAAATGAAAACTATACTGCACGTTATGGTTTCAGTAACCAATCAACATTTGATGGTGTGGATTTAGTTCAACCACGTATTGGCTTTGAATGGTATGCAACTGATGCACTTGAAGTTCGCGCAGGTTTGGGCTTATTTTCAGGTGGTAATCCGAATGTGTGGTTATCTAACTCATATTCAAACGACGGCATCACAAATATTAGCGCAAATCAGTTTGGATCTATTGATTTATTTGCTACACCAAATGTGAATGGTGGAAAACCAGGTTTTGATGTACCACAATCACAGTTTGATAAAGTAGCTAACACAGTAATCGGTTCTGGAGATAGCTTTACGAACGCCGTAGCTTCTGATTTTGAAATCCCATCGGAATGGAAATATTCAGTAGGGGCTACTTATACAACAGAAGACGAATATGTAATCTCATTAGATTATCTCTACACCAAAAAGCGTGATGCAGCAACGTTAATGGACCAAGCCCTTACTGACAGTGGTACTACTACTTTTGATGGTCGTCCAATTTTAACCTCTATTGAAGGACGTGACGGTGATTTACTTTTAACAAATGTTAATGGTGACAGTGGTGAAACTTCAATTATCTCTGCAGCTGTAAGCAAAGCATTCGATAACGGTATTAAAGTACAACTATCATATGCTTATACAGATGCTGATGATGTTAACCCAATGACAAGTTCAACAGCGAGCTCTAACTACGGTAACTTGGCAACGTCTAACCCGTTAGATCCTGGTGTATCTTCATCAGATTATGAAATACCTCATCGCTTTACATTAAACCTTGCTTACACACATGAATTTATCGATGGATATAGCACTCGCTTTAATTTATTTGGTGAAGCATACAAAGGCTTGCCTTACAGCTTCACATTTAATGGTAACGATGAAGATACATTTGGTGATTTTAATTCAAATGATTCTCGCCAACTACTTTATGTACCGTTAGTAAACGATCCTAACGTTGTTTATAACATGTCAGCAGATGAGATTAATGAATTTAATGAGTTCATTGCATCTGAAGGATTAAAACGTGGTGAAATTTCAGGTCGTAACGCGCAAAACTCTGATTGGTTTGTTAAGTTTAACTTTAAGCTAACTCAAGAAGTACCTGGGTTCATGGATGGCCATAAAGGTGAAGCATTCTTCGTAATCGATAACTTAACTAATATGTTAAACGATGATTGGGGTGTACTGAAAAAAGGTCCTTTCGTTGGTGCTCGTATGATTTCAACAGATATTGATGACCAAGGCCGTTACGTTTATTCAAACTTTAACGGGAATAACGCAAGCACCACAACTCAACGTGATGCATCTCTTTGGGAAATGCGTGTAGGTGTTCGTTACACTTTCTAATTTAGAACTGTAGCCTAAAACATCTTTTAAAAGCCTACTTTGGTGGGCTTTTTTATGCCTTTAATTTGTTATTTAACTTTTCAAAAATACCCACTAACACTTCGTATTCTTCGTTGGTTAAAGTATTCAGTAATTGTTTTTCCCAATTCAGTGCATCGGGTGCTATTTGCTCATATAAGTTTTGCCCTGCTTTGCTCAGTACAAGTAAGGCCGCGCGTTTATCTTGTGCATTTAACTCACTTTTCACTAAACCTTTATCTATTAAAACTTTTACCGCACGCGACACTGTCGACTTGTCCATATTTGCTTGCGTGCATAAATCCTTTGCGTTGCTCTGACCATACTGCGCTAAATTAGCAAGTATTCGCCACTGCGGAATATTTAAACCGTATTTAGTTTGATAAACCTCGGCAAAGTCATTACTTACACGTGTTGCTACATTCGTTAATTGATAAGGTAAAAACGTTGCTAAATCAATTTTCATTTTTAGTTATCCCAGCTTTATAAGGCTTACTTTAGTGTTCATTAATATTTACACGGATGCGTAGTTGCACATTTGATATTAGTCTCACTTGAGAGTATCTTAACTGAAATAAAAATAATATTAAACCAACCCCCTCTCACAGGAGTCAGTAATGGCGACACAATTAAGTTATATGACCGGTTTTGGTAATGAATTTGAAACACAAGCGCTACCCGGTGCACTGCCAATAGGACAATTTAGCCCACAAAAAGTTAAATACGATTTATACACAGAGCAATTTAGTTCGACTGCATTTACGGCTCCTCGCGCTTCAAATCGTCGCACTTGGTTTTACCGCCTTCGTCCGTCTGTAGTGCAAGGTGATTACCAAGCAATTGATAACGGCCTAATAAGAACAGCCCCAATCACTGAAGCCGTAACACCACCAACAATGCTACGTTGGAATCCTATTGATATGCCTTCACAGCCTACTGATTTTATTGATGGGTTAGTAACTATGGCAGCTAATGGCAGTGCTAATGGGCAATCTGGTATTGGCATTCATGTATATGTCGCTAATCAGTCAATGCAAGGGCGTTACTTTTGTAATGCCGATGGCGAAATGTTGTTTGTCCCTCAGCAAGGTGAGTTATTAATTCACACCGAGTGCGGTAAGTTAAGCATTAAACCGGGTGAAATTGCTGTAGTTCCCAGAGGAATTAAGTTCTCTGTTGACTTAATTGATAATACAGCCCGTGGTTATATTTGTGAAAATTATGGCCATGCGTTAGAGCTTGCAGAGCGAGGACCTGTTGGTGCAAACGGTTATGCCAACGACAGAGACTTTCAATACCCTGTAGCGGCCTTTGAAGATAAAGAGGGTGACTTTGAGCTTGTTTCTAAATTTAACGGTAATTTATTTAGCTGTGAAATTAAGCACTCTCCTTTTGATGTAGTTGCATGGACGGGTAATAGTGCGCCCTATAAATACGACTTATCGCGTTTCAATGTAATGAATACAGTGAGCTTTGATCACCCCGATCCTTCTATATTCACTGTACTAACCTCTCCTTCTGCTACTGAGGGTATGGCAAATGTCGATTTTGTGATATTTCCACCGCGTTGGATGGTAGCCGAAAATACATTTCGCCCGCCGTATTATCACCGCAATATTATGAGTGAATTTATGGGCTTAATTGAAGGTGTGTATGATGCAAAAGAGCATGGTTTTGTACCTGGTGGCGCAAGTTTACACAATTGTATGTCGCCACATGGACCTGAAGCCGACGTATTTGAAAAAGCCTCAAACGCTGAGCTTACACCACAAAAATATGAAAACACATTGGCCTTTATGTTTGAGTCGCGCTATATAATTTCACCGACAAAATATGCATTAGAAGGTAAAGAGCGCCAACCAAATTACACCGATTGCTGGCGCACAATTAAAAAACAATTTACAGGTTCACAGGATTAATTATGAAATTATACAGCTACTTTCGCTCATCAGCGGCTTATAGAGTGCGTATAGCGCTTAACTTAAAAGCAATCGATCATGAACTTGCTATTGTTAACCTTTTAAAATCGGAGCAGCTTGGGAAAGAATACTTAGCGACTAATCCGCAAGGCTTACTACCGGCACTTGAAACCAATGATGGTGTTTTAGCACAATCGCTTGCAATACTTGAGTGGCTAGATGAAACTTATCCGCAATCGCCATTAATTACAGGGACTGCGTGGCAAAAGTCGCAAATAAGAAACTTAAGCTTTGCCATTGCTTGCGATATTCATCCTGTTAATAATTTACGCGTGCTGAAGTATTTATCAAACGAATTAGGTGTTGATGACGAGGCTAAAAATAAATGGTATCGACATTGGATAGAAGTGGGTTTTGAAAAAATAGAACTGATGCTAAACGAAAATAATGGCTACTGCTTTGGTGACCAACCAACACTTGCTGACATTTGTTTAGTGCCGCAAGTATTTAATGCAATTCGTTTTAACGTAGATATGAGCGCTTATCCAAAAATTGCAGCCATTTACGAACATTGTAATAAATTAGCTGCATTTAATGACGCTGCACCGCAAAATCAACCCGATGCAAATTAAGCTAATTTAGATTAACTTTGTAGCGCGCTATGAATAACCGTAACGTGCTCAATTAAATCTAAGCCCAGATCAGTTAAATATCCGCCATCTGGGCTATCTATAATCCCTTTTTCAAATAAACGTTGCGCTGCGCTAAGTAAGCTTGGCTCTGCGTCTGAATGTAATTTAATACCCTGCATTTTACTGTCGCGAGGAAACTTTGCTAATAGTGTGAATTCTTCGATCATTGTTTGATTAAATTGCATTGTGTGCACCTTTTTATTGTTCTGTGAATAACTAAGTTTATACTTAAAATCACTTTGTGTACTTTACACTAGCACGTTTTTTAGCTTAATGTATTATTTTTAACCCTCCCTATTTAAAGGCCTCTAATGCGTAACTTTTTAATTCTATGTTTTTGTTTTAGCAGCTTATCGTATTCAATACTTAGTGAAGCAACAACGCTAAAAACCCATTCAATTATTGATGCAAACCAGTTTGTAAATGAAGAAGCTAACTGTTGGTACGACAACAAACGCTATAGCGAAGGGGCATTAATACAAGTTCATTCTTTTACACTTTTGTGTGGTGCTAAAACACCCCAACACAGTAACAGCCAACTCATTTGGCTTAAAATAGATAAGCAAGGTAATGCTATTTACCCAACAGCTCCTAAAACAATCACTGTGAATTAGCGCTAAAAGCTGATTTAAGCTACAATGCATGCAGTTTAAATAAGTAGTATGGCTATGAATAATCAACCTAAAAACCCTTTACATGGGGTAACATTAGAACAAATACTTGTTGAGTTAGAGCAACGACTTGGCTGGAGAACACTTGGCGAGCAAGTAAAAATTAAATGTTTTACTGATCAACCCAGCATTAAATCGAGTTTAAAGTTTTTGCGTAAAACGCCTTGGGCTCGCGATAAAGTGGAAGCACTTTATATTCACACTATAAATAACAAACCTATTCGTAGACCAAAAAGTGCACCAAGAGAAACATCTTCTCAAGCGCCGGATACAACAGGGTTTGTTTGGCCATCAATTAAAAAATGATGTAAAAAAGGAGCTAATTTAGCTCCTTTTTTGATTATAACTTGCGCGATTTATTGCTCTTTGCAAATCACATTTAATGAAGCCGGCTCAATAGTAATAACTAGTTTTTGAGCGGTTTTAACTTCACCATCTAGTACGTACTTAAGCTCTCCTTCGCCTGTAACCTCTACTCTTTTGGCATTTGTATGATGAGAGTTTATAGCTAAATGTGTTTGCGTTAAGCTACTAAACATCAGCTCTGCAATACTTAGTACTGTGGTTGAATCTTCATTATTTGGTGTTAACCAATTTATATCGAGTAGCCCGTCACTATGATCAGGTTGCCCGCCACCTTGAGCCAATAACGTTGTAAAAGGCGCAGCATTGGCTACAATAAAACTATTAGTACATATTTCTTTTGGCTCATTATCATCGAGTTTTACTTTAAGTAACTGCGATTTTTGCTCGCCAAACGCTTCAAAAAAACCATTTAAATAGGCAAGTTGCCCCGACTTATTTTTCGACTCTCTATCTGCTTTTTCTATCATTGATTGCTCAAAACCAATACCCGCGAGCAGTAGTACTAATTCATTATTACAATAGGCAGTATCTATTATGCTTGTTTGACCATCTATAATTAAGTCACAAGCCTGTTCAACAGGAATAAATTTAGAGGTAATACCCATCAATACATGCGCAAGGGCGTTTGCAGTCCCCATAGGGATGATGCCTAGTTTACATTGTGTATTTACAAGTACGCTTGCAACTTCCGCCACCGTACCATCTCCCCCGCATGCGATAATAATATCCGGATTTTGCGCAATTTCCTGTTTAGCCAGCTCAATACCGTTAACTTCTTTTGTAGTAGTGAGTACTTTCAGATCGTAATAATCCGATAGCCGCGCAACAATTAAGTGCTCTTTTTCTTCCCATAATCGTGTACCAGATACAGGGTTTGCAATTAAAACGGCTTTGTTTTTAATCAGTAATTCGCCTTTTTTATGTCGCTTAGCTAAATGGCGAAGTTGATGCTTATTTAAATTTGCGGTTTCGCGGGTTTCTTTTATTTGTGCAAGTACTTCATGCACATCTGCATTTTTGTTTTGGCTCAGTAAATAAGCCGCCATGACAAAAACAGAGCGCCCACGCCCTAAAGCACAATGAACGACTACGCGATGGTCTTCTTTAATATGGTGATGAATCCAATTAATAGCCTGATTTAACTGAGAATGGGTAGGAATACTATGATCGAGCACCGGAATGTTTAAATAATTAATATTCTCTTGTGTTGAACTCCACTCGAGTCCGTCGAATTCACACGTAACATCTAAAATCGCCGTAATCCCGTTATCTTTTAATGTGTCTATATCTGAGGGAAATAATCGGCAAGCTAAAAATAGGTTTTCGTTTATTTGTTGAATGGGCGGCACTTTATCGCGCTTACGTGACCAGGCATTATAAATTTGCACACCGAATAAAAATGGCACAAACGCCCACCGTATATAAAATGGGATCACCCCATTTTCACGCTTTCTAAATATTTTTGCTGTATTAAAAATATACGCGGTACTCACTAATAAAAGTGACAGCGCAGTCCAATAAAAAACAATAGCAAAATAGACAGAGTTCACTTCCCAACCAATAAAAATAAGCAGTAGTGCTAATAGTAAATAACTAATTGCAGCCCACATAGTCTCTCCTTTGTGAAAATAATGCCGATTTATAATCTTAATTTAAACGGCTTTAAGTAGTCTTTTGCAAATATCACGCCATATAAATGCCATTTAAAATTCAAACGCAAACAATAGGTCATTGATATATATAGTAATTAATAAACTAAAATCTACTACAGACCGCTCTTTATGCATTTTTTACAAACATGTGAATAAATTATACTTACACGTCTAAATTTCAAACACTGATCGGTTATTGCTTGTACTTACGTATAAAGCAGCTAATCTAAAAGGCAATTAAATTTTTTTGCATCCAAATCACACCCTCAACCGTTTACTCAATGATAATAAGAAAAACAGGACCCCTATGGATAACGATGATTTACTCCCTCTTCTGTGCGCAACAGCACAGGGAGACAAAAATGCTTTCTCAAGTTTATATCAACAAACTAGCGGCAAACTTTTTGCTATTAGTTTAAATATGCTCACTAACAGAGCTTATGCGGAAGAGGCACTACAAGATGCTTTTATAAAAATTTGGCATAACGCATCTGAATATAACGCCTCTAAAGGCACCGTTATTAGTTGGATGATAAGTATAGTTAGATACAGAAGTCTTGACTCACTGCGCTATCACAAAGTACGAAAAGAGCAGTCGTTAGGCGATGACGAATATGAAAATGAAAATGAAAATGAAAATGAAAATGAAAGTATCGACGTTAATTACGATGAAGAAACGAAACTGGTTAATTGTATCGAACAACTTGAACCTCAACAAAAACAAGCTATTCACTTAGCTTATTACAAGGGGCTGAGTCATAGCGAGTTAGTGGATCATATAGAAACGCCGTTAGGTACAGTTAAAAGCTGGATCAGGCGTGGGCTTATGCAGCTACAAAGGTGTTTAACATTATGAATTATAATAAACCCGAACTATTAGACGCGCTTGCTGGGCAGTATGTGCTTGGCACACTTAGAGGGCTTGCCCGTAAGCGTTTTCAGCGTCTGTTGCTTAATTCAAATCAAGCACGTGAAGCAACAAGTCTATGGGAGCAAAACCTAAACAACTTAGCGAGTGCTATTACGCCGCAAACGCCACGTGACGATGTATGGGTAAATATACTACAACGTATTGAAAACAGGCCACAAACAAGTAAAACAGTGATACATACCAAGCCTTCAATTTGGCGTACATGGTCTTTTGTGGCAACTGCTGCGTGTATTGTTTTAGCCTTTTTAGTTATTCAACCTAGTACCAATGTTATGCACACTCAACAAATTGCTTTGGTTCAAAATCAAGATAAACAATCATTGTGGTTTATTAATGTTAACGAGCAAGGACTCTCAATTAAAGCCAGTAGCCAATTGGTTGCTCAAACTAATAAAGATTATGAGTTGTGGATGATTTTAAAAGGGCAAGATGCACCTATTTCACTGGGTTTACTTCCCAAGCAAGGCAATAAAATATTATTAAAAGATAACCGTTTTAACGCAACCGACATAGCGTTGCTTGCCGTAAGCTTAGAACCTATTGGCGGCTCGCCAAATGGCTCTCCTACTGAAGTGCTTTACACCACAGAGCTAGTACTTTTATAACCCTACAATAATGACCAAAGTTGGCTGCTTACACAAAGCAGCCAACCTACTTTTAAAATTTTTAACAAAAAATAAAAATAATTTAACTTTTTTGCATCCAATTTAAATCCTGCCCCGTTATTAGCTATGACTTCAATCAAAACTAAAGGACAAAGTCATGAAAGCTTTAACTCCATCAATACTCGCAGTAGTAATATGTAGTACGTTTGTAAGTGCACCAAGTGAAGCATCAAGCCACAGAGAAGCGCCAAATATAAGCCGTTTCCCGACTTTAGATTCAACCGATTTTTATGTATTTAATAGTTACGAGCAAGGTCGTGATGATTTTGTAACATTAATTGCTAACTATATCCCGCTGCAAGATGCATACGGCGGTCCTAATTACTTTGCAATGGACCCAGATGCTACCTACAGCATTCATATAGATAACGACGGCGATGCCGTTGAAGATATTACATTTGCATTTAACTTTAAAAGCATGCTCCCTAATGATAACCAAGGTGTGCAATTAACTGTTGGACCTGAAGGTAATCAACGCACCGTGTCTGTACCGCTTAAAAATGTAGGCGGTGTATCTGCCGGTGATGACAGCGCTGCAAATTTTAGTGAATCATACACAATGAGCATGATTAGCGGCGCGCAGCGTACTGGCGAAACAACGGTATTAAACAACACAGCATCAAACTCAAGTACATTTTCTAAACCACTTGATTATGTGGGCAATAAAACATTTGGTTCAATGAGCGATTACCAAACTTACGCTGACCAATTTGTGTATCAGGTTTCAATTCCTAACTGTGAAAGCATGGCACAAGTTTTTGTAGGACAACGTAAAGACCCATTTGTAGTTAACCTAGGTAAAACATTTGATTTAGTTAACTATGTACCTGTAGAGGGTGATAGCGCCCCTGGTGCTGGTGACGGCGGTGGTTTTCCAGGTGGTATAACACAATCAGCTGATAACGACGACCTTGCAGATAAAAACGTAACGTCAATCGCTATCGAAATTCCTAAAAGCTGTGTTGTAGGTGAAGGAAATGGCGTAATAGGTTCGTGGACAACAGCAAGCCTACCTCAAGCTCGCGTATTAAACCCTAATGCTAAATTTGCTAATAACGCCGTTAATGGTGGTGCTTTAACACAAGTTTCACGCTTGGGTAGCCCGCTTGTAAACGAGCTTGTAATTGGCATTAAAGACAAAGACACATTCTCTACTGCTCACCCTAAAGATGATGCACAATTTTTAGATTATGTATCTCATCCAGCACTACCTGAGTTATTAAACATTTTGTTTAAAGATGCTGTTAATACGACCCTTGGCGCAAACTTAGAAACACTGGCACCCACAAACTTCCCGCGTACTGATTTAATCACTGCATTTTTAACAGGTTTTGCAGGCGTTAATCAACAAGCTACGGTAACACCTTCAGAAATGCTACGTTTAAATACAGGCATTGCAGCAACAGCGCAAGCTGATCAATCTGCATTTGGTGTAGCGGGTAATGATTTAGCCGGCTTCCCAAATGGTCGTCGCCCGGGTGATGATGTGGTTGATATTGCACTTCGTGTTGTGATGGGTCGTTTATGTCATCCTATTCCTGTAAATGGTGAAGGCACTGATTTAGGACTTTGTGCACCAGAGGATGCTAATACAGGCACAGTGCCATTTACAGACGGTGCACCTATTGATGCAACAATGATGGATTCATCATTCCCATACCTTGCAACACCGCTTGCTGGCTCTAAATAAGGAGTAAAATAATGCGTAATTTAAAAACTACCCATATTTGTGTTCTCCTCAGTGCATTAACATTGGGAGCATGTAGTAGCGATGATGATAAAAAACAGCCTACACCGGTTGTAAACACAGCGCCTACAGCAAGTGATGCAATGCTAACTACACAAACTGAAGTAAGCATTACCGATATGCTTAGCGCAACCGACAATGATGGCGATTCACTGACTTACTCATTAACAAGTGAGCCAACTCTTGGAACTGTTACCCTTAATAGCGATGGTAACTTTACCTATACACCGAATAAAGAAGTGACAGGTTCAGATAGTTTTATGTTTGGTGTAAGTGATGGCGTTAATTCGCAAGTAACTGCAACAGTGAACATTACAATTGACGCACTACAAGTCGACTTTGCTCAATTTGCAACCGATGCATTTAATCAAGCCCCAAATGCAGAGCCGTTAACTGTTAACGGTCGGGTGTTTACAAACACCGATACCGATGTTGATGGATTGATTTCAACAAACGGTAAATAAATTAGCTACTAAACAAGTAATTAAGCTGACAGGCCATGGATGGCTTTTTTCAAAGGATATTTATAATGCATTTATCAATTTTTAAGTCCGTCGCATTTATTACTTTATGCCTAACACCCCTTGCGTTAAGCGCTGCGCCTTTTACCCCAAAAGATGATGCAGTTATTGCTAAAAGTAATTCAACGCTTAGTGCTTCCCTCTCTGTTGACGAAATAAATACATTAGTCACTAACAGCCAATATGCCGGCCAAACAGAGCGCTTACAGGGGCTACTTAAAACCCGTTTAGCCCAGCTATATAAACAAACACCCTCATCTCAAATTGGTTACTTATATGCTCGCGTTTTACAAAAAGAGCACCTTTTCAACGAAGCCATTGATATTGCTAACAACGTTTTGATTGGAGAGCCAAAACATAGTAATAGCCATTTATTGCTAGCCAATATATTTATGACTCAAGGTAAGTTCGCACAAGCAAAAAAACACTGCGTAGTCTTAATTGGGCAAGTAAGCACTATTACTGCTAGCACCTGTGTACTCGATGTACAAAGCCAACATGAAAGCGTTTTAGACAGCTACCAAGGATTAGTAAAAATTATAAATAATAATCAAACTAGCCTAGCTACAAACCATGTTTTAAGTGAAATGAGCTACCGTTTAAATAACTACAAACAAGCTATGTCTCACTTACAAAGTGTAGATTTAGTTCAAGCCCCTGTGAGCCTTATTGTTTTATGGGCCGATATTCAAATTGCTCTAAATCAACCACAACAAGTATTAAACACATTAAGCGTACTGCTTCCTGATAAAAGTAATTTAGAGGATGCTATTTTGCTAAGACTTTCAATCGCAGAAAAAAAACTAAATAAACGCGATAAAAAATGGCAAAATACAATAGCGCAAAGAGTTACACTACGAGAGCTTCGCAAAGATTCTTTTCATGCAAGTGACTTAGCTAAATATTACCTTGATGTACAACCAAATCGCGAAAAAGCACTTTACTGGGCTCATATTAATTGGCAGCAGGCTAAAATGAGCACCGATGAGCAATTACTTATTCAAGCAAAAGCGATGCAACGAGATACACTATGAAAACGCCTTATCTATTTATACTCACTTTAATGCTGTGCATTTTTTCAACTTACAGCTTTGCCCATCAACTAAGTACAAGTTATATAACCTTAAATAGCGAGAACAATAACGACACCAACAAAAACCAATACACGGGTACTTGGCAAATTAATATAGCCGACTTAGAGCACGCAGTGCCTCTGGATTTAGATAAAAACGGGCAAATTTCGTGGGCAGAAATAAAAGCAAAACGCAGCTCAATTAATAACTTCATTGAAGAAAATTTAAATATCACGCAAAACGCGCAATCATGCCTTTTAAAAAGTGAAGGTATCTATCAGCTAGATAACCATTTTAACCAGCCTTATTTGGTGATTCCGTTGCTGTTTAGCTGTGATGACAATGAAGCAATCTCCCTTTCCTATTCTGCTTTTTTTAATACCGATGCCAATCATAAATCCATCGTAAATATAAACGGTGTATCTCGTGTATTTAATATCAACGAGGCACAACAAACGTTCAGCTTTGAGCAAACAAGTTATTTAAGTACGTTTAATCAATACGTGTATCAGGGTGTTTTACATATTTGGATTGGTATTGATCATATTTTATTTTTAATCGCCCTGTTACTTACCTGTGTTTTAAAACGCAGCGATAAAGCATGGCAAGGTATTAGCTCTAAAAAACAAATTATTAAACACACAGCATGGATAGTAACCGCGTTTACGCTTGCGCACTCTATTACGCTTACCGCAACAGCTATGAACCTTGTATCACCAAATAGCCGCTGGGTAGAGCTTGGAATTGCTATATCGGTTTTATTTGCAGCATTAAATAATGTGTGGCCGTTGGTACTTCGTTTAGGTTGGCTTACTTTTGCTTTTGGTTTACTACATGGGATGGGATTTGCGAGCGTACTTGGCGAGCTTGGCTTGTCGAGCGACTATCAGCTGCTTAGTATATTGGCGTTTAATTTAGGCGTCGAAATCGGTCAACTTAGTATCTTACTAGTAGCCTTACCAATACTCATTTATGTACGACACTACACTTGGTATAAAAAGTGGTTAATGCCAATGGGCTCCGTTGCTATCGTAATCATTGCACTTCAGTGGTCAATCGAGCGCTTTTAAATAGACTAAAATAAAAAAGCTAGCCAAAGTATTGGCTAGCTTACTTTTGGTTATTTATTTTGAGCGTTACTGGGCTTCATCAAATGGCATCAGTAATGTTTTCATCGCAGGGCGAAGCGCTATTAGTACCGTTTCTTCGGTTAGCTCAGGGTAGAGTAACTTTCTGAGTAATAACCCCGCCATCATCGAAAAAATAACGTTAATTCGGCTTTCAAGTTCAAGCTCATCAATGTCTTTGAGCGCACTTCGCTCGCTTGTTAAAAGCTGTCTCATGCGCCCGCGTGCTTGAGTATCCATATCACGTAGCAATGAAGCTACTTTAACATTTCGACCTGCTTCAGCCATCATATCTAAGTCAACTACACATGCCCCTGTGTCCATGTGCCTTTGAACACCAATGTTTAAGCCATCTAAAAGAGCCGCCAAAACATCACCAGGGTGATCTTCAAACTGTTGGAAGATAGAAAACATTTCTTCCATGTCTTTTTCAATAATGCTTTCTATAATGGCTTCTTTACTTTCAAAGTAATTATAAATATGGCCTGCACTCATCCCTGCCGTTTTAGATATTTCAGCCATACCTGCACCGTGATAACCTTTTCGGCGAAAACACTCTGCAGCAGCTGTTAATATTTGCTCACGCCTAGCAAGTGCTATCGCGGGATCTGTTTGCCTTTTTGCTTTAGGCTTCATGTTCAACTCCACTACCAAGTCATAAACTCAGTAAAGCAAGAGCTATAAATAGTCTCGCTATATAAATATGTAATGCGGCTTTAAAAGCCGCAAATATTATTTCTCTTCCTGAGCTGTTTCACTGGTTACGTTCCATCCGCCACCAAGCGCTTTGTACAGATTAATTTGGCTTGCAAGATACGCTTGCTGACCCGAAATTAATTGTTGCTGAGCGCCGTACCACGTACGCTGAGCATCAAGTACTTGCAAGTAGCTATCTGCGCCTTTTTCGTAACGCATTTTTGATAAATCAAACGTGATTTGTCGGCTACTTATAAGCATATCAAGGGCACTTAATTGCTCTTGGTAACCTTCTCTGTCAGCAAGTGCATCGGCAACTTCGCGAAACGCATTTTGAATTTTTTGCTGATAAGTAGCCACTGCAATTTCTTGATCAGCTTTTGCTACATCAAGATTTGCTTGGTTACGTCCCATATTAAAAATAGGTAAGCTAATTGACGGCACAAAACTCCATGTACCTGAGCCTGAATCAAACAAGCCACTTAAATCACTTGAAGCAGATCCGGCATTGGCTGTTAAGCTAATACTTGGATAAAACGCCGCACGTGCAATACCAATATTGGCATTTGCAGCAAGCATTAAATGCTCAGCGGCTTTAATATCAGGGCGTTGCGATAACAGGTCAGACGGTAAACCAACCGGCACTTCTGGCATGCTGATCAAGTTAGTCAGGTCTTTACTAGGCAGTAAATCAGCTGAAACAGATTTACCCACTAATAAATCTAGGGCACTTTTATCACGCTTTAACAAACGCTTGTACGTTGCTATGTCTACTTTTGCTGTAGCAACTGTACTTCTAAGCTGCTCAAGGGTAATTGAAGAAGTTGCACCTAAATCAAAGCTTTTTTGCGTAAGCGATAATGACTCTTGCTGAGAGGTAAGCGTTTCTTTTGCAAGCTCTAGCAGTTGCAAATCAGTTGCATAATTTAGCCACGCATTTGCCAACTCTGAAATTAAAGACACCTGCGTGCTGTATTGACTAAGCTCTGTAGAGTATAAGTTTTGCAGTGCTTGCGCTGATTGGTTACTTACCTTGCCCCAAATATCTAACTCGTAAGAGGTAATACCCACTGTTGCACTGTATTGCGAGCTAATAGCTGCATCGCCAGTACCTGATAAGTCAGCCGGTAAACGCTGGCGCGTACCTGAGGCATTTAAATCAAGGGATGGATACAAAGCAGAGTCTTCAATTTGATATAAACCACGCACACGCTGCACATTAAGCACTGCAATTTGCATGTCTTTGTTATGCTCAAGGCTTTGACTAATTAACGTTTGTAGTTTTTCGTCATTAAAAAACTGCTGCCAATTTAATTGCTGCGCAGCGCTTTGCCCAGTATCTGATGCATAAGCATCAGATACTGGTAGAGCAAGGTCTTTTTGCTCTGGCGCTAATTGGCAACCACTTAGCACCAATAAAGCAATTGCACTTAGGCTGAATGTTTTAATGCTCATTCTGCGCTCTCCTTCGTTGTCTCTTTAGCTTTGCCAGGAAATACACGGCGTACTAACACAAAGAATAACGGAACAAAAACAACAACTAATATTGATGATGCAAGTGTGCCGCCAATAATCGAAATACCTAACGCATTTTGCGCACCAGAACCCGCGCTTGAGGCAATAGCAAGCGGTAAAACACCACAAATAAAGGCCATCGAAGTCATAAGTATTGGACGCAAACGAAGGCGAACAGCAGCAATAGCCGCATCAACTAAGCCAAGCCCTTCTTCCATTTTATGAATCGCAAACTCTACAATCAGTATCGCATTTTTAGATGCCAAACCAATGGTGGTCAACAAGCCTACCTGCAAGTAAATATCGTTAGATAAGCCACCGCCAAGCGCTGCCATAATTGCACCAAATATACCCAGTGGCACAATCATCATTACCGCAAACGGTACCGACCAACTTTCATAAAGCGCGGCTAAACATAAAAATACAAACAACAGCGATAAGCCATATAGTAGAGGTGCTTGACCGCTACTAGAGCGCTCTTGGAATGAAATACCGGTCCACTCAGACGAAATACCATTTGGTAATTGTTTAACTAAGCGCTCCATTTCATCCATTGCTTGGCCTGTACTGTAACCTGGCGCTGCACTACCTTGAATTTCCATTGCTGAAAAACCATTGTAACGCTCTAAACGCGGCGAACCATACGTCCAGTAGGCACTAGCAAACGCTGAAAACGGCACCATATCGCCATTATCATTGCGTACATACCACTTATTTAGATCCTCAGGCACCATGCGAGATTGTGCATCACCTTGCATATACACTTTTTTCACTCGACCACGGTCAATAAAGTCATTCACATAACTACTACCCCATGCTGTCGAAAGTGTACTGTTAATATCGTTTTGCGACACACCAAGCGCTTCGGCTTTTGCCAAATCTGTATCAAGTTGTAGCTCTGGCATATCTTCTTGTCCATTTGGACGTACGCCCGCTAAAATTGGACTTTGGCTTGCTAAGCCTAATAACTGATTTCGTGCAGCTAAAAGTGCGTCATGGCCAAGGCCTACACGGTCTTGTAAGAAAATATTGAAGCCATTAGCGGTTCCCAGTTCAACAATTGCAGGTGGCGGAAAGGCAAAAACAAATGCTTCTTTTATCGTTGAAAAGTAGCCCATCGCTTTACCTGCAACACCTTGAACAGATAACTCGTCACGCTGACGCTCATCCCAATGTTTAAGATTTACAAAGGCAATTGCTGAGTTTTGGCCAGAACCTGCAAAACTAAAACCAGTCACGGTAAAAATACCGTTTACTGCTTCAGATTGATCGTTTAAAAAGTGGTTTTCTACCTTTTTAACAACCTCAAGCGTTTGTTGTGTTGTAGAACCCGCTGGTAATGATACTTGGTTAAACAAAATACCTTGGTCTTCGTCAGGCAAAAATGCCGTTGGCAAGCTTGAGAATACATAAACCATACCGCCCACAATCACGCCATAAATAAGTAAGTAGCGTTTAGAGTGAGTAAGCATGCGCCCTACAAAGCTTTGTGCACCTGAATTTGTTTTATCAAAACCACGGTTAAAGCCTGTAAAAAACCGGCCAAACAACGTGTCATTGTTATGTACATGGCTTGGTTTTAAAAGCGTTGCACATAATGCTGGCGTTAAAATAAGAGCCACTAAAACAGATAACCCCATCGCCGATACGAGTGTTATAGAAAACTGACGATAAATTATACCGGTAGAGCCACTAAAGAATGCCATTGGAATAAATACCGCAGAAAGCACCATGGCAATACCTACCAGCGCGCCTTTAATTTCATCCATAGATTTACGTGTAGCTTCAAGTGCCGAGAGTTTTTCCTCGGTCATTAAACGCTCAACATTTTCTACAACAACAATTGCATCATCTACCAATAAGCCTATGGCAAGTACCATCGCAAACATCGTTAGCGTATTTATTGAATAACCAAAGGTGTATAAAATACCAAATGTACCTAGTAAAACCACAGGTACGGCAATAGTTGGAATAAGCGTTGCCCTAAAGTTTTGTAGGAACAAATACATAACCACAAAAACAAGTACAACAGCTTCAATTAATGTATGAATAACTTTTTCAATAGATAACGATACAAACGGTGTTGTATCGTAAGGTATTACGGCATCTAACCCCTCAGGGAAAAACGGTTTTAGCTCTTCAATTGCTTTTTTAACGCCCTCTGCGGTATCAAGTGCGTTAGCGCCACTGGCTAATTTAATACCTAAACCTGATGCAGGTTGCCCATCGTAACGAGCTACAACGCGATAGCTTTCACCGCCAAGCTCTACTTTAGCAACGTCCTCTAGACGTACAAAAGAGCCATCTGGATTGGTTTTAACTAATATTTGTTTAAATTGCTCTGGCGTTTGTAATCGGCTTTGCGCCGTTACTGTTGCATTAAGTTGCTGACCATCAACGGCAGGCATACCGCCAAGTTGACCGGCAGATACTTGTGCATTTTGCGCACTAATTGATGCACTAATATCAGCAGGTGTAAGCTTATAATTTTGTAACTTTGCAGGGTCTAACCAAATACGCATCGCGTACTGAGAACCAAACAGTTGTACTTCACCTACGCCTTCAACACGCGAGACAATATCTTGCACGTTTGATGAAACATAATCGCCAATATCAATATTGGTCATGCTGCCATCTTTAGACACAAATGCATAAACCATTAAAAAGTTACGCGCTGATTTTGCAACTACAACACCCTGCCTTTGTACGGCTTCTGGTAAAAGTGGAGTCGCTGTCGCTAGTTTATTTTGCACTTGAACTTGTGCAATATCAGGGTCTGTTTCGGCGCTAAACGAAAGTGTAAGTGTAGCAGAACCACTCGACTCAGACGTAGATGACATATAAAGCAAGCCATCAAGGCCTTTCATTTTTTGCTCAATAACTTGCGTTACCGTATCTTCAAGTGTACGTGCAGATGCACCAGGGTACGTTGCTGTAATACTTACTGCAGGCGGTGCAATTGAAGGATACTGCGAAATAGGTAAGCTCCTAATCGCCAAAATACCTGCAAGCATCACTACAATAGCGAGTACCCAAGCAAATATCGGTCTATCGATAAAAAATCGTGACATTAAAACTCTCCGTTATTGCGCTTGATCGGCTTTAGTAGACGATTGAATTTCAGAAGGATTCACTGGTGCACCAGGGCGGATTTTTTGTAAGCCTTCAACTATTAATTTATCGCCATCCATTAAGCCATCAGTAACAAGCCAATCAGAACCTATTGTGCGGTCTACTTTTAAAACACGGCTTTCTACTGTGTTGTCTTTGCTCACAACCATTGCTGTTGGTTCGCCTTTTGAATTACGGCTAACACCACGTTGCGGAGCTAAAATAGCACCCGCCTTAACACCTTCCACAATAGAAGCTCGGGCATACATGCCTGGCAGTAATAATTTTTCTGGGTTTGAAAATTTAGCACGTAGTATTACTGAGCCAGTACTTGGATCAACTGTCACTTCAGAAAACTGCAATGTGCCTTTATGAGGATAAACAGAACCATCTTCCATAATAAGTTCAACGTCAGTTTGGCTAGTCGAATCAACACTTAGAGCACCTGATGATATTGCTTTTTTAAGTTTGGTAAGCTCATTACTTGATTGTGTTAAATCGATATAAATTGGATCTAACTGAGTCACTGTAGCAAGTGCAGTACTTTGGTTAGCACTAACTAGTGCACCTACAGTTACGCTTGATTTACTAATTTGACCACTAATTGGTGACGACACATGGCTGTAATCAAGGTTAATTTGCGCCGATTTTAACTGCGCTTTAGCCGTTAATAATTCTGCTTTTGCTTGTTTGTATGCAGCATCTGCTTCATCAAAGTCTTGCTGACTTACCGCTTTTATTTTTAAAAGCTCGCTAAAACGAGATGCTTTAGCTTTACTACTTGAAATACTCGCCTGAGCACGTGCTACGCTTGCTTCACTTGCTGCTAAGTCTGCTTCAAATGTCGCAGGGTCTATTTGATACAGTCCTTGGCCTTGTTTAACCTCTTTACCTTCAACAAATAAACGAGATTGCACAATACCACTTACTTGTGGGCGAATTTCAGCAATTTGAAATGCACTGATACGACCAGGAAGTTCTTTTTTGAGAGTAAGCGCTTGGCTTTTTAATGTAAGTACACCCACTGGTACAGCTTTAGGAGCTGAAGCTTGTGACTGCTCAGCAGCCTGATCGCAACCAGTTAAAGCAACAGAACCGACGAGGGCTGACAATACAAATAAAGCGATGCGGGAACGCTGCATGTTAAATACCTTTTAGTTTAGAGTGAACGATCATTCTAAATTAAAACGCGCTGATAATGAATCTTAATTAGAAGAAATTTACACAAACTTACACTCCTCAGTACAATATACGTCTTAGGTTGCATTTAATGTTAATTAGATGAAAATAGAATCAAGACTGTATGAAAATAAAACAACTTAACATATTGAAATAATATCCCATTTTAGAAACAAAGTTTTTAACAGACACAAAAAAGCCAAGCAAATACAGCTTGGCTATTTATATAAAAACTAAAGCACACACCTTATTTTAAAGGATATTAGCACTCTGCGGGTTAATAACCCTTGAAACTAACAACTGCTCTACCCTAATTCCTTCTACATCAACAACTTCAAACTTAAAACCTGAAAAAGTTAAATGCTCCGCACGTTTAGGTATTCGCTTCATATTGTAAATTAAAAAGCCAGCGACCGTTTCATAGTGCATCTGGTCAGGAAATTCTTCTATATCAAGTACTTTTGCTAAATCGGTAATTGGGGTTAAGCCATCTACAAGCCATGAATTTTTATCGCGTTCTATGATTAATTCGTCGCCTTGATGAGTAATTAAATCACCCATAAACCCTTTCATTAAATCTTTTACCGTTACAATGCCCACCGAAAGCGCATATTCGTTTACGACAACAGCAAATGGTTTTGCTGCACTTTTAAACGCATTTAAAGCTTCAGATAAGCTTAGTGTTTCCGGTAAGTAAAAAACATCTTTATCAATGAGATCATCGTTTATATTGGCAGCTTCGCCCTTTAGTACTTGTCGTAAAATATCTTTAGATTCAACAGAGCCATGCAACTTATCTAAATTTCCTGACACCACTAAAAAGTGGTTATGAGGATGGTCAATAATTTTAGTCGCAATATCATGGCTAGATTCGTTTAAATCAAAATATACAATTTGGTCGCGTGGCGTCATTACGCTTGATAAAAATCGCGCTTCTAGGTCAAACACATTGCCAATGAGTTCATATTCTTGCTTTTGCAAACTACCGTATGCAGCACCTGCTTCCATCATGGCAACAATGTCCTCTGTTGTCACATTGTCTTCTCGCTCAGCGGGCACTTTAAATAAGCGCAGCACAAAGTTAGTGACACCATTAAAAAACATCACCAGCGGGGTTAATGCAAAGGTAACCCAGCGCATTATTGTAACCACTCTAACAGCGACCGCTTCTGGCATGATCATCGCTAAACGCTTTGGCATTAAATCGGCGAACAATATAAACAAGGATGTAATAGTAAAAAACGAGAATAAAAAGCTAATTTTTTCTAAATGCGCACCTTGATAAAACAATACCAACACACTTTCAACATAAGGCGATAAGGCCTGCTCGCCCACAATACCACCCAAAATCGCTATCGCGTTGAGTGCTATTTGGATCATGGCAAAAAAAGCCCCTGGATTTTCTTGTAGCTTTAGTACCGCTGCTGCCTTTATATTCCCTTCATCTGCCATTACTCGCAGTTTTATTTTACGCGACGCTGCAATTGCTATTTCTGACATAGCAAACAACGCACTGATCAAGATCAATAAGCTAATCCCGATTAAATCACCCATTTAACGCTCCAAAAAGTTAGTGCTTTTTTAAACAAAAAGCAGCTGGATTATAATCGGTTTTTAAAATGCGGCAATTTATATTTATAAAATATATTAAAGTAATTTAATTTCATGAGGTTACATTGATTAAACTGTTTTTTTAAACTGTTTAATTGCCTTTAAAGGCGACTTTTAATTGAACAACTAAGGCCGGATCCATATTTATATTACAAGCAAAAAATAATGGAGATTGAGCTGTATTTAGATTTAGTAATGGCTCGAGTAGCTCAAGCCTAGGCTCAGTTTTTATTCGATAGCTAAATTGCTTTTTGCTAAGAACAACAAAATCAAGAATATCGTGCCGAGTGCTTATGAGTTTATCTATTTTATCTAGGCTATCGATGAGTAATAAATGCTTGTTCTCACTAAAGCCCCTCTCAAGCAAATAGTGATGACTAAAGTTATCACGCAGTACTGCTATTTTATATTTTTTAGCATCATTGAGAGTATTTAACTTTATACCTCTGGACTTTAGACCATAAATAGCAGAATCAAAGCTTTCCAGTTCACCTACCCAGTTAAACTTACTTTCTCTATTAGGTAGTCGAACAATTGAAAATATACAGGTATTTTTATCGCGTAGCGCTGCATTGTAAGATATGGCCCAACTATGCGCCAACATAGTGTATTTTATACCAGTGCCTTCTAGCGCTTTATGAACTTTATCGACAGAACGGCCAACGAGTTTATTATCTTCATTGAGATACTGAAAGTCCGGAAATACTTCCGTTACTATTGTGATTTCAGTTGCATCAACTTTAATACAGCTAATGAACAATAAAAAGATCAATAATTTCATTCAGCAAGGCCTCAACTAACTCATTATAAGTATTTAATAAATATAGCTGAGGCTTTATGAACTGCTAGTTTTTAGTCATGTAATGCACACTTATACGCTGATAGTGCTAGTATTTATAGCGCATACAGCTTACTTGTTCATCGCACTAATTAAAAAGGCTGAAATTTTAGCGCCTTCTCTAAGTGTCGTTTCAGAGCTTGATTGGCCCACTAAAGAGCTGTCGGTAAATGGCGCTATTTCCATCATATCCGCACCCGTAATCGGAAACTCATCCGCAATGGCTGATAAAATATCAAGCGCATGCTGTGGTGTTAAACCATTATGTTCTGGCGTACCTGTGGCAGATGCAAACTCTGCATCAAGCGCATCAATATCAAAGCTTACGTATACTTCATCAACGTTATCAGCTTTTAATTGTGCAATAGCGTCGGCAGCAACCGCTGCTGCGCCGCACTCAATGATTTCATGTGCCCAATGTTGCTTAACGCCAAAGGTACTTTCCCAGTGCGCTTTAGGCTTGCCACTTGAGCGTATACCAAATTGTATTAAATGATGTGGTGCCGGTAAAAACTCTAAAATATGCGTACACCACGAGCCAAAACATAAATCTATGCCTAGGCGCTCAACAAGTAAATCGGTATGCGCGTCAAAGTGAATAATAGCGGTACGCTTACCTTGCTCACGTTTTGCTTTTAAGTAGGCTTTGGTAAGTGGGTAACTAATTGAGTGATCGCCACCAATACCAAATATCCCTTTATCTTTAAATGTTGCGTAAAAACTGTCGCATACATCCTCTGTGATTGATAACGGACTTACGTAGTAGTCGTTATCTTCATTACCGTATAGGGCTTTTTGGCAATTAGAAATGGTTGCATCATTTAGGTATTTATCATGAAGTAAATGTGGGATTACACGTACATCGCCTAAATCAAACGAGTGACACTGCGGTTGCTGATCAATTAAAGCTGAGCGCACAAACAGTGGCCCCCAGTTTGCACCGCGTAAAATACCACCGCCACAGTCTGAGCTAATACCTAACATAACGGCTTTATGTGGAGAATTTGGTAATTCATTTAAAGACTCGCGCCACAAATTATCAACGTTTTCAGTTTGTCCATAAAGTTTATTACGCAGTGCGGCTTTGCGCTCCTTTGCAGTATTTACTGTGTATACGCCATCACCCGGTGCGCACAAACAGTGCTCAACTTTGTTTTTAAATGCTTCAAATTGTGTGCTCATAATAAACTCCTTCGATTTTTATTCTGTACGTAGCTAATTACTTTTGATTAGTTATGCAAAATCACCAAAAGTGCCTAAACTTCAAATAAATTCCACTTTGCTAAATAAGTCTGAACCTAATATAAATAAACACGTTATCTTTTACGTGCTTAATAAAAATTTAAGCCATTGAATTAATTTAATATTAATGAACATTTACCATAAACTATTTAATTGTAGTTACGCGCTTGGTTGATACTTATTATGTCTGCTTGAACATGTCAACAGCACAACAAGGCTACTTGTATAAGCACTTGATTGAATATTCATAGTTGATGAATAAATCAAATTAGTTCTTAAAATTATTAAGACTTAATTGGAGGAGTTAAGATAAAACGGACAATCGTCCTGTACTTGATAAACGTTTCTAGCAATGATGCTAGATTGACACAATTTATTATAAAAAGGCTTAGCTATGGAAAAGGTATTTCACTTAGGACTATGTATTGACGATCTTAAAGGTGCAAAACTTGCGATTGTACCGGGCGATCCAGATCGTGCTGCACGCATTTCACAATTCCTAGACAACCCAACCTGCCTTGCTCAAACTCGTGAGTTTCATGTTTACTTAGGTCAACTAAACGGCCATTCGGTGGTTGTTTGTTCTACGGGTATTGGTGGTCCATCTACGTCGATTGCAGTAGAAGAATTAGCACAACTTGGCGTGCGTAAATTTTTACGTATTGGTACAACAGGTGCGATTCAGCCACATATCAACGAAGGTGAAATTTTAATTAGCCAAGCGTCTGTACGTTTAGACGGTGCAAGCCAGCATTTTGCTCCTCTTAGCTACCCTGCTGTGTCTGACTTTTATGCAACACAAGCTATGGTACAAGCATGTAAAAACTTAAATATCGATTTTCATATTGGTATTACTGCATCAAGCGATACATTTTATCCAGGACAAGAGCGTTACGATACGCATTCTGGTTACGTTCCTAAATCACTACAAGGTAGCTGCGAAGAGTGGCAAAAACTGGGCGTGATGAACTACGAAATGGAATCAGCAACATTATTTACTATGTGTGCAGCCCTTGGCTTACAAGCAGCATGTGTAGCAGGCGTACTTGTTAATCGTACTCGCCAAGAAATACCAAATGTTGACCATGGTGAAATTGAGCGTAAATCTGTAGCGGTAGTATTAGAAGCGGCTAAAGTATTACTTGATTAATACCAAGTAAACTCAATAGATAAAATTATAAAGCACAGCTCTGGCTGTGCTTTATTGTTTTTAAGAGGTTATTTTAGCTGAGCGCTAATTACTTCTATTGCCGGTAGATTTTTAAAACTTGCAAGTACAGCACGTGCTACACCCGCTTGGTTTTCATGGCCTGCGGTTTCTAAAAGTGTAATTGATTTTACTGTACTTTCGTTAAAGCTAAGCCCTGCGATAAATAATTGGCTAAGTGCACTTTGTAGTGGCGACAAGCTTGGGCTGTATGCTGCGTTTTCTGCGTAACTTCCGTAAAAATCACCATTTTCAAATGTACTAATTTTTACTGCACTAAAGTTTTTACTATAGGGTACGTATGCGTTTAATGCTGTACTTGCTAGTTTTTCATCTAGTTGATCATTTGCAAATACTTGCTGGTGAGGCTCTGGATTAAACAAGCTAAACGCGTTATCTAAATCAGTCGGCCCAAACGAGTGCGGCAGTAATTCTGCCAATTTAAAGTGTTGCTCTGGCAATAAAATATCAAACTCTTTCGCATCAGCGAGTTCGTTCATAAACTGACGACAATACCCACACGGTGCATCGCTAATCGCTATTTTAACTATTTTTTTGGCGCCGTTTAACCATGCGTTATTTATAGCCGATTGCTCTGCATGAACCACTAAACTCAATGCTTGATGATCAAACTCTACATTTGCACCAAAGTAAAAGTTTACCTCATCGTTTTCATCAAGTGCTTTAACAATTGCGCCTACATGAAAATCTGATATCGGCGCAACAGCATACTCAGAAGCCAAAAGTACTAAACCTTGTAATAATGCATCATCAGACACATTGAGTTGTGCGCATAACGCTTTAATATTATTAGAATTTAATATGCCATGTTGTGATTTTAATTGACTACGTAATGACGCTGTTTGCGCTACGTTTAATGTGATGTGAGAATTTGTAAGTGCTGTATCTTGCTGTACAGTAAAAGTTGCTGAAGCCATAACATTTTTTAATTATTCAATGGCTAAGTAGTTTAAAAGGTTAGGATGTTAAATACCAGCCTATTTAACGCAAAAAAAGGGAGCACATCGCGTGCTCCCTTTTAATACCAATAGGTATACCTAACAAAATAAAGTGTTAGCCGGTATTACGCATACCTGCTGCAATACCTGTCATCGTGATCATTAATGCATTATCAATGTCACCTTCGTTGCGTTTTTCCTCTGAGCGAGCACGGCGTAAAAGCTCAACCTGTAGTAAGTTAAGTGGATCGGTGTACGGGTTACGTAAACTAATCGACTCCTTAATCCAAGGTTGTTCGGCTAGTAGGCTTTTTTGCGGGCTAAGTGATTGTACCAAGCTAATGGCTTCTTGAAGCTCTTTTCGAAGTGTTACACCCAGTGGTTTGTACATATCTTCCACCAGCGCATTATCATAATGCTCACTCAACCAACAATCGGCTTTACTAAATACCATTTCTAGCATTTCTAGGCGCGATCTAAAGAACGGCCACTGTAAGCTCATTTCGTTTAGGGTTTCAGCGCCGTACTTATTAAGCGCAGCTTTTAAGCCTGTTAACGCACCTAGCCATGCAGGAAGCATTAAACGGTTTTGGCTCCACGCAAAAATCCATGGAATAGCACGCAGGCTTTCAACGCCACCATTAGGATTACGTTTTGCAGGGCGAGAGCCAAGCGGTAGCTTAGACAGTTCCAGTTCAGGTGTTGCCATTCTAAAGTAAGGTACAAAGTTTTCATCATGGCGAACTACATTACGGTAATGCTCACACGACTCCTCACTTATTAGCTTCATTACTTCGCGCCACTGCGGTTTTGGCTCTGGTGGCGGTAATAAGTTACTTTGCAGAACTGCGCCTGCGTAAATATTTAAGCTTTGCAGTGCTACATCGGGTAAACCAAATTTAAAGCGAATCATCTCGCCTTGCTCGGTTACACGCAAGCCACCTTTTAATGAGCCAGGCGGTTGTGAATGCAGCGCTTGTGCAGCGGGTGCACCACCACGCCCTACTGTACCACCACGTCCGTGGAATAAAACAAGCTCAATACCGCGTGCATCAGCAAGCTGTACTAGTTTATCCATTGCTTCGTACTGCGCCCAACCTGCTGCCATCATGCCAGCATCTTTAGCTGAATCAGAATAACCAATCATTACGTTTTGGGTGTTTTTAATGTGCCCGCGATACCAAACATTATCAAGCAATGTGGTAATTACATCACTGCCTGCGTTTAAATCGTCGAGTGTTTCAAACAACGGTGCTACTGGTAAATCAAAGCTACAGCCACTTTCTTTTAGCAATAGTTGTACTGCTAAGATGTCTGACGCTGTTCGCGCCATCGAAATAATATACAAACCAAATGTTGCTTCGTCTTGCTTGGCAATTACATCAAAGGTATCAAGTACTTCTTGTACATCTGGGCTTGGTTGCCAATGTTTTGGAATAAGCGGTCTGCGCGAGTTAAGCTCTGCAAGTAAAAATGCTTGTTTGTCTTGCTCTTGCCATTGGTTGTAGTCGCCTAAACCTAAGTAACGAGTCAGTTCTGAAAACACATCGCCGTGGCGAGACGAATCCTGGCGCACATCAAGTTTAGCTAAACGCAAACCAAAGCTATTTATACGGTGCAGTAAATCAAGTAATAAGCCATCCGCAACTACTTTCATATTACACTTTAATAACGAGCGATAGCACACTTCAACTGGGTGCTTAAGCTGATTAATATTAGTAATTAAATCTTGTGAATCGCTGCGCTTATTTTTAATTTTAGCACCTAAGTGCGCCACTGTTTCTGCAACTTGGTTTTTAAGCTTTTTGATTACCGCTCTATATGGTTCAAACTCTTGCCCTGCAAGCTCAACAAGCTCATCACTGGCATCTGACATAGAGAGTTCAGCGCACAACGTTTTTAAATCTTGAATGTATAAGTTAAGTGCCATCCAACGACCATGATCAAGCACTTCTTTTGTTACCTGCGATGTTACAAATGGATTACCATCACGGTCTCCACCCATCCACGATGTAAACTCAATTGGGCTGTAATCTATTGGTAACTCTAAGCTCAACTGGTCTTTAACATTCGCTGAAAATTCACGTAAAAAGCGCGGAACCGCATGCCACAGGCTATTTTCTATTACTGCATAGCCCCATTTGGCTTCATCAACTGGCGTTGGGCGAGAGCGACGAATATCGTCGGTATGCCAAGCTTGGCTAATCAGCTGTTCAATACGATTTAAAATATTGTCCCGCTCTTGCACTAAGTTATCTTTTCGCTCTAATGACGCTAAGCAATCACTTAGTTCAACGTGTTTGTTAATAATAGTACGGCGCGTAACCTCGGTTGGGTGAGCGGTCAATACTAAGTTTATGTGGAGTTTTGAGAGTGTTTCGGCCAAATGATTACTGTCTAACTGGCCTTGTTCTGCTTTTGTAGCTAACGTTTTTAATGTTTGAGTGAGAGGGTTTTGTTGACCAAGGCCAACGTCATTAAAACGCGAAACGGTATGAAATTGCTCTGCTACATTAGCAAGGTTTAAAAAATGATTAAATGAACGGGCAACCGGTAAAAGCTCTTCATCACTAAGCGCATGTAAAACATCTATTAGCGCTTGTCTGTCGTCTTCGTTACCACTGCGAGATGATTTTGATAAAGCACGAATTTCTTCCACTTTATCTAAAATCGCTTGACCTTGGGCATCTTTGATTGTTTGTCCTAGTAGTTGCCCTAGTAAATTTACATTACCTCGCAAGGCGGCGTATTGTTCACTCATTTATCAGTCTCCATTTTTTCGTAGGACACTATTAATATCATCATGAAGAGATATTTAATAGATCCATTTGCAATGTCTTGTCGTAAAAAAGTATATATAAAATAATCACAAAGCATTCACATGATCATTTTTTACGATGGTAACTGCCCTCTTTGTAGCACCGAAATGCAGCAACTAAAACACGCTGATAACAAAAACTTAATTACGCTTGAAGATCTTAACGCGAGCGACTTCAGTGAGCGCTACCCGTATATTGATAAAGACAAAGCAATGAACTACCTGCAAGCTCAAAAGCGATCAGGTGAAATGATTTATGGGCTTGATGTAACTTACGAAGCATGGAAAATAGTGGGTAAACACAGCTGGTTGAAAATTTTTCGCTTGCCAATAATTCGCTTTTTCGCTGACTGCGGATACCTATTATTTGCTAAGTATCGGCACCCCATCAGTCGCTTTTTAATGCCAAATACTCAGTGCAGTAACGGCCAATGTGGACTAAAAGCAAAAGGTGATAAATGAAAACTATTGTTTTATTCGGCGCAAGCAGTGCCATAGCAAATGCATATATAGAACATCTACAAATAAACACGCCTACTCATCAGATCGTTTGTATTAGTTCAAAAAGTATTGAGTCTGGCTCAAGTGTTGTCCACCTGCATACTGACTACACAAAGCAAAGTTTAGTGCGCGTTACTAATTACCTAAAAGAGCAAAATGCCGATATACAACAAGTTATTATATTCAATGGTACACTGCACAACGAAACCCATATGCCCGAAAAAAAGCTGGAGGATTTAGACGCTGAGTATTTTAGCCAACTTCTAAATTCAAACACTCTAACTCCCCTACTTTGCTTACAGAGCGTATTACCGCTATTAACCCACAAAACGCAGTGTACTATTACTGCATTAAGTGCGCGCGTAGGCAGCATAAACGACAATAAATTAGGTGGTTGGTATACTTACCGCGCATCTAAAGCGGCGCTTAACATGCTATTTAAAACCGCTGCTATAGAGCTTGCTCGTCGTGCTAAAAATACCAAACTCATTCTGTTTCACCCTGGCACTACCGATACAGCACTTTCAAAGCCCTTTCAAAAAAATGTACCCGAAGGCAAATTATTTACGCCTGAATTTGTAGCCAAGCAACTATTTGAATTAACAAACAATAACCCTGACTTAAAACTAAACGGTGAGCCTGCTTATTTAGACTGGCAAGGCTCAACCATACCGTGGTAAGGATTTTTAATGCATTTTACTAAAGCGCGTATAGACGCACTTGAAAAACATACCCGCACACATTTAATTAATTCCCTTTCGGGTTTTAAAAGCGCTAATTTAATTGGCACGCAAGACTTACTCGGCAATACCAACTTGTCGATTGTAAGCTCGGTTATTCACCTTGGGGCTAACCCACCGTTAGTCGCCATGATTATGCGCCCTCATAGTGTGCCGCGTCATACGTTTGAAAATATTTTACAAACGGGCACTTACACTATTAATCAAGTAAATAAGTCGATTTATAAGCAAGCTCATCAAACCTCAGCTCGGTACGATAAAGACGAGTCTGAGTTTGATGCTACAGGCTTAACTCCTGAATACTTAAACGACTTTGCAGCGCCTTTTGTAAAAGAAAGCCGCTTAAAGTACTCGGTTAAACTTGTAGAAAACCAACATTTAGCCATCAATGGGACTGAGCTCGTTATTGGCGAAATTATGGATGTTTTTGTTGATAAAGCCGCGCTGCAAAGCGATGGTTTCCTAGATTTACAAGCAATAGAAACAGTGGCAGTAACCGGGCTTGATAGCTACCACACAAGCAATAAACTCACGCGTTTACCTTACGCTAAAAAATAATATGACCATTTAAGAGGCTATAAACTATTAGCCTCTTATCGCATAACATTGAATTTTACCTTGGTATTAATCACACTAGCTAAAAATCCAAGGAGAAAAATATGACTACCATCGGTATTGGTACACAATCGAGCGAGCAAGCGTTGGCAAGCCTAAGTAATATGACGCAAACGCTAACCCCTATTGCTGCTGACGAACATTTAGAGCGCATAGCCAAAGCGCAAGCGTATATGCTAGCAAACAACATAGATGCAATTTATTTAAACGCTGGCACCAACCTTACCTACTTTACAGGCATGAAATGGTACGCGAGCGAGCGCATGGTTGGCGCGATATTACCCGCCCTTGGTGAAGTACAATACATTGCGCCTTATTTCGAAATTGGTTCACTAAACGGGTTTAAAGTAATAGAGGGGCCTATTCATGGGTGGCAAGAGCACGAAAACCCTTATGCACTTTTTGTTGAAGTACTAAAAAAACTAAACATTAATGAAAACGCAACCATTGGCATTGATGAAAGCGCACAATTTTTTATATTCGACGGCATTAATAAAGCGCAAACGGGTTTAACACTCATAAACGCACAACCTGTAACGGCGCATTGCCGTATGCATAAATCAATTCACGAGCTTAGCTTAATGCAGCGCGCAATGGATATGACCTTAGCCGTGCATCAAGCCACAGCAAGCATGCTTTATGAGGGAATAACCACCACCGAAGTAGAAGCCTTTATTAAGCAAGCACATCAAAAAGTAGGCGCACCAGGTAACTATTTTTGTATTGTTTTATTTGGTGTTGCAACGTCTTTTCCGCACGGTGTTAAAGACGCGCAAGTGCTTAAAAAAGGCGATATGGTATTAATAGATACCGGCTGTAAAGTACACGATTACCTATCAGATATAACCCGTACCTATGTATTTGGCGAACCAACAATGCGCCAACGCATGTTTTGGGATCATGAAAAAGCAGCGCAAATGGCTGCGTTTAATGCCGCTAAAATTGGTGCTACCTGCGAAGACGTAGACGCTGGCGCACGTACTTATTTAGCGGCGCAAGGGCTAGGTCCGCATTACCAAACACCGGGTTGCCCGCATCGAACTGGTCACGGCATTGGGCTAGACATTCATGAATGGCCATACCTAGTTGGCGGTGATAAAACCCCACTTGCCCCAGGCATGTGCTTTAGTAACGAGCCAATGTTAGTTATACCTGATGAATTTGGCGTACGTTTAGAAGATCATTTTTACATGACCGACAACGGCCCTCATTGGTTTACACAACCAAGTTATAGTATTGACGACCCATTTGGGCTTAACGCTTAAAACTGAATACCTTCAAGAGCAGCTGTTTAGTTGCTCTTTTTAGTTTGGTATTGATAAAGCTAAATTAATCCCAATATCCTTTTTTATACTTAGTTATAAGCAATCCTCAAAAGGATAAATATGAAAAACTTTAAAATTGATATCGTTTCAGACGTAATGTGCCCTTGGTGTGTAGTGGGTTATAAAAACCTAGAAACTGCACTAGAGCAACTTAAAGACGAAATGAGCGCAGATATTACGTGGCATCCTTTTGAACTAAATCCAGATATGCCAATTGAAGGTCAAGACTTAAACGAACATTTAATGCAAAAGTACAACCTAAGTGAAGAACAAGGCGACGAAAATCGTAAAAACATGTTCGAAGCCGGTCAGCGTGCTGGGTTTACCTTTAATTTTGATGGCAAACGCATCATGATCAACAGCTTTGATTTGCATCGTTTATTAATGTGGGCACGTGAAGAAGGTAAACAAACGAAGCTAAAACTCGCCTTTTTTGAAGCGCACTTCACAGATTTAAAATACTTAAACCAAGAAGAAGCGTTGCTCGACGTTGTTGAAAAAGTGGGTCTTGATAAAGAAACTGCGCGCGGTATTCTACATTCAGACAAATACGTACAAGACGTACGCCAAGAGCAAGACAACTTTAAACAGATGGGTATTACGTCAGTACCTACATTTATCATAAACGATAAATATGCACTTACTGGCGGACAACCAAGCGACTCATTCATTCAAGCACTTAAACAAATTAGTGAAGAAGAAGCTAAGCAAGACGCTTAATACACAAATAAAGTTTAAAATTAAGAAAGGCTGCACATTGCAGCCTTTCTTGTATATTCATCAGTGCAAAAAAATACAAATTTATTATTTACCTTGAATCTCTTTTGGTGTCATTATAGAAACGACATCTAAAAAATCGATAACAATACCTATAAAGGGATTTATAATGAAATATATAATTACAACATTGACGTCACTGTTTCTTTTAACCGCATGTTCGACAACACCTCTACCTGATAGCCCTAACTCTACGCTAATAATGCCCAGCCCTCCGGAGTATCCAATTAAAAGTGTCCGTGAAAAAATTGAAGGTAGTGTGACAATGTCTTTTGATGTAAATACATCTGGTAAGCCCATTAATATTAAAGTGATTAAAGCTGAGCCTGTGAAAATTTTTGATAAAGCAGCGATTCGCTCTCTTTCTAAATGGCGTTACGCACCTAAAGTAGTTAATGGTATTGCGGTAGTTGATGAAGACTTAGAAATGACTATAGATTTTAATTTAGCAAAATAATAACTAACTCATTTTGACTAAAAGGGAACATTCATTTGTGTCTTCATAATTTCCTTTATTTATTAATACTTATCAATAAAATAACCTAATTTATATGCGACTAAAAATGTAACTATCAGTATAGCCAAGGATATACTCAACCTTTTGAAGGCAATTAATTTCATTTCAATAGGATTCATTAAAGCAGCTAATAAATTGCCGAGCACACTTAAAAATGATATTAAGAATAAAAATAAAAGGACAAAACCAATAATTGTTTCAATCATTTAATTACCATGTATAGATCCTTGGTTGTTTAATAGCTGCTTCAATAATTAAAATAGACTGTCACGTTATTTGGACTAACAAAACTGTGCTACTAAATTTACTTTTTAAACTTAGAGTTCATCTTTTTCCTTTCCATTTTTCCCTAAGAAATAGGGGTAGGTGTAAGTGTTATTTAGCATTGGCATTGGCATTGGCATTGGCATTGGCATTGGCATTGGCATTGGCATTGGCATTGGCATTGGCATTGGCAGAAAATAAAAAACTAATAAATACTCTAAATAACATTTTATTTAATATCCTTATTAAAAATAAACCTCATCACCTAAAAACAAAAAGACCTGACTCTATTTATTTACTTTTTCTTGAAGCTGTAAATAAAATAAAAGTTATCACTTTTCTTATGTAAGCATAGGCCCTCTTTAGAAATAGGGTTACAAGTGTTTGTGAAGGTATTTTTATCTATATTATCCTTACTCTTGCTTGCTATAGCATAGGTAAACTTAAAGTCTTTAGTATCTTTTCTAATAACCTCTAAACCATAAATCCCATATGAGTTTCTTTTTCCAGATAAAACCCCAATTTCGCTTGCTATCTTAGTGATCTCATATAGCTCCACATCGATTTTTTTTAAATCACTACTGACTAAAGGAAAGTTGCTTCCTGCTATATATTCATTTGGGTTTTCTTTTAAATATTTCAATATTGCAATTAATTCTTTATGATTATTAGAAACTATTTTAGAAGCTATATTTTCACTTTCTAAAATTAAACTCTCACTTATAGCTTCGTAATTTTCATCCGCTCCACACGACACTAATAGAAAAAAACTGAATAATATGTAAAGTCTAAAAATCAACATGACTTACCCCTCCCATTTTTTCATATTCTGCCCATATTGGAATAAATTAAGATGACACCCACCCTAATTCTTAGTTCGTCAAAGTGTAAATTTAGGATAGGTGATGAGAAGGACGCTTGCTAAGACGCGTCAATTGCTAAACAGTTTAGATAAACTAAGTACGATAAAGCACTTTAATAACATGCCAGCCGAATTTTGTTTTAACTAGGTGAGGCTCTAAAATTGCGCCTTTAAACGCAATTTTATCGAACTGTGGAACCATTTGGCCGCGTCCAAATTCACCTAAGTCTCCGCCTTTTTTGCCCGATGGGCATGACGAATACTTTTTAGCTAAGGTTTGAAACTTTGCACCTTTACCCAATTGCTTAATAATATCTTCTGCAATTTCTTTGTGCTTAACCAAAATGTGAAGTGCATGTGCTGTGTTTGCCATTAAAAAAGCCTTTTATACCGTTAGCTAAAATTAAACGCGGCGATTTTAGCACAGCCACCTAAACCTAGCATCTACTTATAGCTAACCAATCTAATAATTGGCAACACTCAATAGTATACTTTAATTCACGAAACCTGATATTTGATCTAAGCAGCTATATTCAGGGTCTGAGAATGGGCTTAACCTAGTTACTTTCCTTATTCGTGGTGCTTTACTTTTTTCATGGCTGGAAATAACGCCCTCCACTAAAAGCATTCTATTGCTACAACGCTTAACAAACCCCTCCGTTACATCACCGTAAAATGGGAATACTAAGTATTGCTTTGACATATTCTCTAAAGCTGCACGATCTTCATAAAAATCAAGGTGTCCATAATATCCAACTAAGCACACTTTAGTTCCAATCAGCTCACTTTGATTCTTAAACAGTTGACCCCATGATACTTTTTTACATTCAATATTTTCCTGTAAAGGAAATGCTTTTACAGAAAAAACAGCTACTATTAAAAATAACAATTTAGACATAGATATAAATTTTTCATATTTTCCTCCTATGTTTACAATAAGAAAAATTATACATTTGGCTTCTATTAATTTTCGGGGAGGATAGCCCTATAACGCATCCGTACACTCTAACCTGAGAGGCCTAGCCATTTTATAACCTATCAATTTGTATAAATTAATACCTCAAGATTAGCAGTAATCAACCAAAGGCAAGAAGAAAAAACCCTAACAGCTGACCGATGCATAAGCAGCTTATATTGCATCATTGCGGTTATTCCACTGCTTAAAGTATTTGTCTAATGGAGCACTATGATTCAAAACATTAGTAAATTTCTTTACCTGCGTTCAGGTTAAATAATGTTTAGCATCCTCTGGGTTGGGAATTCTGCAATACTGATATTTTCCAAATAACGAATACCTATTTAAAGCAACCCTATCGTATAACCAATTATTAAACCTATTTGGCAAAATACTAAATACGTTTGCTAGTTTATATGGGTAACCTAGCTGCTTAACAACATTAAAAAAAGCATGGCTTTGCGTATACGCTTTACTGTTTTCTAGGTAAACCATTGAGGCATATTCACTTGTTGAAAAACCAAAATGTGTTAACAACAGTTCTCCTTTTGGAGATTGCACGCTGCATAATTTAAAAATGGTATTAGTGTCGTGAGCAATAATAAAGTTACACCACGCGCTGCAAAGCTTACATTGCGCATCAAATAATATAATTTTTTGATTTTGCATTAGTGTAGCTGCATCATCGCTCATAACACTTTCCTTAAATTAAGTACTAAATTACTGCTGCACCGGCTTTTTTTGTAACTTGCGCTGCAAAGTACGTCTATGCATATTAAGTTGCCGCGCGGTAACCGACACATTGCCATTATTACTGTGCAGTACTTGTTGAATATGCTCCCACTCTAAGCGCTCCGGCGACATAACTGCATCATCAATAACATTCGATGCCGATGCCACAGGCTCGGTGTTAAGCGCTTTTAATAATGTTGCCATATCAACCGGTTTAGTAAGGTAATCGTTTGCGCCTAAACGCATTGCCTCTACTGCGGTTGCTATACTTGCAAACCCAGTTAGTAAAACAATATGAGTTTGGGGGAGCAAACTACGCAGCGGCTTTATGAGTGCAAGTCCGTTATCGTCACCTAGTTTCATGTCTAATAAAAAAAAGTCGGGCAATAGTTTACGCGCGGTAAGTAACGCATCACTTTGATTATGCGCCACCTCACAGGTAAAGCCCTGTTTAGTTAAACGCCTTGCCAGTGTGCTGGCTAAATTTATGTCGTCTTCAATTATAAGTAACTTCATGAGGCGTTATTCTCAGTGTTTATAATAGCGAGTTTAACTTTGGCAACAGCGCCGCCATCGGTATGGTTAAACAAGGTAAGTGAGCCATTTAAACGTTCAAAAGTAACATTTGATAAAAGCACAGCAATCCCCATCCCTTGATCGCTTGGCATAAGTTGCCCGCCCAGCTCTGCTAATTGCGATGATGAAAAGCCAGGGCCAAAATCGCGAATTAACAAGTAAACGTATTCACTATGTAAGTTATCTTGCTGCCAACTCAGCTCTAATTGAGCTTGACCTTGTTTTTGATTAGCGAGCGCGGCGTTTTGCAATAAATTTAAAATAGCAGGCAATAACATCGCATCACTCAATAGCGTTGCCGCAATAGGTGGCGTAATCCATTTAATTTGTTGATAAGGGTATTGCAGTAAAAGTGTATCTGTAATTTGTGTTTGCAGTTGCTTTACCGTCACATGTTCTTGTGAATTTTTAAGGCGTAACTGCTCCGAGAGCTTTCTAAAGTCGTTAAGTTGTGTACTGCACTGAGTAAGCGGCGCTTGCATGTGCTTAATAATAGGATTGTTTGGTTGCTCTTCTAATAGCTCTTCAAACAAGAACTGTAAGTTTGCAATTGGGGTCGCTAGTTGATGGGTGATTTGTGCAGCGGCCCCATCAAGGGTAACAAGCTGTTCATTACGCAATTGTTTTTCACGCACGTTTGCAATAATTCGCTCTCGCTCTTTAAGTGCCCTGCTCATTGCGCCAATCACTAATGCGATTACGCTGGCACTTAAAACAAAATTGACCCACATGCCAATAAAGTGACCACTCATATTCATTTGATGCATACTGTGATCGGGCATCTTAATCAGTAGCAAACTGTATGCGGCAATGGCTAATACCGCAATATAAGCTAATCCTTTTTCTCGCAGCGTAACAGCAGCTATCATTATCGGGAGCAATAACAGTGATACAAATGCATTAGTTGCACCACCGCTTAGCGATAGCAAAACCGTTAAAAATAGTACGTCGGCAGTTAGCTGCATCAACATACCCAAAGGTTTAGCACGGCTTACATTACGATAGGCAAACAGGCTAATAAGCTGAAACACAGCCTCAACGGCAATAACAATAAGTAAAGGCAGTAATGCAATTTGATGTTCTAATAAAAAATAAACGCTAAGCACCGCAATTAATTGCACCGCAATTGCGCCGCTTCGCAGCATTAATAATCGACTAATGGTGGGGTCGGTACGCATTAACAAGAGGTTATTGCCCAATCAAATGTTTAATAAGGTTATTTTAACGGTTATATGATTTTTAATCATCATCCATCGAAATTGAAAACGGCGCACAAGGCGTTCCTTGATGAAACACCATTTGCCATTGCTCGCCTTGTTTACGCCAAAGCGACATACGCAATGAATAATTAAATTCACTGCGAGCAGAGCGCCTATAAGCAGCTTGATAACTAAGTTGCACTACATCATCGCTTAGCATTCGGCCCTTAAAATGCTGATTATAAAACTGTGGCACAACCTCGGTAGGTAAACGAGTTAGTACTTGGTATTTATTAAATGTAGTGCCATTGGCAGCAATTTCGATAAATTCATCATCGAGTAAAGCATCTAATGCGCGCTCAGATTGGCGAACTTCTGGGTCGAGTAACTGGCGCTCAGCGTCAATTAAATGATTAAATAACGACACTTTTATTTTGCTGCTCATAACCTTCCCTATTGTTTATAAACTTGCCCGGCTTTCATAACAAATTGCACGTTTTTAAGTACGTCGATATTTTTAAGCGGTGAGCCATTCACACTGATAATATCTGCTTGTTTACCAACACTCAAGTCGCCAATGAGTGCGCTTTGCCCCAGCAGTTTAGCTGCATGTATGGTTGCTGATTTAATAGCTTGGGCTTCGCTCATACCATTGTTTACCATTAAACTAAATTCGTTAGCATTGAGCCCATGACGCGACACCCCAGAGTCTGTTCCAAAAGCTATATTAACCTTGTTTTTCAGTGCAAGTTTAAACGAAGCCTGCATTTTTGGAGTCACTTCACGCACTTTGTCGGCTATTGCCGGTGGCATATTTGGATTTGTAAGCACCTCTTCACTTACCGTTGCACCCGCTAAAAGCGTCGGTACTAAATAAGCCCCCGTTTTTTTAAATAACTTTATTGCCTCTTTATCTAAATAAGAGCCATGCTCAATAGAATCTACACCGGCTTTTAAGGCCGCTTTTATACCTTGTGTACCGTGTGCATGCGCTGTAACTTTACGACCCAAGTGATGAGCAGTATCAACAATTGCAATCAGCTCTGCATCTGTAAGTTGTTGGTTAACACCAGCAGCGGTATTACTTAGTACTCCACCCGTGGCAGTAATTTTAATTACATCAGCGCCACTTTTAATTACCTCGCGTACCGCACGGCTACAATCATCCGCGCCATTACATATACCAATCCCGCCTGTAACCGCATCTGTAATATCTTTTCGATAACCGTGCATATCTGCGTGTCCACCGGTAGGCGATATTGTATTACCCGCTGCAAAAATGCGAGGGCCGTTAATATCATTTCGCTCAATAGCACGTTTTAGCGGAAATATTACTTTGTGATCGCTACCTAAATCTCGCACTGATGTAAAACCCGCATCGAGCGTACGTTGTAAATATTTAATTGAGCGCAAAGCATAATCGGCATCATATTCAGTTGCCCAGCGGTGAGGGTTTGCTTTAGCATCTCGCTCAAACGTAACGTGAACATGCATATCAATAAGACCAGGCATTACAAATTGATTTTTAAGATTTATAATATCGGCATCAGGTAGGTTAAGTTCTGCTTTTGTGAGGTAGCCGTTTTTAATGGCTGTTATTGAATTATCTGTTATGACTAACGTTTGCTCTGTTTTTACTTTTTGATCCTCGGATGCAAGTAAACTGCCCGCATAAATAATTTTATGCTGTTGAGCAAAAGCCCCATTTGCTATTAATGCCAGCGTTATTGCAGTGAATGTTGTTATTAGTGTTGTTTTCATACTTGCTCCTTTTTTGTACTAGCATTACCTTAAATAACCTGTAATTGCGAATATTTACGACACAAAGCATGCTATAAACTAGTCTTGAAAGCCGTTTTTTGGTATAACTCACCCATTAGTAATACATGTCAGACCACCTTAAGAGAACATACTATGCCTTACGCACATATCACTGGTTGGGGTAAATGCATTCCACCAGCAAGCATTAGCAACGATGAAATTAGTGAAATAGTTGATACCACCGACGAGTGGATAACCTCGCGTACAGGCATTAAATCTCGCCGAGTGAGCCATGTAAGTACCGCCGAGCTGGCAACCGTTGCAGCTAAGCATGCTATTGCGTGCGCAGGCGTTGATCCTAAAGATATTGATTTAGTAATATTAGCAACCTGTACACCTTCTACTGTTGTGGCAAATACCGCCTCACAAGTGCAAAAAAACATTGGTGCAACAGGCGCTGCCGCAATGGATACAAACGCGGCATGTTCGGGCTTTTTATATGCATTGCAAGCTGCTACAGCACAAATTCAAGCGGGTATGATCAAAAAAGCAGTGGTCATTGCCGCTGAGCGTATGACCTGGTACGTAAACTGGGCACGTCGCGATAGCGCTGTTTTATTTGGCGATGGCGCAGGTGCAGTAGTACTTGAAGCGACAGATACGCCAGCTGGTTTACTAGCAACCAAAACTGGTTGTGACAGTGAAGACCGCGATATTTTACACATCACTAACTTTGGTAGTGATTTAAATAAATATGAGCCAATTGGACCATCTGATTTATTATTTGAAGGTCGTGAAATTTTCAAACGTGCTGTTAAAGGCATGAGCGAAGCGTGCGACGATGTACTTAAACAAGCCGATTTGAGCCTTGATGACATTAATGTACTCGTTCCACACCAAGCTAACTTACGTATTATTCAAGCTATTCAGCATCGTTTAAAAGTACCTGACGAAAAAGTAATGGTTAACATTGGTGAGTATGGTAATACCTCTGCTGCTACGATTGCTATTGCGTTATGTGAAGCCGTTGAGCAAGGGTTAATTAAACCGCATTCAAACATTATGTCTGCTGCATTTGGTGCAGGCCTTACCTGGGCTGCAAGTTACATAAAATGGGGCGAACGCGTAACGCCTATTAGTGTAAGCGATGCCGCTTTACCGCCATGTGATAAAACCGGTTTAGAACTTGTAGCACCGGCCGTTAAAGCATGTAAAGAAGCGCAGCCAAGCTAACACAACATGTAGTAAGCAACATATAAAACGCACTTATTTAAGTGCGTTTTTGCTTTTTAAGGAATTAAATTTGAAACTTTTAGGTATTCACCACGCTGCGATTATTTGTAGTGACTATGCACGTTCTAAACACTTTTATAGCAATGTACTTAAACTTAACGTTATTAATGAGCACTTTAGAGCTGATCGTAATTCATATAAATTAGATTTAGCCATGCCAGATGGTAGCCAAATAGAGCTATTTTCGTTTGATGGAGCTCCCGCAAGACCAACCTATCCCGAAGCACAAGGCTTAAGACATTTAGCTTTTAAGGTAGCGGATATACAGATTGCAAAAACGTATTTAGAGTCGTGCGAAGTAAACGTTGAGGATATTAGAGTGGATGAAATAACCGGCAAAAAGTTTACCTTTTTTGCCGATCCAGATAACTTGCCACTTGAGCTTTATGAGGTTTAAAACTCATAAGCTCAAGTTCTTACTATTGAATCAAAAACTTATTTATTAAAACGATTTTGTAAGTAGTTAAATACAGCACGAATACCTAATGCTTCACCACCCGTTGGGCGACCTGGTAATGCACGTAAGTTCCACGCCATTACATCAAAATGTACCCACGGTGTTGTTGGTTCAACAAATTCTTTTAAGTAAAGCGCTGCAGTAATAGCACCACCAAACGGTGTACTTGCGCAGTTTGCCATATCGGCTACATCACTTTTTAGTAAGCTTTTATATTGCTCAAACAACGGAAGTTGCCAAACAGGATCATGGACACTTAAACCTGCATCAATAATACCGTTTGCTACATCGCGCTCTGTTGAGAAAAAGCCCGGAAGCTCCGTGCCTAACGCAACACGACATGCACCCGTAAGGGTAGCAAAATCAATAATTAGCTCAGGATTATCGTTTTGTGCTTCGCTTAATGCATCACACAATACTAAGCGCCCTTCTGCGTCTGTATTATCAATTTCGACCATAATGCCTTTGCGTGTTTTAACAACATCGCCAGGGCGAAATGCATTGCGCGATACTGCATTTTCAACAGCAGGTACAAGCACTCGTAATCTAATTGGTAAGTTAGCTGCCATAATAAGCTGTGCTAGTGCAATTACGTGCGCCGCGCCACCCATGTCTTTTTTCATGTTACGCATGCCAGAGCTTGGTTTTAAATCAAGTCCGCCTGAGTCAAAACATACGCCCTTACCTACTAGTGTAATTAATGGAGCATCTGTCGCACCCCATTTTAAATCAAGTAAACGCGGTTTATTTTCGCTTGCACGACCCACCATGTGAATAGTCGGGTAGTTTTGCTCTAGTAACTCATCGCCAATCCACTGTGAAAATTCGCCATTGTAAGTTGCAGCTAAATCTTCCATTACTTGCGATAAATGTTGCGGCATCATGTCTACCGCTGGCGTATTAACTAAATCACGTGCAAGTGTAATGGCATCAGCTTGTTGGCTAATACGCTCAAACAACGCTTTATCGCTAATGGCTAATTGCGCTTTTGCTGTTGGTTTTTCTTTATATTCACTAAATTCGTAACCACCAAGCACAAACCCTAAAGCAACTTGCTCTACAAAAGCGCTCTCACCTTGAATTTGATAAGTACCAGTAGGAAGTGTATTTGCTAAATTACCCGCAGCCCAAAAATCATCGCTACTTTGCATTAAACAAAATACCTGGCTTAACTCGCCCGTTTTAGCATCAGGGATTAAAGCAACACCTTGCTTTTCGAAACCTGTATTAGTTAACCAATTTTGTATAAATGCAGGCTGCTGTGCTTGCCAGTCAGATAATTCGTTTTTAAGAATAAAAGATAAAGGAATACCAGAAGATGTATGACGTAGTAATGCACTCATTAAAAAGCTCATATAATATAAAAATGGTACTTAAGAGCATATCAATAAGCGCACCTAAAAGGTATCGCTAATTTGAAGGGATTTTAGCTACTTTTTTAAGCTATTTTTGGATTCTTGCTTTTGATTTTCTTGATCTATTTTAGCATCAAGTTCTTTAATAGATTTGTTCATATTAAACGAACTTGGCAGTACATCAACTCCCACTAAACTCCCTAATTTAACAACTAAAGGAATTGTAAGCGGGGCAAAAGGTAATACTGCAAACACACCGAGCCCTAACCCTTTTAAAATATCAACAAACTGTTCATTAGCGCGTTTTAACTCCTCTTTACTTGTTTGGCCTTGAGTGTAGCGCCTATAAATAGAGAGCATTTCTTTGGTTTCTTGTTTTTCTTGCGCAAGTGCAATTTTAAGCGCCACCATAGCACGGCGAAAACGCAGCTGTTGGCGTTTTTTACTAATTTTAACTACCCGCCAAGGTGCACGGTGAATAACTTTATATAATCGCATAACTTTTATTTTTACACAGCAGCACGGGTTCACAAAGAATAATTTACTTACAACATCCTTTAACTTATCCTTTGCACCAAATTAGTATTAAATACATACAACAACACTGAATATGACAAACCAACTACCGCAAAAACCTGAAAAACCAAAATCTGATGAATGTTGTGGTGGTGGCAGTTGCTGCCCCTGTGTGTGGGATGAATATAAAGAAAAATTAGTGGCTTGGCGCTGCATACAAAACATTAAAAAACACAAGGAAGAAACAAATAAATAACATTTTAATATTTCCAACGCATTAAAATTCCTCTTAACAACCCTATTTGCACTTATTTAGTTCATTTCCACTTCACTTTGCACCACTGTTGCATTTTTTATTAAATTGAACCTTTTTGTTATCAAACGGTTAATTAACAATTGCTCTCCTCGTTTTTTACCTATAGTCTGTAGATAGGACTTCACAAAAAGTAAGCTTAATTGATTAGGCTTTTGAGGTAAGACCTCAAACTTATGTGAAACAAAAATTAAGTAAAAAATAAATGATGTGAAATTAGCATCAAAAATAAGAATTATTCTAACTGGGGAAAATTAGAATGAAATTAAAAAATAATGCGCTAAACCAAGCAATCAAATTTGCTTTAGCTACAACCACTGCAGGGTTGTTTTTTTCGGGTTCTGCTATTGCAGCAGACGAGCAACAGCAAACTAAAGTAAATAAAAACGTAGAGAAAATTGCCGTAGTAGGTACGCGCTCAGCTCCACGTTCAATCGGTGACTCACCAGTTCCAATCGATATTATTGGCGGCGAAGAATTAGAAAGATCAGGTAATACCGACATGCTTGAGCTTTTAAAAGGTGCCGTGCCATCTTTTAACGTACATCAAAATCCTATTAGTGATGCGGCCTCTCTTGTTCGCCCAGCTAACTTACGTGGTTTACCATCAGACAGCACATTGGTTCTTTTAAACGGCAAACGTCGTCATCGTGCTTCTGTAATTGCATTTTTAGGCGGTGGTATTAACGATGGCGCGCAAGGCGCAGATATTTCAGTTATTCCAAGCATTGCTATTAAACAAGTAGAAGTACTTCGTGATGGCGCAGCTGCACAATATGGTTCTGATGCAATCGCCGGTGTAATGAACTTCCAACTAAAAGACGCTTCTGAAGGTGGTAAATTAGAAATCCGCCATGGTCAATTTTATGAAGGTGATGGCGATACAACACAAGTGTCGGGTAACGTGGGTTTACCGTTTACCGACAATGGCTTTGCTAATTTAAGCTTTCAATATAAAACAGCTGATGCAACAAGCCGCTCAGTTCAACGTGCCGATGCCGCAGCACTTTCAGCTGCCGGTGTTCCTGATGTATCTTCTCTTGCACAAGTATGGGGCGCACCAGAAGTAAACGACGATATTACAATTTTTGGTAACGTAGGTTTAGAGCTAACAAACGATTCTGAATTTTACATGTTTGGTAATTACTCTGAACGTGATGTACGTGGTGGCTTTTACTACCGTAACCCGCAAACACGTTCTGGCGTTTACTCAAATGATGGTGGCGAAACACTACTTGTTGCAGATTTAACACCTGATATGAGCGCTAACTGTCCTACTATTGCAATAACAGATGGCAACGTATTAGATGATCCTGCTTATATAAATGGTGTAGCGAACAACCCAGATTGTTTTGCCTTTAACGAAACGCTTCCAGGTGGCTTTACACCTAACTTTGGCGGCAACATTACTGATACTTCTTTAACTATTGGTACTAAAGGGCGATTCACTGGTGGTTTCTTAAAAGATACTTACTATGACTTAAGCGGTACTGTGGGTTTAAATGAATCACGTTACTTCATCTATGACACGGTTAATGCTTCTTTAGGTGCAGATACACCACGTGACTTCAGTCCGGGTAAATATGAACAGCTAGAGAAAAACTTTAACTTTGATTTATCAAAGGGTGTCGACTTTGGTTTAGCTTATGATGTAAACATTGCCGGTGGTTTTGAATGGCATGAAGAAACATTCACTATCATTTCTGGTGATGAAGAATCTTACACAGCAGGCCCTTTAACAGCACAAGGTTTTGGTATTGGCTCTAACGGCTTCCCTGGTTTTAAACCATCACAAGCAGGTGAGTTTTCTCGTCGTAACTATGCAGCGTATGTTGATGTTGAAGCACCATTTACTGAAGATTTCTTAATGGGCGTAGCGCTTCGCTTTGAAGACTACGACAGCTTTGGTACTACAACTAACTACAAAGTAATGGCTCAATACCATTTAACTGAAGATTTAAATATTCGTGGTTCTGTAAGTAGCGGTTTCCGTGCACCTACAGTTGGTCAAGCTAACGTAAGTAACGTACAAACAAGCTTAGACAGCGGTGTATTACAAGATTCAGCGCTTCTTCCACCAACAAACCCTATTGCAGTGCAATTAGGTGGTACAGAGCTTGAGCCGGAAGAATCACAAAGCTATACACTTGGTGCTGTATACACAATCGGCGAGTTATTTTTAACGCTTGATTACTACAACATACAAGTAGATGACCGTATTAGCCAATCAGATAAAATCAACTTAAGCCAAGCAGATAAAGATACACTTACAGCAGCTGGAGTTCCTAATGTACAAGGTCTTGCTCAGGTAAGCTTTTTTACAAATGACTTTGATACAACAACTCAAGGTATCGATTTAGTTGCAAACTATACTGCTGAACTAATGGGCGGTAGCTCTACATTTAGCCTTGCTTATAACTGGAATGATACTGAAGTAACTCAATTTAGTGAAATTACAGGTGCGTTTAAAGTTAAACGCTTAGAAGAAGATTTACCTAACCATCGTGCAACGTTCACATTGTCTCAACAATGGGAATCAGTTTCTGCATTTGCTCGTGCAAACTACTACGGCGAATACCAAGGTGTTCACGTTGATTATGATGCAACAGCTAAAACAGCAGATGCTGCAGTCACTATTGATGCTGAAGTAACTTACTTCTTAAATGAATCAGTTAGCTTCTCTGTAGGCGCTCAAAACTTATTCGACCAAGATGCTGAAAAACTTGATTTTGCAGATGCAACGGGTATCCCTAATAACAACTGGGGTGGTCAGTTCTACGAAACATCTCCGTTTGGTATTAACGGTGGCTTTTACTACGCTAAAGCAACATATACTTTTTAAACTATTTTCATGAAGAACCAAAGGCGAAATGTTAAAGACATTTCGCCTTTTTAATTTTATAGTTAATAAAAATAATAATGAACAATACCAATTGCATTGAATAAGTGTTCTATTATAGCGCTCAGAAAATAGCGTAATAACAAGGCGAAAACTATGATATGTAGTTGCTCTATATGAATAATTTTTAACGCAGTGAGTTCGCTATTTAATGCGATAGAATGATTATTTTTTTAATAAAATTGGTATAACTATGTTACTTAATAAAGCCAACCAACTACTGCAACAAAATAAACTCAAAGAAGCTGAGTTTCATTTTAAAACGCTATTAAATAGTAACCCTGAAAATGGTGAAGCTTTATTTGGCTTAGGCAGAATTGCCTTACGACTAGAACGTTATGACGCTGGCGTATACCTACTCCAAAAAGCCTGTGAGCGCTTGCCTCATATGCTTGAACCATTACACGCCCTTGCTGATGCATTTAACGGTGTTAATTCGCCAAACGATGCGTTAACGGTGCTCGAATACGCTAAGAAATTAGCAAGTCATAACCCAGAGCCTCATTACTACTTAGCACAGCACTATTTAACACATGGCGAGTTAGATAAAGCCCATACAACCTTTGCTCATGCACTCAGTATTGGGGTATACCCTGTAACAGCTTATATTTTATTTGAACTTGTGCAGTTAGGCCGCTTTGATAAAGAGCATAATTATGTAAGTAATTTGCATCACTTATTAACTCAAACGAGCAATTTACGCTTAAAAATGGTGTGTTACTACGCATTAGCAAACAGTTACGATGCACTTGAAGATACCGAGCAAGCATTTAATTATTTTATATTGGCGAATAAATTACAAAGAAAATTAAGTGAATTTAACACTAAAGATTTAATCCCTTTTTACGATGAAATAATAAAATACAACACCGAGGAATTTATTGCCTCCGCCGATAAAAAATTTACCCGTAATATTACACCTGTATTTATTATTGGTATGCCTCGTAGTGGCTCTACCCTCCTGGAGCAAATATTGGCAAGCCATAGTCAGTTTTCGAGCCTAGGAGAAAGTACGAGTATTAGTAATAACGCGGTTGCTTTTATCGAACAAAAAACGGGAGTTGCTTACCCGCAATGTTTAGCGCATTTAACACCTGACTTAATCAAAAAAGCCCGCGAGCTTTATATCACAACATTAAAAACAGCATCGCCCATCAGACCTTTTATAATAAATAAACTGCCGAGTAATTATCAGTCGCTCGGACTAATATATATCCTATTTCCAAATGCCAAATTTATAAATTTAAGTCGTAATTTTAATGCTACTGCGTTTTCTATTTTCACTAATTACTTTGCCGAAAACGAGCCTTATTTTTGCTCACTACCTGAGTTTAAGCTTTACCATAGTGTGTATGAAAAACTGATGAGCCATTGGCACTCCTTTAAAGGTATGCCAATTTATGATGTCAGTTACGAAGATTTAGTGAGCAACCCAAAAGAGCAGCTAACGCAGTTACTTGGCTTTTTAAACTGTCATTTTGAAGAGCGCTGCTTAGCGTTTTATAAACAAAAAACACCGGTAACCACGTTGAGTAAACATGCTATTCGCCAACCTATTAATAACGCCGCAATCGCTAAGTGGGAGCGTTACAAAACACCTCTTTTAAAGTTACTTGATGAGAATTAATCGGACGTGCTTTAAACCAATTAAGTAAATCTTTAAATTGATCATCACGCGCACTTGGGTTGGTAAGCATATTAATATGATCGTAATCAAAATTATGCCCGTGTTTACGACCGTAAATTCGCATTTGTTGAATGCCAGGCCCTGATTCGTCCATAAACTTTTGAATATCGATTGGTTGCGCTAATGCTTTATCTTTTACCGCAGCAATATGAAGCGTTGGCGGTAAATGCAGGTTGTTTAGCGCTTTTGCATAATCAAAATTATCATCAGAATCTATCCATGGCTTCTTTTTAGCCCATTGCATACTTTGATAATGCGACTTTTGAGTTTCGTTATCGCTTCCCCACTTATAACCTTTAGCATTTAAATAGCCGTGTTTTTTAGCAAGTAAAGGTGCCATAAAATACCAAATTAAATTGGCTTGTAATAATTTTTGAGGATGATTATTAAATAAAGAACGCTTAGAGCCAAAATACACACACGCTTTTACATCATTAATATATTCTGGAAAACGTGCAAACGCGCTGTTCATCAATACCCCGCCCCAAGAGTGAGCGACCCAGTAGTCAGGCTTCTTGCCTTCAATCAACTCTATTTGCTTAATAAAGGCTGGAATATCTTCTAAAATGGCCTCGGTTTGCCCGTACTTAGCGTCACTTGAAATAATCGGCTTACTATCACCTCGGCCACGTAAATCAGCCACATAGCATCGGTACCCATGCTCAGCCAAAAAAGGGGCAAGCCCTTTATTAGAATGGGTGTAAAAAATTTTACCGTTTTCTACAGCTCCATGCATAAAAAATACGACAGGCCCTTGCTGATTATCATCGCTGATTCGACGTAAATGAAGTGTTTGGTGAGCGTCTAAATTGATAATTATTGATTGCTGAGAAATCGCCACAGTTATTCCTTTTTATTATTTTCAACTCATCCTACCAGCAATATTAAATATACCAAAGGAAATGTCTGCACTTTACTCATCAGCATTTGTTACAATCACCACATCATATCTGTTGTTAAAATGAAGCCATGAAAGAAAATAAAGCACGTTCAAAATTACACCCTCGTAACCTACATAAAAATGGGTACGACTTCGATTTATTAACAACAGAGCACCCTGCTCTACTGCCTTTTGTTATAACCACACCTGCAGGTACTAAAAGTATTGATTTTAGTGATAACAAAGCCGTTAAAACACTTAATCAAGGGCTTTTAAAAGCTCACTACAATATTGATTTTTGGGATATTCCTGAGCATAATTTATGCCCACCTATACCTGGGCGTGTTGACTACATTCATTACTTAGCCGACTTATTAAGTGACGATAACCAACAACAAATACCTTTAGGTAAGCAAATTAAAGTGCTTGATATTGGCACTGGCGCTAACTTAGTTTATCCGCTTACTGGTACAAGTGAATATAAATGGCATTTTACAGGGACTGATATTGATGCAGCCTCAGTAAAAATAGCAAAACAAATTGCTCAGTTTAATGGTTTAAAAATAACCCTAAAACAACAAAAAAACGCATCACATATTTTTAAAGGCGTTGTAAATCAAAAAGATCTATATCATTTAACGCTCTGTAACCCTCCGTTTCATGCAAACGAAGAAGAGGCAAGTAAAGGCAGTGAACGTAAATGGAGAAACTTAGGAAAAACACCCAGTAGCACACTTAACTTTGGTGGCCATAATAATGAATTATGGTGTGAAGGCGGTGAAGTACAGTTTATCTCTAATATGATTAAAGAAAGCGAAGACTTTGCAGAGCAAGTACTGTGGTTTACGTCGTTAGTCTCTAAAAAAGATAATATTGCAGCCCTTGAAGAGGTATTAAAAGCCCACCCAATAGCACAATATAAAATAGTTGATATGGCACAAGGTCAAAAAATTAGCCGCTTTATTGCATGGAGCTACTTTGATAAAGAAACCCGTGAACAAATTTGTAGCGAGCTGGCTTAGTACCAATTTTATTAAAAACAATAAAAAGGATAAGGCAATCATGATAGATTTTCGATCTGATACAGTTACAAAACCAACAAAAACAATGCGCGATATTATGTACAACGCACCGGTTGGTGACGATGTATATGGTGATGATGAAAGCGTTAACCAACTAGAAGCCTATGCGTGTAAGCGTTTTAATTTTGAAGCCGCACTTTATTGCAGCTCAGGTACACAAGCCAACTTACTTGCAATAATGGCGCATTGTGAGCGAGGTGACGAATACATTTGTGGCCAAAATGCTCACAACTATAAGTTTGAGGGCGGCGGAGCAGCTGTTTTAGGGTCTGTGCAACCACAGCCTATTGAAAACGATGCTGATGGCAGTATACCTTTTAGTAAAATAACGACCGCTATAAAACCAGACGATTGTCATTTTGCAAAAACGCGATTACTTAGCTTAGAAAATACCATAGGCGGAAAAGTACTCCCGCTTGAGTACTTAGCCCAAGCTCGTGACTTTGTTAATACACATAATTTAGCACTGCACTTAGACGGCGCACGTGCTTTTAATGCCGCTGTTGAGCTAAATATTGATATCACTGAAATTACAAAACACTTTGATTCAGTTTCTATTTGTTTATCTAAAGGATTGGGGGCGCCCGTAGGCTCTTTATTATTAGGCTCACCAGCACTTATTAATAAAGCAAGACGATGGAGAAAAGTACTTGGTGGCGGTATGCGCCAAGCCGGAATGCTTGCAGCCGCCGGGCAGTTTGCACTTGAGCACAATGTAGAGCGCTTAAAAGACGATCATGCAAATGCACGTTATTTGGCTAAACAATTAAGTGAAATCAGTGGTTTTAATGTAGATCTGAGTAACACCACTAATATGGTTTACGCAACATACACTAGCAGTATAAACATTGAAGAGATTGCTGAGGCACTTAAACAACAAGGTATACTATTTAGCCCAAGCAAGCAGCTTAGGCTAGTAACGCATTTAGATATTACGCGCGAAGATATTGATACATTTTTAAATGCTTTGTCGGCCCATATTTAACGCGGCTTTATAATGTTTGCGGCATACCGAAACATATCGGTCATTGCCGCCAATTTCTACTTGGTTACCATCGGCTATTGCTTCACCATTTTCATCGGTACGCAGTACATGGTTTGCTTTACGTCCACAGTGGCATACAGTTTTAAGCTCAACTAACTTATCAGCCCACGCAAGCAAATATTGCGACCCTATAAATAGCTCGCCTCTAAAGTCGTTGCGCAAGCCATAACACAATACCGGTATACCTAATTCATCAACCACATCGGTTAATTGCATTACTTGTTCTTTTGATAAAAATTGGCACTCGTCAACTAACACACAATGGCGTTTTTTTTCATTATTGAGTGATTGAATAAGATCAAAAACATCTTTCCTAGCATCAAATACATGCGCATCTGCTTGCAAGCCAATACGAGACGATACTTTACCCACGCCTTGTCTATCATCAATGGCAGCAGTAAGGATCACAGGTTCCATGCCACGTTCTTTATAATTAAATGCAGATTGTAATAACGTGGTTGATTTACCTGCATTCATTGCAGAGTAGTAAAAGTATAATTGAGCCATTGTGGTGCCATTTTATAAAAAGTGCGCTTATGCTACCTTAATATTAAATTAATACCAATTTACAAACGCGAATTTAATGAGGTTATTTAGGTGTTTGTAAGTATTTAATATACACAGGTGCACTTTCAAATTTTGATAGCCAATGCCATATTTCCCAACTTAGAGTGTTATTTTCTTCGTAGAATTTTTTTGAAAAAACAAGGTAACCATGGCTGGTTTCGTAAGGGGGATAAATAGGTTTGACATTATTACCCTCATACGGATAACTCGACACTTTTAAGCCATCAACTTGGCATAGATCAACGCTCGCCTGCACCACGCCCTTATCTAGCAACTCAAAAGCTTTGCTTTTAGAAAACGTATTATGAATAAAAAATGGCTCTTCTTTTAACGCGCTATTTAGTCCATAGCCATTAGGAATAGCTATCGTAAATGCTTTATTTTGAAATACTTCGCGAGTCTCCCATTCTTTATGAAATTTATAACGCCCTATAAGGCAGCTACTAAATTCACTTACTGCATAGTCATCTTGTAACTTACCTTGCTGATCAACAGGGTAAACAGCAACGTTTTCTCGTCCTTTGCGGTAACTGGCAATAACAGCATTAACTCGATTAAATTCTAAATCGCTTAAGCATCTACGCCATGGTTTTCTAACAAACTTAATCTCAACACCATCAATCGCTTTATCTAATAAACTTAAAACCTCAACTGAGGCATCAGGTTGATCAATAGGTATAGCCTTATCAACACCTAAAAATAGTGGTGCTGCGTTTTTATCTTCATAACAAAAAAGTAATTCTTTGGCCGTAACGCCATCGCAAAAAACAATACACTTCAAAACAAAAATATAAAGCAACGTTCTAATTTTCATAGTGATTTTTATTTATAAACTAAATCTACAGTGTAGTATGTAGAACTAAACATACAAAATATTCGTTACATTAATTTACATTAATCCTTCGTGTTTCAGCAACCAAAGCTTCCTATCAAGCCCACCAGCATAGCCCGTTAACTTTGCATTTGCGCCAATAATTCGGTGGCAAGGCACTATAATACTAATCGGATTTTTACCATTCGCAGCGCCTACTGCCCTCACTGCTTTTGGATTATTGAGTTGGTTTGCAATATAGCCGTATGTTTGCGACTTTCCAAAAGGTACCGTTAATAGTGCTTGCCATACGCTTTGTTGAAATGCTGTACCGTTTGTATCAAGTGGTACATCAAAAGTAGTGCGTTTTTTTGCAAAGTACTCATTTAACTGCGCAGCACAAATAAGCACCGCCTTGTTAGCGACTTGCTCAAATGGCGTATGAGGGTGCTCAACTGGAGGATAAAACCCAACGTAACTCACTCCTTTATCTGTCGCTTGAATAATTATGTCGTCTATAGGGCTCGAAATTGATGTTTGAATGATCATTATAATTGCTGCCAAAGTTGAAAAGTTAAGTAAGAGCGAAAAGGAGCGCTGTTAGCAGGTACGAAAGGGTTTGCCGCCGCTTGAGCTTTTTTAACACCTAAGTCGCCATCAAGTAATATATCGGGCTGGCTTTGCCCTCGCAACTTTGCATAATTTACCGTCCAAGGACCAATTCCCTTTAAATTAAGCCATTCGTCTAAATCGTCATTTTCAGGATTTAGTGCACAAAACTGGGCTAAGTTGTGTAGCGCATTTTTGCGTGCTTGTGGCATTTTAAAAAATGCAAAATCACTATTAGCAACAATTTTAGCTGTAGGAAAATAAACGGCATCGCCCTCTTTTTCGCCTAATTCGTCAACTAACTTTGTTACTAAATTATGCGCCGCAGTAACACTCACTTGTTGTCCGAGTACCGCCCTTATACCGGCTTCAAAACTTGACCAAATCCCTGGAAGCCTGAGCCCTTCACACACTGTAAACGCATTGTTTATATTGGCGCTTAAATGCGTTTCAATTAAATTAATATCGGCATCTAAATCAAGCACACGGCGTATATTATTTATAACAGGTTGTAAGTACACCGTATTGTCTATATTGATAGATACACTAAAGTGGTTTTTACTCGCTATAAATTCAGCGGTAAAGCTTCCTTTATATTCCTCACTTGCAAAAGTACGTCCGTAGCTCGTTTGTGTTATCCACTCCATTGGTTTTATCAAGCGCCTTTGTAAAAAACCCTGCAAAGCAGGCCAATTATAAGGCGGCCTAAATGGCAGGGTTAAAGTGAGTGTTGACGTTGGTTTTTTATCGCCACTGCGCAGCTTCGAGGGAGCTATATTTAACTGCTGTAAAAATGCATCATTAAAGCGCCTAATGCTTTTAAAGCCTGCGGAAAACGCTATTTCGGTAAGGGGTAAATGTGTTTCTTGAATCAGCTTCTTAGCAAAGTGACATTGGTTAAATAATCGATATTGCGTAATCGACACGCCAAAATACTGCTTAAACAACTGTCTTAAATAACGACTACTTACACCTAAACGAGCTGCTAATTTTTCGCAGTCGTGCTCGTCATTTTGATCTATTAACTGTTTTGCTCTAAGTGCAGTCGTTTTTGTACCCTGCCATGCTGCGCTGCCAGGGGCACTATCGGGTCTGCATCGTATACAGGGTCTAAAACCATCTTGCGCCGCGTTATGGGCAAACTGATAATAAGCAACGTTTTTTTCGTGAGCCGTTGGTGCAGGGCAAATAGGTCTGCAATAAATACCGGTACTTTTTACCGCAACATAAAAAAGCCCGTCAAAACGAGGATCGCGACTCTGACGTGCTTTTTGCCAATGTGAAGTGTCCATAAACGGCTCTATAAATTAAACCTTATAGAGCCTAGCTTATACAAAAAAAACTGTATTACTAGCCATATTCGGCACTCAACCAATAGCCAATAAATAACGCCTTTGTACTTCTTGCCAATTAATTACATTGTAAAATGCAGCAATATATTCAGGGCGTTTGTTTTGATACTTCAAATAGTAGGCATGCTCCCATACATCAAGTCCCAAAATAGGGATATTTCCCTGCATTAAAGGGCAATCTTGATTAGCACTATTTTCTACAATCAACTTTTCATCCGGCGTTACACATAACCACGCCCAACCACTACCAAATTGGCTAATTGCCGCGGCTGTAAATTGGTCTTTAAATTTATCAAAACTGCCTAGTTGCTCATTTATAACCTGAGCCACAATACCTTCAGGTTCACCTCCTCCTTGTGGGCTCATTACTTGCCAAAATAAGCTGTGATTAAAATGCCCTCCTACATGCTCTTGTACTGCTTTTTGCAAATTACTAGGCAGGCTGTTTATTCCCTTAAGTAATTTTTCAGCATTTGCGGTTGCATATACAGTATCTGCTAAAGCAGCATTGGCTTTATTGATATACGTTTGATGATGCAATGTGTGGTGAATATGCATAGTTTTGCTGTCTAAATGAGGCTCAAGCGCATTATATTCATAATCAAGTGCTGGCAATGTAAACGCCATAAATTACTCCTTTATTTTAATGTAGCAGGCTGTTTGTTGAGTCTTTAGAGCATAAGCAAAAATTCACTTGCTCTATTAGCTCAGGTAAAAAATGATAACGTCTTGCAAATGATACAAGTTCAGAGGAAGTTTTAATGTAATGATGCTTACTCACTTTTTGTATATCGTAATGAGTATGCTTAATTAATGAAGAGAGTGTTAAGTGTACTTCGCATAGCCATTTGCATGCATTTTCAGGCTGTTGCATAGCTATATAAGTATCAGCTAAATTATGTGACGCAACAACAAGTGCGGGTATACAGTGCTCAATAGCATGAATGACAGTGTTATTAATCTGAGCATATAAAAATTGCTGAAGAAGATGATCTGCAAGTGTTTTAGCTAATAAGTATTTATCGCGGGCTTCGAGAAGTGCACCTTGTTCAAATGCATAATTACCTTGCATTATATTCGACTGCCAAGGGCTTAATGCTTGATCAAGATAAAGTAAATCTGAGTGGGGTTGTTTTTGACTTGAGATCATATAATCATCTGCACGTTTATTTATGAGTGTGTATTTAACTTACACACCCACAAAACTAAATGCAAATGATTTTCATTAACTATTTAGCGAAGTCTAATAATTCCTGCCCTGTTAAGCGATATATAATCCATTCGTTTTGCGGCTTTGCACCAATGTTATTGTAAAAATCGATAGCGGGTTTATTCCAGTCAAGCACTACCCATTCAAAACGCCCACAGTTATTACTGATCGCCTTATTAGCTAAGTGTTTCATAATGGCTTTACCTGCGCCATTGCCACGGCTATCTGGGCTTACGTATAAATCTTCAAGGTATAGGCCATTTTTACCTAACCAGGTAGAGTAATTATAAAAATATACCGCAAAACCAATTGCCTCATCACCTTCTAAACAAATTATGCTGTGCGCAGTTGCACCTTCACTAAACAGAGTATCTAAAATTGCCTGCTCGTCTGTTTTTACTGCATCAGGTTCTTTTTCATATATGGCAAGTTCGGTAATAAAGTGCAAAATTGTTTTTGCGTCACTTGGTTTTGCATCACGTATTATAACGGGTTGGCTCATTGTATTTTTACCTTAAATATACTGCTCTAATTTATCTTTTAAAATATCTAATTGAATAGGTTTACTCAAGTAGTCATCCATTCCAGCTGTTATACAACGCTCTTTATCTGAGTTCATTGCATTTGCGGTGATAGCGATTATTTTAATGTTTTTATGCTGTATGCCCGCCACGCCTTTACGAATAGCAGCGGTTGCAGCAAAACCATCCATAACAGGCATTTGGCAATCCATAAGTACAAGCTTAAAATATCCTGAATCATGCGCTTCTAATATATCAATCGCTAATTGGCCATTCCCAGCAATAGTAACGTCACAATTAAGCTTTTTGAGCATTAATTTAGCCACCTGTTGGTTAATTGGATTATCTTCCACCAGTAGTATTTGGGAAGACTCCTGCATTTTTTCTTTTTTAAGTGACGAAATATAGCCTGACGTAACAAGTGGGAGCGCCTCGCCTGCATCATTACTCGTTATAACCGACAGTGCAGAAATTAAATCGGCAGTGGTTACTGGTTTAGGAAAATATGCCTGAAAGCCAGCATCAGAATAACGCTGCGCGCCTTCCATACCTGCAATACTAGTCATCATTACAAGTGGCATTGATTTATAATGTTCATGTGCTTTTAGTGCTTTACACAGCTCTATGCCATCCATTCCTGGCATTTGCATATCAAGCACTGCAATATCATACATGCAATTTTTATCTTTATATTGCTGCGCGCACATATCAAGTGCTTCGCGTGCATCACATGCGAGTGCAACCTTAGCGCCCCAATGTTCAAGCTGTTGTGAAATTACAATTCGATTTGTCTCATTATCGTCAACAACTAAAACTGTTAGCTCTTCCATATTAATATTAGGAATATAACGCTCTTTTTGATCTCCCGGAGTTAGCATTATAGTGGCGGTAAAGGTACTCCCTTTACCTGCTTCACTTGTAAGAGAAATTGCTCCTCCCATTAACTCACAAAGCTGCTTACAAATAGCCAGCCCTAAGCCACTGCCCCCGTATTCACGCGTTGTTGATGCATCTACCTGAGAAAAAGGGGTAAATAACTGCTGTTGCTTTTCTTCACTTATTCCTATGCCTGAATCTTTTATACTTGCAACAAATTCTAAACCTTGAGCCACTTTATTAATTTTGGCGCTTACCACAACCTCGCCCTTACTCGTAAACTTAACGGCGTTACTCAGCAAATTAGTAAGTACTTGTCGAATCCGCCCAGGATCTCCGCATAACTGCGAAGGCTCTAGCGCTACCAAATCTAAAATTATTTCTATACCTTTTTCTTGAGCAGTCAATGCTTGTGCGGCAGCAACTTCGCCAATTAAATCACGTCCATTAAAGTTAATCTCTTCAAGTTCAATTTTACCCGCTTCGGCTTTAGAGAAATCTAAAATATCGTTAATTACACCCAATAAAGAGTGCGCTATACCTACTTTTGTTTCTATTGGTTTAGGGAGTGACTCTAATTGAACAAGTTCTAGCATACCGAGTACACCATTCATTGGCGTTCTTATTTCATGGCTCATGGTTGCTAAAAATTGGCTCTTCGCAATGGCTGCATCTTCTGCTTTTACAAGGGCTACTTTTAACTCCTCACTGATTACTTTTCGTTGCTGAGAAATTAAAGTACTTCCCACTAAAGTAGCCAATGATCGAAGATACGTTTCTTCACTTTGCGTCCAATTGTGATGTTCGCCTACCGTTTCAGCGCACAAAATACCTAAATTACCATCACCAGTTGCTATTACTGCATCAAGCATCGATTTAATATTTAATGGCTTTGTATACGCTTCTATAAAATCAACAGTTGCTGGGTGCGTATAAACATCATCAATGGCTACTAAGTTTTGCTTATAAATGGCGCTATAATATGCAGGGTAGTCTTTAGCAGTTAAAACAGCATCTGTATCTACAAACCCTTGTCCATCTATGTATAAACTATGACATGTCATTACATCTCGTTGATCGTTAAAAATCCATACCGACGCACGTGCAACATTTAGCACTTCGCACATAGATTTAACGGCTAGCTTTTTAACTTGCTCTACATCACTATTTTGCACTTCAGGTGCGACTGTAAGCGCGGCTAAATTTTTGTTATAGCGGTTTGCTTTTTCGCTTTCGAGTTCAAGGCGCTTATGTGCATCAATACTTTGAAATGAGCCAAAAACACGTACGCATTTACCATCTTTAAGCTCTGCTTGGCCCATTGATTTAACCCAACGCTCTTGCCCCGAATAGGTCAAAATAATAAGCTCTACACTCCAGCTTTCACCTAAAGTCACAGCGCATTCAAATAAGGTACTTATAGTGTCTCGGTGTATTCCTGGTTTATAAAAATCAATAGCAGTATCTATCCTCGGCTCAAATCCCTCTGGTACTTCGTGGATAACCTTAACTTCATCAGACCAATAAAGAGTATGCGCATCTAGGTCCATCTCCCATGCACCAATCTGGCCTTGCTTACTCATTGATTCAAGCAGGCTTTGCTGACGGCTTATTTTTAATTGTGTATTGTAACGTTCTGTAATATCTAAAATAAATCCATCTAAATACAATATATTGCCATCATCTGCGTAAATCGCTTGGCCTTTTTCGTTTACCCAATGCAAAGAGCCATCGCGGGCTTTAATTCTATACTCAACAGACCATGACTGCTTAGCGCTAACACAACGGACAATTTCATCTTTTATTTTTTGAGAATCGTCTTCACATATTAAATCAAAGAAGCAAAGGTCTTCATTGTGTATCAACTCATCGGGTGAATAACCGGTTATTTCACTCGCTTGCTCGCTCATGTAAAGCATGCTTAATTTGTCATCAAACTTACACCTATAAATAATGCCAGGGATATTTGATACCAAAGATGCAAATCTGTCTCGGCTTCCTTGTAGCTCAAGCTCTGTAGATTTTCGATCTGATATATCTAAATGCGTACCGATCATGCGTTTTGGAGAACCATCGGTATTCCACTCAACTATTTTTGCAGTATCGAGAACCCAGATCCAATGCCCATTTTTATGTTTCATGCGGGCTTCACTAACATAATAGTCAGTCTCGCCGGAAAAATACGCTTGAAGTTTTTTCTCCGACATAGCTAAATCATCAGGGTGAGCGTAGGTATACCAAGTATCTATAGTACAAGGTTCAATATCACTGAGCTTGTAACCTATAATCTCGGCCCAGCGGTTATTAAATGTCACATTTTTAGTATCAATGTACCAATCCCAAATACCCACTGCTGTTGAGTCAATCACTAGTTGTAGCTGTGTTTTGTGCTGTTCAAGCTCTAGCTCTTGTAACTTAAGCGCTGTAATGTCGGTACGAATAGCAATATAGTTTTGTGGTATACCGTTTTCATCTAAAAATGGTGCAATGGTGGTATCTACCCAATAAAAACCACCATTTTTAGCTTTATTACAGATTTGCCCGTTCCATACATCACCGCGTTTAAGCGTTTTGTACATATTTTTAAAGAATTTTTTTTCGTGTTTACCTGAATTTAATAAGCGATGATTTTCGCCTATTAATTCATGTTCGTCGAAACCACTGATCTCACAAAACTTCTTATTTACAAAAGTAATAGTGCCATGTAAGTCAGTTACCGCAACAATGGCATGTTCATCTAATGCACTTTTTTGTTCTGCTAATTGTTTTAATGCAATTTGAAGTGCCGAACGTTGTTTTTGTAATATACTTTGTTGTTCTTCTTTTACGGCTACTAACTTACGTAAGCCCAATGAAAGCTGATTAAATTCAATGCTATCGTTTATTATTGGAACTTTAACTAAATCGCCTTTTGTAATATTTTCGACAATTTTAGCTAAGTTAATTAAAGGCTGAGACAGCCGGCGACCAAACCACCACGACAACGTTAATATCAGCAGTAAGGCACCTGAATTAGTTAATACAGCGAGCTGCTTATAATAATTAGCACCTTGTAGTGCAACTTCTTTTGGTTTTGATACAAGTAGCTGCCAGCCAGACTCATTTAAAAACTCTAATGAATTAATATACCCATATAAAGTGACTTCATTTTTATCAATATAAGAAAAAACACGTTGTGTTGGTGAGCCATTTGGAGAGAAAAATGATGGTTGGGTATCGTCTGAAATATTACTTTTTTGAATTTTATTATTGTGCATAACATAAAATGTTATGTCTTTATTAGCAGCGTGTATTTTACTTAGATTATTTAATAAGCCATTTAAATTTATAGCTGCAAGCAATATTGCTTGTAGCTTATTTTCATCATTTAATATCGGTAAGCCAATAATATGATATTCACGCCCTGAGGCAGTCATTGACTGGAATTGGATTTTACCTGTATTTATAATCCCAGAACGTATGTTATTAAAGCGCGGCTCTTTAATAACATTTAAAAAAGGTGATGAAGGTAGTGAATTAACGAGGTTTACATCAATAAGCTCTACATGATTAACAAAATCATACTGCTCAATAAATTGATTAATTAATTTTTGCTTTTTATTGGGGCTGATATCAAATTGTGATCTAAGCAAATATAAATCTTTAACATGGTCTGTAAACCAAATATCAGCAAATTGCTTACCTATATTATTAAGCTCGTTAAGTTCAGTGTCTGCATTTTGTTTAAGCGTGCTATTTACATGTTCAAGACTAAACCACGTAAGTATACAAAGTGGCCCTAAGGCTATAATTATAAAGGTTATAATTAACTTACTTCGAACAGACTGTCCTTTACCTGTTAATTCACCAAAGTTTAAACCTTTGTCCATGCTTAATATCCAGCAACTTATAATCATTTAATATTACTTACATTAATGCACTAAATATATAAAGACGCAAGTTTTGAGCGGTAAACTCCTTAAAAACTGGGTATTTAGCGTTACAATCTTAAATTCACATTTTTTAAAAAATACGCCTTTATTACTAACTTATAATTACACTTGCTTACGCTACAACTTCTGTAGCTGTTTTAAACTCCTCGTGATATAAGCAGTATTTAATCAATGCGTTTGAGGGCATTATGGCGCACGATCACTCACATAGTCATGTAGACGAAAACCAAAGCAATAAACAGCTCACCGTCGCTGTGGTTATTAATGTATTGCTAACCGTAGCCCAAGTTATTGGCGGGATATTTTCGGGCAGCTTGTCACTTATAGCCGATGCCCTTCATAATTTAAGTGATGCTGCCGCTATATTTATAGCCTTGGTTGCACGTAAAGTTGGTAATAAGCCTGCTGACGGCACTCATCATTTTGGCTATAAACGCGCTGAAATACTTGCCACACTTTTTAATAGCAGTACATTAATATTAATTGGCGTGTATTTAATTTTTGAAGCCATTTCGAGCTATTTAAACCCTCAACCAATTAATGGCTGGATAGTTGTGTGGGTGGCAGCAATAGCGTTGGTAATTGATTTAGCAACAGCGTATTTAACCTACCGAGCTGGAGCAAATCACAGTATAAATATAAAAGCGGCCTTTATTCATAACGTATCAGATGCAATGGCATCTATTGTTGTTATTATTGCAGGCACCTTAATTATTTTATACCAATGGTATATTGTTGATTTAATTGCCACTGTGCTTATTTCTGTGTATGTAATTTATCATGGCATTTTACTATTAAAGCAAAGCTGCAAAATTTTAATGCAAGCAGCGCCTAGCAACATTGATACACACGCAATATCACATGCTATTAGCAATGAATTTAATATCGAATCGGTAGTTAGCATTAAGCTTTGGCAACTAGATGATAAAGAAAATTATTGTGAGCTTGTTATTAGCACTCAGCACTTAATTAATTTGCCAACAATAAAAAGCTTTTTACACGACAATTTTAATATCGAAAATTGCATAATAGAAATCCGACCAATCGCAAATTAAAGCCCAATTTAATGTTCTTAATAACAAGCTAAACCAAATACATAACTATTTAATTGAAAACAGCTCGTATTATCATTTACAATATTGCCATTAACTCATAATGAGATACCGTTTTTGAAACTTTGGTTACGTAGAATTCATTTAGGCCTTGCCCTTATTAGCGGACTATTTTTATTAATAGTGAGCTTAACCGGTGCTGTTATGATTTATGCAAAAGATATACAGCACTTAATAGAGCCTGCAAAATGGCAAGTAACACCACAAGAAAATTTAATGCCTTACGATGAACTTATACAAAATGTACGAGCTCAAACTAAGCAAAAAATCACTTTTTTTATGCCCGAACAAGCGCCAAACGCCGCATGGCAATTTAGGTTAGCCAATAAATATTACGCCAGTGTTAATCCCTACTCTGGGAGTGTACTAAACGTCTATGAATCAACAGATACTATTTATGGGTTTGCGATGGGATTGCATCGCTGGCTGTTGTTTGAAAACAGTAAGGGTGAAAAAACCTTTCGAAATTGGATGTCGGTGTGTGCATTGCCACTTTTAATAAATGTATTACTCGGCTTTTATTTATGGGTAAAGCCCAAAAACAGAGTTAAACGTTTAGCTATAAAACCAAAAGCCAAATTTAGAGTGCTCATGTATCAATTACATACAGTGCTTGGTGTTTACTTTTTTATACCCCTTATGCTTATTGCCTTTACTGGTATGGCATTTAACTGGAAAACACAAACTCAATCTGTATTAGAATTTGTAACGTTTAATAAAGTAGAACAAAGACCTGAAGCGCCAAAAATAATAGCCGCTTCTCAAGCTGCGTTAAACTACAATGAAGCAATTAAAAATGCAGAGAACGTATTTCCGGATGGTAAAGTATATAGAATTTACTTACCTAAAAATGATGACGAAGTAATTGCACTGAGAATGCAAAACCCTGGCGAAAGCCACGCTTACAGCTGGGTTTGGACTAACCCATTTACTGGTAAAGTATTAAACTCATTTGACGCCAGTAAAACCAACTTCACAACACAAGCATGGAACTTTAAGTATAAGTTTCACATTGGTGATTTTGCAGGTCCTATTGTGCAGTTTTTATGGTTATTAATAGCCCTTTCACTCGCATTTTTTATTGTAAGCGGTGTATATTTTTGGTTAAAACGCCATAAATGGAAATAAATCTCATTAACACTTGCGTCATTAGTTGATAATAATTACCATTACGTAAATTGTTATCAACTAAGACACCCCATGTTAAAAACTTCGCTTTGCCTTATTGCTGTTGCAATAAGTACTAACACGTTAGCAAATGAAAATAATAAAAATGAATACACTTCTGATCAGTTAGAGCATGTCATTGTATCTGGCAGCCGCATATCAGAGAACATTGACGAAGTACCTGCCTCGATTACCGTTATAAATCAGCAACAAATACAACAGCATTTAAAAGTAAGCTCAGAATTGGGGAGCTTACTCGCGCAAATGGTTCCAGGGCTTGCCCCAGATACAGGCAGTTCAAGTAATTCAGGACAAACACTACGCGGTCGTGCGCCATTAATAATGATTGATGGTGTACCGCAATCAACCCCTCTTCGTAATGGTTCTTTAGGCGTAAAAACGTTAGACGCCAGCGCAATAGCGCGCATTGAAGTCATAAAAGGCGCAACGTCTATTTATGGTAATGGTGCCTCAGGTGGCATTATTAACTACATAACAAAACAGGCTCGCAGTGATGGTAAACCTGAAGGTGAAATAAGTATTTCAAGCCGCTTTAGCGCTGTTAAATTAGCAGAAAGTGGCGGCGGTAGAATAGCGGCTGCAGTAAACGGAAAGCTCGATAAACTAAGCTACCTGTTAACGGCAAGCTATGAAGAAAACGGCGTACAACGCGATGCAGAGGGCGATATTTTAGGCTTGCAATATGGTTTATCAGACTCTGAAACTCAAAACTATTTTACCAAACTAACTTATGATTTTGACGACGAAAAGCAACTGCAGTTTAGCTATAACTTTTACAGCTCACAGCAAAAAACTGATTTAGGCGATGTTACTGGCGATGGCAATATAGGGGAAAAAACATACGCTATACACGTCCCCTTAGAGCTTCAAAAACAAGGTAAACCGCAAGGCCCAGAAGGCAACGAAAATATAACCCTAAAATATGTTGATTACGCGTTGTTTGAAAACACACAAATGACCCTCGATCTGTATAAACAAAATATAGAAAACGTATTCTTTTTCTCAACCGCTTTAGCCAATCTTGATGAAGGTTATAGCGGTGGTCAATCGGTTATTAAATCAGACAAGCAAGGTGCCAGAGCTACATTTAATAGTCAGTTTGATTTTGAAAACGTAACAGCCACCCTAATCTACGGTATTGATGCCTTAAACGATAAAACATCGCAACCTTTAGTAGATGGCCGTGTGTGGGTGCCAGAAATGGACATGGAAAGTGTGGCAGGCTTTTTACAAACAAAATGGGTAATAAACGACGACATTATTGTAAAAGCGGGTGTAAGAAACGAAAGCATTGATTTGAGCGTAAGTGACTACCAAACGCTAAAACTTTGCAAAACCGCATCGCAATGTTCAGTACCATTAAATGTGCGTGGCGACACCATTAATTACGATGCAACAACCTATAATGCCGGTATTAAATATAACTTAACCGATGTCTTTAGCCCGTTTTTTAGTTACTCACAGGGCTCTGATATTTCTGATATAGGTCGCTTACTTCGCGCTGCAACCGTTGACGACATTGCACTTATTCAAACACAAGCCTCAATAATCGACAATTACGAAGTTGGTTTTACCTCACAGTTTGAAAACGTACGTTTTGAATTTGCTCTTTACAGAAGTACCTCAGAGCTTGGTACAAGTAATGAGTATAATGAAGTAACAGGAGTTTACGAACCTGTGCGTGCGCCACAAGAAATATGGGGTTACGAAGGGTTAGTTAATTACACTATTACCCAAGACCTTAAGTTAAGCGCCACATACAGTTACGTAGAAGGTAAAAACACCGAAGCTGATGACTATCTAGGCGCAAGTCAAATTAGCCCACCTAAAGCAACAGCGAATGTAACGTGGCAAACAAATGACGAACTATCTCTTGCAATGAGCTTTTTATATGTAGGCGACAGAAAGCGTTTTGATAAAAATGCGCAAGGCCAATACTCTGGCGATCAGGGCCCTGTTAGTAGCTACAACACATTTAACTTAAGTGGCCAATACAATGTTAACGCTCAATGGAGTGGGTATTTTGGAATAGAAAACCTATTCAATAGTGATTACTACCCTGCCCGCGCACAGGCATACACCTACGGTGGATATAACATTAAAGGATTAGGCACAACCGCAACGCTGGGTGCTAAATATCAATTTTAACAAATAAACGCACGTAATAGGCATGCCCTGCATGCCTATATGCTCAACAAATCCCACATAAATAAACATCTCACTTTTTATCTAGGGCGTGTATTAGATGCTAATGCAAATAAAAAACTGTCCATAAACCAAGCAGTAACGCAAACTTAAATAAGAATCAAAACCAATAGTAACGCAATGATTTTTATAGAGAAAACTTGCAATATAGGTTATTTGTACTACACTGCATACAATTGAAATAGTTAAGGCGATTTATCATGAAAGGTAATCAAAAAGTAATCGATGCGTTTAATACATTGTTAGCTAACGAATTAGCAGCAATCGATCAGTATTTTATACACTCGCGCATGTATGACGACTGGGGTTTAAACAAACTATACGAGCGCCTTAACCACGAAATGGAAGAAGAAAAAGATCACGCAGACTGGCTTATTAAGCGCATCTTGTTTTTAGAAGGTGTACCAAATATGACTAAGCGCCGTGATTTACTTATCGGTAACGATGTAAAAAGCATGATGCAAAACGATTTAACACTAGAGCTTGAAGTAGTTGCGTGTGTTAAAGACGTCATCGCAATATGTGAAGAACAACAAGATTATCAATCTCGTAGCATTTTAGAAAAACTGTTATTTGATACCGAAGAAGACCATGTTTACTGGTTAGAGCAACAACTTGGCTTAATTGATAAGATTGGTTCTGAAAATTATCATCAAGCACAAATGGCTTAGTAGGAGCATATTATGAAAGGCGATAAAGACGTTATTGCAGCGCTTAATAAAGTACTCGCTAATGAGCTTGTTGGTATTAACCAATACTTTTTACATGCACGCATGTTTAAAGATTTTGGTTTCACTCAACTAGACAAAGCAGATTACAAAGTATCAATTCAAAAAATGAAAAACGCCGATCGTTTAATCGAACGTATTTTGTTTTTAGAAGGCTTACCAAATCTTCAAGACTTAGGCCGATTACGTATTGGTGAAAACAGCGAAGAAATGATTGCAGCTAATATGGGTTTTGAACTCGATACTATTGATGAGTTACGTAGCGCAGTTAAACTGGCTGAAAACAAAAAAGATTATATTACCCGTGAAGCTCTTGATCACATTTTAAATGAACAAGAAGAGCAAATTGATTGGTTAGAAACCCAACAATTACTTATTAAAAATACGGGTATTAAAAACTACTTGCAGTCTCAACTGTAAATAGTAACAAGCATAAAAAAAGCAGCTAAAAAGCTGCTTTTTTTATATCTAAGTTTTTATATGTAATTAAGCAACTTGATCCGTTACATCAGCAATCTGAATAAGTCTGCGATTAAGGATCTTTTTAGTACAACCACAACACTTACCGCATTGGCTGCCTACTTTAAGCTCTTTAGTTAATTCACGCATGGTCGTTGCACCATCGTCAATTGTTTGCTCAATTTTTTTATCAGTCACACCGTGACATAGACAAATATACATGAATACAAACCACTCTCAATTTCATTTAGTGCGTACATACTAATCTAAACGAAAATGGTTATCAATTGTTATTTAGCTAATATGTATTATTTAAAATTTTTTTTGGCCAGTGCCACTTAAATTGAGAATTCGCGGCAGCTTGAGAATAGTTTGAATTTTAAGCAAGGTGTGGCACTCAGATTGAGATTTATTAATTAAAGTTCACCTTAAATCTAAGTAAGGTTAGGTTTAGGCAAATATTTGAATGGTTGAAAATTAATTACATTAAGGCTTTAAAAACCTTAATGTATAAATACGGAATTTATGGGTAGGTGATTTCCGGTTTGTGCCAGTGTAGGTCGGATAAGCGAAGCGCCATCCGACACAGTAAGATACCTTGCCAATTATTATCAACATTTTATGTTGTCGAGTGGCTGGAGATGGATGGTCGCAACCTTAGACACTTATTAGCAGTATATTAGTCAGTGTTAGTAAATTTTGCATAATTAGTAGTGATTTTCGTTCCTTTTTCAGTTCTTGTTATTATTGCTTTTTCAATAAAAACAACTGAGTTACCCAAATAGATCTTTACACTACCACTGGCTATTTCCGGTGTAGCTGTTTCCCACTTTGAATCAACTAACACTTCATAAGTAAGAGTTTTTGGCAAGAAAATCTCTACATTGTTACTGTAAACTCGATAATCATTATTTTTAGATGTTGTAACTTTATCTGAGTTTATCTTAATATCTGATGCCATTGTAGATGGCACTAGAAATAAAACACTACTGAAAATGGCTGCAATCATTGAAGATAACACTGCTATTTTGGATTTAGAGTGATTTTTCTTTAATGGGATTTCAGGCTGGAATAACTTAGTAACATCTAGCTCAAAACAGGAAGCTAATGCTTTAACAGTTTCCAATGAACCTGAACCATTATTTTCTACTCTTTGAATGGTTCTTAAACTTACAGCACTAACATCAGCTAAATGTTGCTGACTCCAAGCTCTGACTTTACGTTCTTCTATAATTTTTTTAGCGTTTAGTTTCATTTCCATTTGTATTTCTCACATGAATATATTGAAGCTATATCCTGTTCAAAAACTCCTTTTTTGTATACGACACATTTGCGTCACCTTAACGACAGGTCAATGCCATACTGCTAACAGCTTTATCAAAGGACACTTTCCCTATCTTAGAGCGAAAACGTCCTTATTTCATGAGCTTCTATTATTATCAAATAGTGTAAATTATTACCAGCTATAAATATTATGCTTACTGTAGTTTATTTACACATATGAAAAAGGAGATAGTTTCCTTTTATTCTTACTAAGTTAATGACAACTCACCTGAGTGACGGCTTATCGCTCTTTCCTGACTATCAACTAATTGCCAAAAGCTAACTTTATTACTCCCGAATAAATTAACTATATTCGATTCTTAATATTTACCACGCAAAAGTTTTGTGGAATAATGCCCGCCTCTTAGGGGAGTAGCCCGCTCAGTAATGAGTAAACTTATCAACATAATTGCACCTCATGTGCATGGTAAGTTTGTAATGTTGTAGCAAGCGTTATCGGCGAGACCTAGGTAGACACTATCCTCATGGCGGG